>NZ_JBIIWV010000043.1:0-15444 GCF_044338735.1 Flavobacterium sp. | reverse complement strand
TCAAATTTAGAATTTTGAAGTATGAATTTAGAAAAAATAAAAACTTTAGGAAAGTTTTAGGAATTGTAAAAGTGAATTACTTTCCAATGATTATCTCCGCCAACAATTTCTTAGCTCGAAGCAGTTTGATTTTGATGTTATTTAGCGGTTCATCAATTTGTTCGGCCATTTCTTGATAACTCATTTCTTGAAAATAACGCATTTGAATGACTTCCTGATAAGCGGGTTTTAATTGTTTGATGTATTGCAATAGTTGCGCTAAATTTTGTTCAATAATCAACTCGTCTTCGGCAGAATTTGAATCATCGGCAACATTATACGCTTGACGTTCATCTTCATCATTGATATCTATAAACAGCGATGATTTTTTCTTTCGAAGCAAGTCAATATGCACATTTTTAGCAATTGCTATGAGCCAGGTATTGAATCCGAATTCTGGGTTATAAGATGCAATTTTGTCAAATGCCTTAGCAAAAGTTTCTATGACAATATCTTCAGTATCGGTTTCGTTTTCAGTGCGTTTTAACATAAAGCCATAAACTTCGTTCCAAAAAAAATCCAACAAAAAAGTGAAGGCCACTTGGTCACCCTTTTTTGCCTTTTCTATATTTTTTTGAATGAGTACTGAGTTTACTTCCAATGGACGGGTTTTGTATAGATGTTTTTAATGAAAACGGTAATCTGTGTAAAAATAACAATTAATTCAATAATTGGATACCAATACATTACATCTTTTTCTTTCAACTTGGATGCAGCATATCCTAAAGTAATCCAAGTAAATAAATATCTAAAAGCAATAATACTTGTAATTATTATCCATTGGTATTGAAAAATCATTAAAAGAATGGCAAGTAAAAAAAAGCTTATTTGAGAAAACAGAAAGAATCCCAATTGAAATTGATCAAATCCTTTGTAAAATTTTGCAGTTGCAGCATTTATTTTTTTTTGATAAATCCAGGATTTAAAAGAAGTTTTAGCCTTTGAAAAAGTAAAACTTTCGGGCGAAAATAAAATTGCTGTGTTTGTATTCGATGCCGCTTGGTTAACAAACAAATCATCGTCGCCAGATCGAATTTTCATGTGATCCATGAATCCTCTAACGTTAAAAAATTCAGATTTTTTATAAGCTAAATTGCGACCCACGCCCATATATGGTTTTCCTATTTTTGCCCAAGAAAAATACTGAGTTACATTTAATACAGCATCAAAACGAATGATTTTGTTTAAAAACGAATTTTTAACTTTTTCATAAGCGCCATAGCCTAATATAATGGTTTTATCAATAGTAAATTGACTAGAAATTTGTAACAGCCAATCGTTTGAAACCGGATAACAATCAGCATCAGTAAATACTAAATATTCATTTTTTGCAGCTTTTATTCCTAGTGTTAATGCAAATTTTTTATTTCCCCAGAACGCTTCGTTATTTTGAACTTTAACCAGTTTTACATTGGCATATTGCTTTTCATAGGCTTCAAAAAGTTCTAATGTTTCGTCGCTAGAAGCATCATCAATCAGAACAATTTCATAGTCTGGATAATTTTGAGCAACAATCAAAGGAAAATAATTTTTTATATTTTCTTCTTCGTTTTTGGCACAAATAATGATAGAAATTGGAAGTTTTTTAGGTTGAATGGTTTGTTTTTTAGCAAATGAAAATTGGCCAAAAATAAAAACATAATACACCAATTGAATCAATGTAATCCCAATAAAAACAAGTAACAATATGAATAGCATAGAAAAAAATGTATCGGATTTAATAAAAAGCAAAGGTAAATAATAAAAAGAAATTGGGCAATTAAATAATATTTACTTCTGCTTCTATGGCAATACCAAATTGTTCTAAAATAGTTTGTTGAATATTTTGGGAAAGTGCTACAATTTCGGCACCCGTTGCGGTTCCATAATTTACTAAAACCAACGCTTGATTTTTGTGCACCCCCGCATCTCCAAAACGCTTGCCTTTAAACCCAGCTTGCTCAATTAGCCAGCCAGCAGGCACTTTTACATGAGTTTCAGAAACTACATAATGAGGCATTTCAGGATGAAGTGCTTTTGCTTTTTCATATATTTCATTAGAAACAATAGGGTTTTTAAAAAAACTTCCGCTGTTGCCTAATTCTTTTGGGTCGGGCAATTTGCTTTGACGAATGGCAATTACAGCATTGCTGACGTCTTTTAGCGAAGGATTTTTAATATTTTGATGCAATAATTCGGTTTCAATTGCGCCATAAGTTGTTGATACATTATGGTTTCTTTTGGATAATTTAAAATTTACCGAAGTAATGATATACTGATCTTTTAATTCGTTTTTAAAAACACTTTCCCGATATTCAAATTTGCATTGCGCATTAGTAAATGTTTCAATTGCTAATGTTTTTTTGTTAAGTGCTTCACAAGAAAACATTGTATCTTTAATTTCAACACCATAAGCGCCAATATTTTGGATGGGAGTTGTGCCAACATTTCCTGGTATTAACGATAAATTCTCAATTCCACCAAAGTTTTGATCAATGCACCAAAGCACAAATTCATGCCAATTTTCGCCAGCTTGAGCTTTTATAATTGCAAAATCATCATTTTCTTCAACGATTTCTCTGCCTTTTAAATTAATGTGAACTACTAACGTCGAAATATCTTGAGTTAACAACATGTTGCTTCCGCCACCTAAAATAAATATTTCCTTGTTATTTGAAAGGATATCTTTCAATTCTGAAATTGAATTTACCGACACAAATTGCTGGGCATTAGTATCAATTCCAAAAGTATTGTAATTTTTTAACGATTGATTCTGTATGATGTTCATGTGATTATTGTAAAAGGTAAATTATAGTGCTTTTCTTAATTCTTCTTCACTTACAAATTCATTTTTTCTGAAGGTTTCTTTGCCATTTTTGTAAACAAGGATAACCGGTAAACCCTGATAACCAAGCGCATTGAATAGCGATTTGTTATTATCAGCATCAATACGATGAATAGTAACTTTATCTGCTAATTCGGTATTCATTTTTTCTAAATAAGGAGCCATTTTTTTACATGGCGCACACCACTGAGCATAAAAATCTATAACAACTATTTTATCTGAAGTAAGTAATTTAGCGTATTCTTCTTGTGTCATTCCTGTCCAAGTTGTGTTTGACTGAGGATTTGCTTTACTCCAAGCTAGATAGCCATCATTTAATTCAATTACTTCTTTGAATCCTAATTCGATTAATTTAGCAGCTGCTTTTTTACTTCTTCCACCGCTTAGGCAATAAACAAAAATAGGTTTTGTTTTGTCTAATGAAGTTACTTGCGCATCGAAATCATTTCCATTCCAGTCAATGTTTTTAGCGTTATCAATATGTCCGCTATTAAATTCATCTGCCGTTCTAACATCTATAAGTTGTGCATTGTTTGTTTTTTCTAATGTAGCTTTAAATGCTGCTACATCTACACTTTTAAAATTTTGACTATTTGAGCAACTAATAGAAAATAAAATAATTATTGTTGCAATGATTGATTTTAAGTTTTTCATTTTTAAATATTAAATATTTTATACGATTGATGTGTTTCTTGAATAATAAGTTCAGTTCGTTCTGCATGCGTGTCCGAAATAAAAATTTGACCAAAAACGGCATCATTTACCATTCCAACTATTTTTTGAACACGTGTTTCATCCAGTTTATCAAAGATATCATCAAAAAGTAAAATAGGCAATTCACCGCTTTGTTTTTTCATAAATTCAAATTGGGCAAGTTTAAGCGCAATAAGAAATGATTTTTGCTGACCTTGTGAGCCAAATTTTTTAATTGGAAATCCATCAATTTCAAAAATTAAATCATCTTTATGAATTCCAGCGCTAGTATATTGAATAATTCGGTCTTTTTGTAAATTATCTTCTAAAAGTGAAAGTAAATCGCTTTCGAATAATTGACTTTCATATTTTAAGGCAACTTTTTCATTTCCTCCCGAAATATTAGCATGGTGTTTTTCAAAAATGGGAACAAATTCTGACAAAAATTGTTTTCTTTTTTCAAAGATTAGTTGTCCAGAACTGCTTAATTGCTCATTATAAATAGATAAGTTGTCTGCGTCAAATGTTTGATTAACTGCAAAATATTTCATCAAAGCATTTCGTTGAGCCAGTGTTTTTTGATACTGAATCAGTAATTGTAAATAGGAATTATCTAAAGTTGCAATAACACTATCAATAAATTTTCTTCGGGTTTCACTTCCTTCTACAATTAAATCAGCATCTGAAGGAGAAATTATGACCAAAGGAATTAATCCAAGATGATCCGAAAGTTTATCGTACACTTTTCCATTCCGTTTGATTGTTTTTTTCTGACCTTTTTTTAAACTACAAACAATTTTTTCTTCTTTATTGTTTTTTTCAAGTAAAGCATCAATTACAAAATACTCTTCGCCGTGTTTTATATTTTGTATGGCTAACGGATTAAAGTAGCTCTTTCCATACGCTAAATGATAAATTGCATCTAAAATATTGGTTTTTCCAACACCATTCTTTCCTACAAAACAGTTTATTTTAGCATCAAAATCAAATTCAATTTGAGCTAAATTTTTATAATTAAGAAGTGATAATTGTTTCAAAAACACTATATTGCTACTTTAAATTAGGTCTAAAAATAAGACATTTTGCAAAAGTATATTGATTTTGTTAAAAATATCTACAAAAATGGTTTTTAATTTTAATAAAAATTATATTTTTGCACCTCATTAAATTTAATATAAATGGCAACATATAACAAAAGAGGTTACAAAGCACCAAAACCAGAAGAAGCTAAAGTTGGTAATGATTTTGAAGACGTAGTAGATGTAAGTGATAGTACTACAGCTGAGGTTTTTAATAAATTAGATGAAACGGCTTCAAGAACTGAAGACTGGGTTGCTAAAAACCAGAAAGTAATTTTAACGTTTGTAGGTGTAATTGCAATTGCAACTTTAGGTTATGTTTTGTACAATAAATTTATTGTTGAGCCAAAAGAAGAAAAAGCAACTAACGAAATTTATCAATCGCAACAATATTTTCAACAAGCGGTTGATGCTACTACAAAACCAGACTCATTGTATAATTTAGCGCTTAAAGGCGGTGAAGGAAAATTAGGATTTGTTGGTATTGCAGAAGAATATGCTGGAACCGATGCAGGAAACCTAGCTAATTATTATGCAGGTATGTCATATTTAAATATTGGTGATTATAAAAAAGCCATTTCTTATTTAGAAAATTTTAAATCAGAAGATGCTATTTTAAAACCTTTGTCTATTGGAGCTATTGGTGACGCTTTATCTGAAACTAATAAAATTGATGATGCAATTTCACATTACAAAAAAGCGGCTGAAGCAGCAGAAAATGATTTTACAACCCCACGCTTTTTATTTAAAGCAGCTCAGTTGTTAGTCGTTTCTGGTAAAAAAGCAGAAGCTAATAAATTGTTTGTTGAAATTAAAGAGAAATATGAAACTTCTAAAGAAGGAATGAATATTGATGCATATATTGCGATGACTGAATAGTATGGCAACAGAAAATAAAAATTTATCTAATTACGATAAAAACACAATCCCAAGCGCGAAAGATTTTCGGTTTGGGATTGTTGTTTCAGAATGGAATGATCAAGTAACCGAAGGATTGTATAACGGTGTATTTTCTGCTTTGACAGATTGTAGCGCTTTACCTGAAAATATAATTCGATGGAATGTACCAGGAAGTTTTGAATTAATTTTTGGTGCTAGACAAATGCATGAAAAATTAGAATTAGATGCCGTAATCGTTATTGGTTGCGTCATTAAAGGCGAAACCATGCATTTTGATTTTGTTTGCGAAGGTGTAACACAAGGCATGAAAGATTTAAATTTACTTTATGATGTGCCCACTATTTTTTGTGTATTAACCGATAACAACATACAACAATCTATTGATAGAAGTGGAGGAAAGCACGGAAATAAAGGTATAGAAGCTGCGATTGCTGCGATAAAAATGGCAGATTTGAATAGAAAGTAATTTTTAGTTGCAACAGCTTAAAACTATAGATGTACTACCTTAAAGCTCTTCTGTTTTCTAAAATTTTATTTTAACTTTTAAGAATACTATTTCCAGTATAAAAATTCATAAATTTGTAACATAACTTAATAATAATCCTCAGATTAATGGCTGCAAGTATTATTCAACTATTACCTGATCATGTTGCAAATCAAATTGCTGCCGGGGAGGTTGTTCAACGTCCTGCTTCTGTAGTTAAAGAACTATTAGAAAATGCCGTTGATGCAAAAGCTTCAGACATTAAATTAATTGTAAAAGAAGCGGGTAAAACATTAGTGCAAGTCATTGACAATGGTTTGGGTATGAACACAACCGATTCAAGAATGTGTTTTGAGCGCCACGCAACATCGAAAATTCGCCAAGCCGAAGATTTATTTGATTTGCATACCAAAGGGTTTCGGGGTGAAGCTTTGGCATCTATTGCTGCTATTGCTCACGTAGAAATGAAAACCAAACAAGATCAGGAAGAATTAGGGAATCATATTGTTGTTGAAGGAAGTAAATTAATCAACCAAGATGTGGCGGTTTTGCCTAAAGGAACTTCTTTTGCCGTAAAAAACTTATTTTTTAATATTCCTGCGCGTCGTAATTTCCTAAAATCGGAAACAGTTGAATTTCGCCATGTGATGGATGAATTTCAGCGAGTAGCATTAGCTCATCCTTCGATTTCATTTACCTTAATTCATAATGGAAGTGAGTTGTATAATTTGCCGAGTTCAAATATTCGTCAAAGAATTGTTGCTATTTTTAGCGGAAAAACTAATGAAAAATTAGTACCCGTTTCAGAAGATACCGAACTGGTTAAGATAACTGGATTCGTTGGAAAACCAGAATATGCAAAAAAGAGTAGAGGCGAACAGTTTTTCTTTGTGAACGATAGATATATCAAAAGTGCTTATCTACATCATGCCATCATGAATGCTTATGAAGGTTTATTGAAAGAAGGAAATCAGCCTAGTTATTTCTTGTATTTGCATGTTCCTCCTCACACAATTGACATTAATATTCATCCTACCAAAACCGAAATTAAATTTGACGACGAACATTCGTTATACGCTATTTTGCGTTCGGCTGTAAAACACAGTTTAGGACAGTTTAATGTGGCTCCAATTTTAGATTTTGAGCGCGATTCAAATTTAGATACTCCATACCAATATAAAGATAAAGAAGCCGATTTTCCTACTATTCAAGTAAATTCTGGGTTTAATCCTTTTGTAACTGAAAAACCTTCTAAATCACTTTCATCCTTTGGAAGTTATAAAAAGGAAACAACTCAATCAAATTGGGAAAGTTTATACGTGGGCTTGAAACAAGATGCTGAAGAAATTAGTTCTTTGTCTTTTGAAAGCGAAGAGGTTACGGGAAAATTATTTGACGAAAACGCTGTGGAAACGAGTACGAATTCAACCTATCAAATTCACAAAAAATATATTGTAAGTACTATCAAATCGGGAATGCTTGTTATTAATCAAAAAAGAGCCCACCAACGTATTTTGTACGAACAATTTTTAACTAATATTACGATTCAAAAAGCACCTAGCCAACAATTGTTATTTCCATTGGAATTATATTTTTCTTCAGATGAAATGCAATTATTAAGTGAATTACGACTCACTTTAGAAAACACCGGTTTTGTTTTTGACGCCTTTAATTCAGATGCCATTCAAATTTCGGGATTGCCCGTTTTAATGGCGGAAAGTGAAGTTTCAATTGTTTTGGAAGAATTAATTAGTAACTTACAAAATGAAGTTCCAGAAAGTAGTTTTTCGCAAAGTGATACTATTGCAAAATCAATGGCAAAAAGTTTAGCAGTTAAAACAGGAACTTATTTGACTAAAAAGGAACAAGAAAATTTGGTAAATTCGTTGTTTGCATGTAAAGAACCCAATGTCTCTCCGTTTCAAAAACCCACCTTTATTACCTTAACGGTAGAAGATTTAGATAAAAGATTTGCACTATGATGAATAACATGACCGATACTGTAAAGCAGTTATTGATTTTAAATATATTATTTTTTATTGGCGCTCAATTTGTGCCGCAAGCCACTGATTTATTAGCTTTACATTATTTTGAAAGTGATAAGTTCAAATTGTGGCAACCTATATCGCACATGTTCATGCATGGTGGTTTGATGCATATTTTCTTTAATATGTTTGCTTTGGTATCCTTTGGGAGTGCTTTGGAGCATTTTTGGGGACCAAAGAAGTTTTTATTCTTTTATTTTACTTGCGGATTAGGTGCAGCTTTAATTCATTCAGGGATTAATTATTATCATTTTCATGATGGATTAAATACACTTGTTTTAAATGGTTTTAAAGAAACTGAAATTTTGAATTTAATTAATGAAGGTAAATTCATGACTTCTTGGCAAGCAGTTTTAGCTCCAGATACGTTTGAAAATATGATTGGAGCTTTAACTCCAACTGTTGGTGCTTCAGGGGCTATTTATGGTTTATTAGTTGCTTTTGCTTTTATGTTTCCTAATGCAGAATTAGCTTTGATGTTCATTCCGGTTCCAATTAAAGCGAAGTATTTTGTACCTGGAATTGTACTTTTAGATTTATTTTCAGGAGTAACAGGTTATAGTATTTTTGGAGGTGGTATTGCCCATTTTGCTCACGTCGGTGGAGCATTATTTGGTTTTATAATGATGTGGTATTGGAAGAAAAATCAGTTCAATCAAAATCGTTGGGATAGATAGTTTAATTAGAAAATAGAATAAGAGTAAAGATAAAAGATGAATATTTTAGACGATTTAAAACTGCAATACAAAACAGGAGGCATGGTACAAAAGTTAATCTTTTGGAACATAGGTCTTTTTGTGGTGTTTTCTCTTTTAGAGGTTGTTTTGAAGTTTTCTAATATTACGTTTACTTATTTTGATTTTGTCGCCCTTTCTTCAAATACGACCGAATTTTTAGCAAAACCATGGACGCTTGTTACGTTTAGTTTTTTTCATGCAGGAATCTTTCATTTGATTTTTAATTTGTTGGTTTTGCATTTTTCAGGAAGATTGTTTAATACCTATTTTACTGATAAACAATTGTTTGGCGTCTATCTTTTAGGAGGAATTTTTTCAGGATTGACTTTTGTTTTACTCTATTTTTTATTAGGAAAAACCTCTTTATTAGTCGGTGCAAGTGGAGCCATTATGGCACTATTAATCGCTTCGGCAACTTATGCGCCTTTTATGTTATTACGAATACCTTTAATCGGAATTGTGAAATTATGGCATGTAGCTTTTGTTATACTTTTAGTAGATTTAATTCAGCTACCCCTTGAAAATATGGGCGGACATTTAGCACATCTTGGTGGTGCTTTTTTCGGCTTTATCTATATTAAACTTTTACAATCGGGAATAGATCTTACAAAGCCTATTTCTTCTTGCATTGACGGTATAGTATCGTTTTTACAACCTAAAAAGAAAACTCCTTTTAAAAAAGTACACCGCAATACAACAAAAAAAAGTGTACATTCGTATAGTCAGAACAAAGACATCACTCAAAAACAGATTGACGAAATTTTAGATAAAATTAGTAAATCGGGGTATGATAGTTTGACTAAAGAAGAAAAAGAATTTTTGTTTAAAGCAGGAAAATAAGTAAAATGCAAAAGCAAAGTCGGTGGTCTAAAATAATGTTTTATTTAAATATAGCCCTTTCTATAGCTACTTTTGTTGCTTATACGTTACCTTTTTTAGCACCTAAAGCATTTCCATTTCTAAGTGTGTTAACGCTTATTTTACCCTTTTTCTTAATGGTAAATTTTGTATTTTTTCTGTATTGGTTATTGCAGTTTAAAAGACAAATGTTGCTCTCTGGAGTGTTATTATTACTTGGAATTTCATTTTTAAATAGATTTTATAAATTTTCAGAAGTTAATCTTCCTGAAGATCCTTCCGATTTTAAGTTGATGAGTTACAATGTTCGTTTATTCAATTTATACGAATGGTTGCCTAATGATGATGTTCCTTTTCAGATCTCAAATTTATTATTGGATGAGCAACCCGATATTTTATGTTTGCAAGATTATTTGCCAAATGATGATGTAAATGTGAATATGTTTAAATATAAGTTGATTAAATTAGAAGGCGATCGACTCAAATTTGGACAAGCTATTTATTCAAAATTTAAAATAGTAAATTCGGGTGAAATTGCATTTCCTAATTCGTTCAATAGTGTCATTTATGCTGATATTCTCAAAGAAAAAGATACTTTACGTGTGTATAGTATGCACCTAGAATCTATTAAAATTAGTGCAGATATCAATCAGGAAATGGACGAAAAGCGATCTAAATTCATCTTTAATAACATTAGCAAAGCATTTAGTCAACAACAAAATCAATCTGAATTAATTAAAGAGCATTATTTGTCGTGTCATCATCCAAAAATTATTTGTGGCGATATGAATAACAGTGCTTTTTCATACGTTTACCGAACTATTAAAGGCGAATTGAAAGATGCTTTTGAAGAAGCAGGTTCTGGATTTGGAAAGTCCTATAATTACAAATATTATCCAGCTCGAATTGATTATATTTTTGTGGAACAAAACATAGAAGTCAAACAATTTTCTTCCTTAGATTACTTTATTCAGAGCGATCACTTTCCACAACTCGCACGTCTTAAAATTAATGCTCCAGAATAATTATAATTCCTGATTTCTTAAATAATCTACGGCATATCTACCTTCGTTAAACAATAGATCTAAAATGCTCAAATTGCTTAGAAATCCGTGTTTATCTCCAAATACTTGAGTGTATTCTTCAATTTGTGTGCCGTCTTTTTTACCGTTTACTAATGATCTAAAATCGATATACTCTGTAACATCATGAAAATATTCGGTAGTTTTTTGGGCATCAATTTTAATACCTAATGATGAATTTACTAATTCAAATAGCTCCAAATTCAAATCCATCAAAAACTCTTGTTTCTTTTCGAATAGAGGACGAAAATCATCTTCAAAATATTCAAAGAAAGGCGAAGTTCTATAGGCTGCTTCTAATGATTTGAAATGATTTTTTTGCCAACCGAAGTCGTTTTCAATACGAACGTCCTTATATTTTTGATGCTTATCGATACTATGTTTTATGGGAACATTTAATAATTGAATGCCATTTGGACTATAAATATACATTCTGTTTCTATTGGTTTGCTTTTGAAAATTGTCTTCCATTTCAAAAGTAACCGAATCAGCCTGAATCATTGCAATATAATGACTAATTGAAGGAAAATAGGTGGGATGTATAAGAATGTTCATTAAGCTTCTTCCTTCTTCTTTTTCTTGTTTCTAAAATAATCAAAAGCAAAATATCCAGCTAACGCAAATAAGAAATATTTAAAATAGGATTGAGGTTGTCCTGTTCCGCTTACTGTGGTGAATAATCTATCCCAACGTATGCTCCAATTTTTAAGACCATCGTTGATTCCATCAATACTCATCCAAATAAATATTGGTTTTCCTACAATATGATCTGCAGGTACAAAACCCCAAAAGCGCGAATCTAATGAGTTATGACGATTGTCTCCCATCATCCAATAATAATCCTGTTTAAAGGTGTAAGATGTTGCAATTTGTCCATTAATTTTAATTTCATTACCATTGATCTTTAAATCGTTTCCTTCATATTCGCCAATAACTTTTTTATAAAAAGGGATTGTTTCACTATTCAATACTACTGTTTTTCCAGCTTCAGGTATGTAAATTGGGCCTAAATTATCTACGTTCCAATTTTTTGTACCAGGAAAAATTGAGGTATCAGTACCTTTGTGTATAATACGTTCAACTTTAGTAATTCCAGGGATATTTTTAATACGTTCAACAGATTCAAGAGGTAAAGCACTAAATAAAAGTGTGTCATTAGCTATTTGTCCGAATGCATCTGTAATATGAAGTTCTTCCTTGATATAGTCTAAGTTTACTTGTGTTTTTCCATCCCAAGCTGCTTTATAGGAATATTGCGGTTTAGCTCTTTCAGGAAGTATCGATTCTTTTCCATTAATATAAACAACACCGTTTTTAATTTCAATTTTATCGCCAGGAATTGCGGTACAGCGTTTTACATAATTCGTTTTTTTATCAATTGGCTTGTCGTATCGTTTATCTGCTGCTTTGTACATGTGGTATAAAGTATCTGCTGGCCAGTTAAAAACCACAATATCATTACGTTCTATTTTTTGCAAAGCTGGAAATCTAAAATAAGGTAGTTGCGGTGTAGCGGTATAGGATTTTACTTTTACAAACGGTAAAGTATCATGAACCATTGGTGCTGCAATAGGAGTCATAGGTGTTCTTGCACCATAATGAAATTTACTTACAAATAAGAAATCGCCCACCAATAACGATTTTTCTAAGGAAGAAGTAGGAATGGTAAACGGTTGAATGAAATAAGTGTGCACTAAGGTAGCCACTACAATTGCAAAAGACAAAGACCCTAAAGTGTCCATTGTTTTGTTAGGGGCTTTTAAATCACGCTTTTCATGATAAGTTACTTCTTGTGTATAATTTACATAGGCAATGTAAAGACCTAAGGTAAATACCCCTAAAAGCATATCCATTGTTGATTTTTTGCCAAATGTTCGTAAGGTTTCAATCCAAATAATTGGAAACAAAAACAAATTGATAACGGGTATGAATAGCAATAGTATCCAATATTTTGGACGATTAATCATTTGCATAAACACAATTCCGTTATAAACTGGAACAAATGCTTCCCATGCTTTTCTATTTGCTTTTACATATAATTTCCAAGTTCCAATTCCGTGAAGAATTTGAACAAATAAGATTAAAAGTAACCAACCTGATATTTCCATAATTTTATTTTGCTGTAAGCTGTAAGCAAAATGCTTTAAGCTTTGTTTATTTATAATTCTATTTCTTGTTGCCTAAAGCCTATAGCTTAGAGCCGTTAAAAAGAACATCTTTCATTGTAAAAGTTCCTTTTTTTCCCACAAGCCATTCGGCAGCAATTACAGCTCCTAAAGCAAAGCCTTCTCTGCTGTGAGCGGTATGTTTGATTTCAATTTGATCGACTTCGCTATCATAAAAAATGCTATGTGTTCCAGGAACATTTTCAATACGTTTTGCGTCGATGTGTATTTCATTGCTAATTGGTGTTTCTAACGTCCAATTTGCATAGTTTGTGTTTTTGATAACTCCTTCCGCCAATGTTATTGCAGTACCACTTGGTGCATCTAATTTTTGTGTATGATGAATCTCCTCCATTGAAACGTTATATTGTTTCAAATTTGCCATCATTTTTGCTAAATATTCATTCAATTCAAAAAACACATTTACACCCAAACTAAAATTGGAACCATAAATAAAACTCCCATTCTTTTCTTCACACAATTGAACCATTTTCGGATAGTTTGTTAACCAACCCGTTGTGCCTGAAATTACAGGAATTCCATTATTTAAACATTCCGAAATATTAGCGACCGCACTATCTGGAACACTAAAATCAATAGCTACATCAGCATTTTTTAATCCGTCAAATGAACTGTCTTGGTCTTTTTTTAATACAATTTCATGACCGCGTTCTAAAGCTATCCTTTCGATAACTTTTCCCATTTTTCCGTAACCTAAAAGTGCTATTTTCATGATTTATTAGTTGGCTTTTAAAGAAATTGTTACTTAATTATTTGTTAAAAATTATAAGTAAGTGTCAAACCATAATTGTATTTATAATCGATTTCATTTTGGTTCAAATCGGGTTTTACCGATAAATTATCATTAACGTTAAATTGCATTAAGTGCGCATCAACATTAGCATCAATAATATTAAAAATGTATATTCCTGCGGTAATTAATGCTGATAAATCTCTATTTCTTTGGTGAAATTTTTGACCGCGAATAACCCAATCGTCACTTTTTTCTCCATAAATTGGATGATTTGGATCTGCAGTTCCAGCTAAGCGTCTTTTGTATTCGTCTCTATAATTATGATATTTTCCTTGGTTCCAAGTATAAGAATAAAGACCAATTCCTAATCCAAGATAAACAATGGGTATTTTCCAATATTTTTTATTGTATGCTTGTCCTAAACCAGGAAATATGGCAGAATAAAAAGCTGCTTTTGCAGGGGCATTTGGGTTAATAACGGTTCTTGTTGTGTCAGCCGCACGCAAGGCTATTTCTTTTTGAGCATTTGCATGAAAGTGAAACAATAAAAAAAATAATATGTATTGAAGTCCTTTCACTAGGAGTTTATTAATTTTAAAATGCGGTTAAAGTCTTCTTCAGAATGAAAAGGAATCGATATTTTACCCTTTCCGTTTCCAGCTACTTTTACATCAACTTTAGTTCCAAAATAATTTGAAAAAACTTTTTTCTCAGCCTCTTTTATTTCAAAAGAATTTGACTTTGTTGATTTGGCTGCTTTTGGTTTTAAGCTTTCTTGATAGTTTTTTACTAAAGCTTCAGTTTCTCTAACTGAAAGATTTTGAGTAACTACTTTATGATAAATGTCACTTTGAACATCTTGATTATCAATATTTATTAACGCTCTACCGTGTCCCATAGAAATAAAACCATCTCGCATTCCTGTTTGAATGATTGGGTCTAATTTCAATAAACGTAAATAATTGGTAATAGTTGAACGTTGTTTACCTACACGCTCACTCAATTCTTCTTGCGTTAACTTAATTTCCTCAATAAGACGTTGGTATGAAATGGCTACCTCAATTGGATCTAAGTCATGACGTTGAATATTTTCAACCAAAGCCATAACCAAGGATTCATTATCATTTGCCAAACGAATATAAGATGGAATTGTTTTTAATCCAATTAATTTTGAAGCACGTAAACGTCGTTCTCCTGAAATTAATTGGTATTTATTAAAATCTAATTTTCTTACTGTAATGGGTTGAATTACGCCTAATTCTTTAATCGATTTTGCTAATTCTTGTAACGTATCTTCGTTGAAATTGGTTCGAGGTTGAAACGGATTAATTTCAATAGATTCAATATCTAATTCAATAATATTTCCAACTAATTTATCAGCATTTTTATCCGCAACCGACTTAATATCGTTGTCTGGATCTTTTAGTAAAGCCGATAAACCTCTTCCTAAGGCTTGTTTTTTTACCGCTTTTGTCATTTTTCTATTATTGATTTTTTTTAATGATTTCTTCTGCCAAGTTTAAGTAATTTGATGCTCCTTTACTTGTTGCATCATAATTAATAATACTTTCTCCAAAACTTGGTGCTTCACTTAATTTGATATTTCTTTGAATTATTGTTTCAAAAACCATATCGTTAAAATGCTTTTGTACCTCCTCAACAACTTGATTTGATAATCGTAAACGCGAATCGAACATAGTTAATAATAATCCTTCAATATCTAAACTTGGATTATGAATTTTTTGTACACTTTTTATAGTATTAAGTAATTTTCCTAATCCTTC
>NZ_JBIIWV010000240.1:0-4630 GCF_044338735.1 Flavobacterium sp. | reverse complement strand
TAATTCATAATTATTTTCTACATTTGCACCCTTAACGAGAGGAGGTGTCCATATTATGTTAATTATACCAATTAAAGACGGAGAAAATATCGATAGAGCATTAAAGCGCTATAAAAGAAAATTTGATAAAACAGGAACTGTTCGTCAGTTACGTTCACGTCAAGCTTTCATTAAGCCTTCTGTTTCAAACAGAGCTAAGATACAAAAAGCAGCATATATTCAAGGATTGAGAGACTCATTAGAGAGTTAGTATTTTTTTGAATGAAATAGTAAACCGCTAAATAATAAAGTGTAACTTTGTTTTTAGCGGTTTTTTTTATGATATCTACTATACAAGCATATCAAGAATACTTAGTTAAAGAGAAAAATTATTCTCTATTGACCGTGCAAGCCTATGTTTCAGATATTTTGTCTTTTCAAGGCTATTTGAATACTAATCATGAAGCTACTGAGGTTGAGAATGTAATCTATCCCCAAATAAGAAGTTGGATTGTTGTATTGATAGAAAATAACATTTCAAATACTTCTGTTAATAGAAAAATATCTTCTTTAAAATCATACTATAAATTTCTTTTAAGAATTAAACTAATATCGGTTAACCCATTATTAAAGCACAAGTCATTAAAAACGGCTAAGAAAATTCAAATTCCTTTTTCGGAAAAAGAATTGCAAGATGTGTTTGAATTTAATACTTATTCAAATGATTTTGAAGGAATTCGCAATCAGTTAATTATTGAATTATTTTACACCACAGGAATTCGTCGTGCAGAAATGATTAACCTTTCTTCTGAAAATGTTGATTTATATCAGAAAACAATTAAAGTTGTTGGTAAGAGAAATAAAGAACGCATTATTCCGCTTTTAGACTGTACTGTTAAATTAATTGAATCGTATAAAGTACAACGAAATCATTTAGAGGTGATTAAGAATAATGAGATGTTAATTTTGTCAAAAAACGGAAATAAAGTAAGCGAATCATTTGTGTATCGATTAATAAATGAGTACTTTAGTAGTGTGTCACAAAAGACAAAAAAAAGCCCTCACGTTCTTAGGCATTCCTTTGCAACTCATTTGTTGAATAATGGAGCCGATTTAAATTCAGTTAAAGAGTTGTTAGGTCATGCTAGTTTGTCTTCCACTCAAATTTATACTCACAGCAGTTTGGCTGCCTTAAAAAAAGTATATCAAGAAGCGCATCCTAGAAACAAGTAACAACTCAAATGTATAATCTATATAATCTAAAAGTTATGAAAGTCAATTTGCATGCAGTAAATTTTAATGTGGACAAAAAATTAGTTGATTTTGTTCAAGAGAAGTTAGATAAATTAGAAAAGTATTATGATAAAATTGTTTCGTCTGATGTTTTTTTGAAAGTTGAAAATACAAGTGATAAAGAAAATAAAATTGTAGAGATAAAAATTAATGTTCCAGGAGATGATTTTGTAGTAAAAAAAATGACAAAATCTTTTGAAGAAGGAATAGATTTGGCGGTAGATTCATTAGAGCGAGTTTTGGTAAAAAGAAAAGAAAAATTGCGTACAATTTGATATTATAAAAAAAAAGATAAAAAATGTTTTGATTCAAAAATAAATTCTATACATTTGCAGTCCGTTAGAAATAGCGGACTTTTTATATTCAAGTTGCCGATGTAGCTCAGCTGGCTAGAGCAGCTGATTTGTAATCAGCAGGTCGTGGGTTCGAGTCCCTCTATCGGCTCAATTGTAAGTAACTAAATGTAAAAGGTTTGGGGAGATACTCAAGCGGCCAACGAGGGCGGACTGTAAATCCGCTGACTACGTCTTCGCAGGTTCGAATCCTGCTCTCCCCACGAGATTTTGAAATTAGAAGTGAGGATTTAGAATTCTGAATGCTGATTGCTAACTTCTGAATACACAAAAGCCGGTGTAGCTCAGGGGTAGAGTGCTTCCTTGGTAAGGAAGAGGTCACGGGTTCAATTCCCGTCATTGGCTCTTAAATAAGTTTATTTTTTGAACACTAATTATATAACTAAGATTAAATTATTAAATCATGGCAAAAGAAACCTTTGATCGTTCGAAGCCCCATTTGAATATTGGTACTATCGGACACGTTGACCACGGTAAAACTACATTAACAGCTGCAATTACGAAAGTATTAGCTGATGCTGGTTTATCAGAAGCAAAATCATTTGATCAAATTGATAATGCTCCAGAAGAAAAAGAAAGAGGTATTACAATTAATACGTCTCACGTAGAGTATTCTACACAAAATCGTCACTACGCGCACGTTGACTGTCCAGGTCACGCGGATTACGTAAAAAACATGGTAACAGGTGCTGCTCAAATGGACGGTGCTATCTTAGTAGTTGCTGCTACAGATGGTCCTATGCCACAAACGAGAGAGCACATCCTTTTAGGTCGCCAAGTTGGTGTGCCTAGAATGGTTGTATTCATGAATAAAGTGGATATGGTTGATGATGCTGAATTATTAGAATTAGTAGAAATGGAAATTAGAGATTTATTATCTTTCTATCAATATGATGGTGATAATGGTCCAGTTATCCAAGGT
Organism: Flavobacterium sp.; assembly: GCF_044338735.1. Lineage (GTDB taxonomy): Bacteria > Bacteroidota > Bacteroidia > Flavobacteriales > Flavobacteriaceae > Flavobacterium. The sequence goes on along the minus strand of NZ_JBIIWV010000240.1, from coordinate 2,083 downwards.
TCTGCTCTAGGTGGATTAAACGGAGATCCAAAATGGGTTGCTACTATTATGGAATTAATGGAAGCAGTTGATAGTTGGATTGAATTACCTGTTCGTGACGTTGAGAAACCATTCTTAATGCCAGTTGAAGACGTATTTACAATTACTGGTCGTGGAACTGTTGCTACAGGTCGTATCGAAACAGGAATTGCTAATACAGGTGATCCAATTGAAATCATCGGGATGGGAGCTGATAAATTAAGTTCTACTATTACAGGAGTTGAAATGTTCCGTAAAATCCTTGATAGAGGTGAAGCTGGTGATAACGTAGGTATCTTATTAAGAGGTATCGCTAAAGAAGATATTAAAAGAGGAATGGTAATTGTTAAGCCAGGATCTGTTAAGCCACACGCTCATTTTAAAGCTGAGGTGTATATCTTGAAAAAAGAAGAAGGTGGACGTCACACTCCATTTCATAATAACTACCGTCCTCAGTTTTACGTACGTACAACTGACGTTACAGGAACTATTTCTTTACCAGCAGGTGTAGAGATGGTTATGCCTGGTGATAACTTAACAATTGATGTTCAATTATTAAGCCCTATCGCTTTATCAGTAGGTTTACGTTTTGCTATCCGTGAAGGTGGTAGAACAGTAGGTGCTGGTCAGGTAACTGAAATATTAGACTAATTTATTAGCCTAATTAGTTAAATATATCAAACCAGCAGTTCCGCTGCTGGTTTTTTTAACAAACGGGCGTAGTACAAGGGCTAGTATAGTGGTCTCCAAAACCATTGATGGGGGTTCGAATCCCTCCGCCCGTGCAAAACAATTTATAATTATTATTTGGATTAATGACAAATGGAAGATAAAATCACAGCTTACCGAAAAAATATTCGCAATAGTGCTTTAATATTTGGTCTATTAGCTAACGTTATAAGTATTTTTATATTGAGTCAAGGATACGATACAGTTTTAGGGTTTGGTGTGCCTTATTTTGCTTTAGTATTTATTCTACATCGCTATTGGGATTATTTTAGCGAGACGTTTAATGAACTTACGAACCAAGTAACATGGCCAGTATGGGCTGATGTGCAACGTTTGACAATTATTGTAGCAATATTTTCAATCATTTTTGCTCTATTGACTTGGGGTGTAGATGAAATATTTGCTAAAGCAATTGCAGGTTTTTTTAATATCATAAAATAACACTTTGCTATGGCAGATAATAATGTGAATAAATGGTATGTGGTAAGATCCGTGAGTGGTCAGGAAAATAAAGTGAAAGCTTATATTGAAACTGAAACCGCCCGATTAGGTATGGCTGATTATATCACTCAAGTATTGGTTCCTACAGAAAAAGTAGTTACTGTGCGTGATGGAAAAAAAATAATTAAGGATAAAGTTTATTTTCCGGGCTATATCATGATTGAAGCAAGCTTAACAGGAGAAATTCCTCATATTATTAAATCAATTCCGGGTGTTATAGGTTTCCTAGGTGAAACAAAAGGAGGTGATGCGGTACCATTGAGACAGTCTGAGGTTAACAGAATGCTTGGAAAAGTAGATGAATTATCTGTGCAAGTAGATAGTGTGTCTATTCCATTCAATATTGGTGAAACTATCAAAGTTGTTGATGGCCCTTTTAATGGTTTTAATGGAACTATTGAAAAAATAAATGAAGAAAAGCGTAAACTTGAGGTAATGGTTAAAATTTTCGGAAGAAAAACACCATTAGAATTAAGTTTTATGCAAGTTGAAAAAGTATAATATTCGTTACATACATAAATCACATCAATCGCTTCCAATTGATAGATGTGCTAAATTTTTTTAAAAATGGCAAAAGAAGTTAGTAAAGTAGTTAAACTACAAGTTAAGGGAGGTGCTGCGAATCCATCGCCACCGGTTGGACCTGCTTTGGGGGCTGCTGGGGTTAACATCATGGAGTTCTGTAAGCAATTTAATGCTAGAACACAAGATAAACCTGGCAAAGTTTTACCAGTACAAATTACTGTGTATAAAGACAAGTCTTTTGACTTTGTTGTTAAAACGCCACCTGCTGCAATTCAATTATTAGATGCAGCAAAATTAAAGTCTGGTTCAG
>NZ_JBIIWV010000157.1:0-4647 GCF_044338735.1 Flavobacterium sp. | reverse complement strand
ATTATTTTGTATCCTACAGATACCGTATGGGGAATTGGTTGTGATGCTACTAATGAAGAGGCCGTAAAAAAAATATATGCTTTAAAACAACGCGAAGAATCTAAAAGCATGATTGTTTTAATTAATGGAGAGCGAATGATGTACAACGTTTTTAAAGAAATTCCTGAAGTGGCTTGGCAAATTTTAGATTTATCGGAGAAACCCACAACTTTAATACTAGATAATCCAAGAAATATTGCCAAAAATATTATTGCAGATGACAATACTTTAGGTGTTAGAATCGTTACCGAACCTTTTTGTTTTAAATTGATGGAAAGGATGAAAAGACCGTTGGTTTCAACCTCAGCAAATATTTCTGGCATGTTTACTCCAAAAACTTTTAAAGAAATTAGTCCCGAAATTATAAAAGGAGTTGACTATGTTGTAAATTTGCACCACGAAAAAGTTTGCAAAAATCCTTCTACAATTATTAAATTAGGATTAGATAGTCAGGTAAAAGTGATTAGAAAATAATAATTTGAAGATTTGAAGATTTGAAAATATCCCAATTTTCAAATTTGCTGATTTTCAAATTTTCAAATTTAAACATGAATTACAAACAACATTTAGAAAATAAAATATTCAAAATCATATCACAAGCCGCTCAAGAATTAAACTTGGAATGCTATGTGATTGGTGGTTTTGTACGCGATATTTTATTGGATAGAAATCATAAAAAAGATATTGATATTGTTGCAGTAGGCAGTGGTATTGAATTAGCTATAAAAGTTTCAGAATTACTTACAAACCAACCTAAAGTGCAAGTTTTTAAAAACTACGGTACAGCTATGTTACGCTATAAGGAAATGGACATTGAGTTTGTAGGTGCTAGAAAAGAATCTTATTCTCACGATAGCAGAAATCCTTTAGTAGAAATTGGAACTTTAAAAGACGACCAAGAACGCAGGGATTTTACCATTAATGCGATGGCTTTTTCTCTGAATTCTGAAAATTATGGAGATTTAGTAGATCCATTTAATGGTGTTGCCGATTTAGAAAATAAAATTTTAAAAACACCTTTGAATCCAGATATTACGTATTCTGATGATCCATTGCGAATGATGCGTGCTATTCGTTTTGCTACCCAATTAAATTTCGAAATTGAAAATGAATCCTTATCTTCAATTGCAAAAAATAAAGAAAGAATTAACATTATTTCAGGAGAGCGAATTGTAGATGAATTGAATAAAATTTTGTCATCAGAAAAACCATCTATCGGATTTTTACATTTGTATCAAACCGGTTTATTAGACATCATTTTACCTGAATTAACCGCTTTAAATAATGTAGAAGAAGTAGAAGGGCATACCCATAAAAATAATTTTTACCACACGTTAGAAGTTGTAGATAATATCTGCCCAAATACAGAAGATGTATGGTTACGTTGGGCGGCATTATTACACGATATAGGAAAAGCACCAACTAAAAAATTCAATAAAAAGCAAGGTTGGACGTTTCACGGACATGAATTTTTAGGCGGAAAAATGGCTAAAAAAATCTTTGAAAGACTTCATATGCCTTTAAATCAGAAAATGAAGTTTGTTCAAAAAATGGTGATGATGAGTTCACGACCAATTGTAATAGCTGAAGAAATAGTTACCGATTCAGCTGTGCGTCGCTTAGTTTTTGATGCAGGAGAAGATATTGAAAATTTAATGACACTTTGCGAAGCGGACATCACTACCAAAAACAGTAAAAAATTTCAAAAATATCACAATAATTTTAAAATTGTACGTCAGAAAATAGTTGAAGTAGAGGAGAAAGACAGAGTTCGGGTTTTTCAGCCACCTATTTCTGGAGAAGAAATTATGGACCTATTCGGATTAAAACCAGGTCGTGAAATAGGTGTTTTAAAAGAAGCTGTAAAAGAGGCCATTTTAGAAGGTGAAATTCCAAATGAATACGAACCCGCTAAAGAATTTGTTCTTAAACGTGCTGAAAAAATGGGCTTAAATAAAATATAATTAATTTTTAATAATCTGAAAAACTGCATTATTAACCAATGAAAAAATATTTTCTTACAGCAGCAAAAACGGCATTAGTTTTAGTTTATTTAGTAATTCTTGCTGGTGCCTTGGTTCGAATGACTGGTTCGGGAATGGGTTGTCCAGATTGGCCAAAGTGTTTCGGATATTACATTCCACCCACAGAACAAAAAGAACTTGAATTTACACCTAATAAAGCTTACGATGAAGGTCAAGTGATTATTAAAAATGAAGGCTTACTTGTGGCAAAATCAGATTTTACAGCTACTTCTTCTTTTTTAGAAAGTAACTGGGAATCTTATACAAAACACGATTATGCTATTTTTAACCCAGCACATACTTGGATTGAATACATCAATAGATTGCTTGGTGCTTTGGCAGGAATTGCCTGTTTTGTAACATTTATTTTCGCATTTGGCTACTGGAAAGAAAACAAAAAAATAGTTGTCTATTCTCTTTTGGTTTGTATACTAATGGGTTTTCAAGCTTGGTTAGGAAAAACAGTTGTAGATTCGGTATTAAGTCCAGTAAAAATTACCACTCATATGTTAACTGCCTTTTTAATTGTGGCTTTACAGTTGTATGTTATTTATGTGGTTTCAGCTAAAAATAGTATTAGAAAATACGATAAGAAGTTTAGCATTGCTCTTGTAGTAGTACTACTTCTTACGATTGTTCAAGTGGTTTTAGGAACTTATGTTCGTGAGTTTATAGATACAGTTGGTAAATCTGGTGCTCCAAAATCGTTTTGGTTGTTACATCCTGAAATCACTTTCTACTTTCATCGAAGTTTTTCAATAGTGGTCTTTTTGGCAAATTTATTTTTACTTCTTCGAAACAGAAATCTTAAATTGGGTTTCGAAAAAGTAAATTGGGTGGTTCGAATTTTAATTTTCGAAATTATTTCAGGTGTAATTATGGTGTATGTTGATTTCCCTTTCGGAAGTCAAACCTTACATTTGGTTTTGGCGACATTCTTATTTAGTGTTCAGTTTTATTTACTTTTAGAAAACAATAAAATAACAAAAAATTAATATTACTTTTGCAGTCCGACTATATTGTCACAGTTCTTTAGATTTGATTAATGTCTAAACTAGCAGCGCAAGATAAATTTTTCGATTTATCAGATTACGGAAGATCTTTCGGTACGTTTTTGGCCAATTCTTTAAAAAATACTCGTTTTACACCTATTCACGTTACCTTATTATTCGGACTTTCTGGATTAATTGCAATTTATTGCATGTTAAACCAATATTATATCGCAGCAGCATTTTTTATCATTTTAAAATCTGGAATTGATGCCGCTGATGGTGAATTAGCCCGTTTGAAAAACACACCATCCTATTCTGGAAGATATTTAGACAGTGTTTTTGATATTATCTTAAATTTTATGTTTTTCATGACAATCTGTTACATGTCAAATAGTACAATTTGGTATGCATCACTTGCCTTTATTTGTATTCAATTACAAGGCACCTTATACAATTATTATTACGTAATTTTAAGAAATAAATCGGTTGGTGGCGATACAACCAGCAAAATATTTGAATACAAAACACCAAAAGCATTACCAGGTGAATCGCAAAAATCGGTAACTATTTTATTTGGAATTTATACTGTTGTTTATGGTCTTTTTGATAAAATCATTCATTTATTAGACTCAAATGCGTATAAAATCAAAACGTTTCCCAATTGGTTTATGACTTTAGTTTCTTTATACGGATTGGGTTTTCAATTGCTTATTATCGCAATTTTATTAACGTGTAATGGTATTGAATTTATTGTGCCTTTTTTTATTTTGTATTCAGTATTCATACTTGTTTTGATAGGCATCAGAAAAATAGTTATTCATTAGCCAATCCACTCTTTAAAATCGCTAACGCAATCACCTAAAAAATTATATCTGACCCAACTGTCATTTTTTATGGATGAATTGTAAGTACGATTGAATTCAGAAAAATTTTTATCAACAATTCGTAAATCGTAAATCAAAAATCGTATTTTATACCTACTTTTGTTTTTCATAAAATTGCAACCATTATGATTTATAAATTTAGAGCTATTCTTGATGCCGAAGATGATATTTTTAGAGATATTGCCATCGAAAGTAACGATACATTAGAAGATTTACACAACGCACTCATCAATGCATTTGGTTTTGATGGTACCGAAGTAGGCGCTTTTTATACCTGCGCTAATGACTGGGCTTGGCATGAAGAAGACGGTATTCCAATGTTTGATACTGGAGATATTCCAGGCGAAATTAAAACCATGTCAGAATATGCAATTGACGATTTAGTGCATGAACAAAATACAAAATTAGTATATGTTTATGATTTATTCAGCATGTGGACTTTCTTTATAGAATTAGCTGCTATTGAAGAAAATGAAAATGGGATGATTTATCCAGCCTTACTTTTTTCTCACGGAGAACTTCCTGCAGAAGCGCTTCAAAGTGGGTTAAGAGGTGACTTATCTGAAGATGATATGTTTGGCGAATTTGAAGATGACTTAGACGATGACGATTTAGACATGTTTGAAGGCGACGACAGTTTTGAAGACATGGGATTTGAAGAAAACTGGAACTAATTAGCCAATAATCTAATGTGCCAATATGCCAATG
>NZ_JBIIWV010000156.1:0-4650 GCF_044338735.1 Flavobacterium sp. | reverse complement strand
GAAATTCAGTGCTTTTAGCTACCGAAAAACAAGTAATGAAATTAGATAAATTAGGATTAAGTTGGAATGAAATTTTTATGTCACAAGAATTACTTTCCAATAAAAAAGCGAAAGAGTTTTCCAACTTCACAATCGATTTTTCTGAACAAAAAGAAGTTTTAAAACAACAATTTAAAGCCTTACATGAAATTGCATTGAAAACTGATAAGTCATTTATTGGTGCGGTTAAAGCTCAAGAAGCAAAGCAATTAAAAGGGTTAGACAACTTAGAAAAAAGATTGTTAAAAGCTGAAAAAAGGGTTCATTCTGAAACGGTAAATCGAATTGTTTCCATACAAAACGAGTTGTTTCCAAATAATAATTTACAAGAACGTAACGTGAATTTTAGCGAATATTATTTTGAATTTGGAACTAAATTAATGGAAGAATTACTGCGTGAATTAAATCCACTTTCGCAAGAAATCAAAATCATTACTTTATAATCAATATTTAATTGGAATTCTTCAAAAAAACACTAATTTTGCACCCAATTAAAAAATAGAAAAATGGCAAGTAATAGAACTTTTACAATGATTAAACCAGATGCTGTTGAAAACGGACACATTGGTGGAATTTTAAACATGATTGCTGAAGGTGGTTTCAGAATTGTAGCAATGAAATTAACGCAATTAACCATTGCTGATGCTCAAAAATTTTATGCGGTTCACAGTGAAAGACCTTTCTTTGGTGAATTAGTTGAATTTATGACAAGAGGTCCTATTGTGGCTGCAATCTTAGAAAAAAATAACGCAGTAGAAGACTTCAGAACTTTAATTGGCGCTACAAATCCTGCTGATGCAGCAGAAGGAACAATCCGTAAAAAATATGCAACTTCAATTGGAGAAAATGCAGTTCACGGATCTGATTCTAATGAAAATGCAGCTATTGAAGGTGCTTTCCATTTTGCTGGAAGAGAGCAGTTTTAGTATTCAGTAGACAGTCTCAGTAGACAGTAATGTCTATAATTTATAAATTATAAAATCCCGTTTCAACTGAAGCGGGATTTTTATCTTAATACCAAATGCGTTACCAATTCTTTCCGAAGTTCTTCATTGATCATTTTAATGATTTTATCTTTTCCATAACTTAATTCTTCTCGTAATACAGCAGAAGACAAAGCCACATAAAGCGTAGTGTGTTTCAGTTGGATTTCTGTTGTATAATTATTGACACCATTACCCATTACATTTTTCCATGCATCACGCACGTTAACAACATCCATGCCTACTTCCAACTTATTTTGTACAATAAATCGTTTGAGCACATCGGCAATAGAACTTTCTTCATTAAATCGTTTAGCCATACTACTTTATTGAAAATTTAACCGGTCTTTTATAATGATATTCTAAATCTTGTTGGTTTTTAATCACTAATTTGTCTTTTGATAATTCTATGATTTCTTCCTTCCAATGAGCATAAGGCGTATTGTAATGAATAGAAGCCGTTCCGTCTATAAGATCAACTTTAACTGTTTCCTGAATATTATTTGTCAAATAAGTACCGTCTATTTGAGGCATCACTTTTTTCCTAAACCCTTTTTTATTCTCTATTTTAAAAAAATCAATAGTCTCGTTAACCTTATATTCCTTTTTATCACCATCAGGTAAAATAACTTTCTCAATTTCCCAATAGCCATTTAAATGTTGCAAATCGGCCTCTACAAAAGATTGTTTACACGACAATAATGCACCAAAAACAAGAAACAACATTACTTTTTTCATTCTTATTCCTTTTTAATGGGTTAAATTTACAATAAATTCTGTTTTGAATTAAACTTTTTTGTAGTTTTAAAGTCTGAATAGTAATAACTCTTACTTTGTGTCTAAATGAAAATAATTGCTCTATTTTTTACCGGTTTATTCCTAATTAGTTGTGGTTCAGATGATGCATCAACTTCACCAATACCAGAAGAAACCATGTATTTTCCTGATAATGGCACTTCAGTTTGGGAAAGCAAATCAATAACAAGCCTCGGTTGGAATCAAGCAGCAGTGCAACCTTTACTCGATTATTTAGAACTAAAGAATACCAAAAGTTTTATTGTTTTACACAATGGTAGAATAGTTATGGAAAACTATTTTAATGGTCATACTGCAAATGAGTCTTGGTATTGGGCTAGTGCAGGTAAAACATTAACGGCTACTGTAACTGGGATTGCAGCTCAAGAAGGATTTTTATCGATTAACAACAAAGTTTCGGATTACTTAGGAACAGGTTGGACAAGTGCTCCTATAGCGAAAGAGAATCTAATTACCAATAAACATCTATTAACCATGACTTCTGGTCTTAATGATGCGCTAGGAGATGATGTTTCACCTGCAAATCTTCAATATGTAGCCGATGCTGGTACACGATGGGCGTATCATAATGTTTATGTAAAATTACAAGACGTTGTTGCAGCTTCAACGGGGCAAACTTGGGATACTTATTTCAATACAAAATTGAAAAACCCGATCGGAATGAATGGAATGTGGATTCAAAATCAAGGATTGAGTGTTTATTGGAGTAATTCTAGAAGTATGGCGCGTTTTGGATTGTTAGCGTTAAATAATGGAAAATGGAAAGATACTCAACTAGTCAATTCAAATTTCATGCAACAAGCCACAACTACTTCACAAAACATTAACTTAGCTTATGGCTATTTATGGTGGCTGAATGGTAAAACAAGTTTTAAATTACCGCAAACTCAATTTCAATTTAATGGAGAACTAATTCCTACTGCACCAAACGACTTGTATTGTGCTTTAGGAAAAAATGATCAAAAAATATATATTGTTCCCAGTAGAAAATTAGTCATTATCAGAATGGGAAATGCCGCTGATAATGAAAATATGGCGCTATCAGATTTTGATGAAATCTTATGGGAAAAAATTAGTGCCGTTATAAATTAATTTTTTTTGAGATTTTTTTTACCACTCAAAAGTTTGATAATTACATACATAATGATTGAAAAAGAAATCAATCGCAAAGCCATAAAAACAAACCCCATTTCGTCAAAAGGAAATGCAACTAAAGCTAATACCAATGCTACTAAAAGCAGCTTAACCATTTTATATTTTAAAAATTCCATCTGTTATTATTTAAAAAATGAATCCACAAATTCATACTTATTAAAAACTTGAAGGTCTTCAATTCCTTCACCAATTCCAATATATTTAACGGGTATTTGAAATTGATCTGAAATACCAATAACAACTCCCCCTTTTGCTGTTCCGTCTAATTTTGTAACGGCTAAACAAGAAACTTCAGTTGCGGCAGTAAATTGTTTGGCTTGTTCAAATGCATTTTGACCTGTGGAACCATCTAAAACTAAAAGTACATCATTTGGAGTATTTTCAACTACTTTTTGCATTACTTTTTTCACTTTAGAAAGTTCGTTCATTAACCCTACTTTATTGTGCAAACGACCAGCAGTATCAATAATTACAACGTCGGCGTTTTGTGCTACAGCGCTTTGTAAGGTATCAAATGCAACCGATGCAGGATCACTTCCCATTTGTTGTTTCACGATAGGCACACCTACTCTATCTGCCCAAATTTGTAATTGATCAATAGCAGCTGCTCTAAACGTGTCTGCAGCTCCTAAAACTACATTATAACCCGCTTTTTTAAACTGATAGGCTAATTTACCAATTGTTGTGGTTTTACCCACTCCATTTACTCCAACAACCATAATTACATAAGGCTTTTTATCTACTGGAATAGAAAATTCTGTAGCTTCTCCCGAATTAGTTTCCGATAATAAACTGGCAATTTCTTCTCTAAGTATTCCATTTAACTCATCAGTTCCCATATATTTATCACGGGAAACGCGCGCTTCAATGCGTTCAATAATTTTTAAGGTTGTATTTACCCCAACGTCTGAAGAAACTAATATTTCTTCTAAGTTGTCTAAAACCTCATCGTCTACTTTTGATTTTCCGGCAACGGCTTTTGTAAGCTTGGAAAAAAAAGACGTTTTTGTTTTTTCTAATCCTTTATCTAATGTTTGCTTTTCTTGTTCGTTTAAAACAGGCTCGGCTTTTGATGAAGAAAATATTTTTTTTAAAAAACTCATTTGAAATGATTTTTTGATTTATTGTACTAGTTGATTGAAAACGGAAATTTGCATCCTTTTGATTGTTCATAGCCCCGATTGAAGCAAACTACCGTGTAGTGTGAAAAGCGGGAACATGGTTTAAAAAAGGCGCTTTGATTGGCTTCAAATAATTATAGTGACAAATGTAAAAATAAAAAAGCTACTTTCAAACGAAAGTAGCTTATCTATATAATTGTTTTTATGAATTATTTCTTTTTCAAGAATTCATCAACTAATTCAGGAGCCATCACAGATTCAACGAATGTGTAAGCGCCAGTTTTTGGAGATTTAACCATTTTAATAGCTTTGGTTAATCTTTTAGAAGCTGTTTGTAAAGTTGCTACGGTTTTCTTTGCCATGACTTATCTTATTTAATTTCTTTATGAACTGTTACTCTTTTTAAAATAGGATTAAATTTTTTAATCTCTAATCTATCTGGAGTATTTTTTTTGTTTTTAGTAGTAATGTAACGAGATGTTCCAGGAACTCCTGAAGTTTTGTGCTCTGTACATTCTAAAATAACTTGGATTCTA
>NZ_JBIIWV010000042.1:0-15511 GCF_044338735.1 Flavobacterium sp. | reverse complement strand
ATTATTCTTTTTTCTCTTCTCTTGGAGGTCTTGGTAAAAGTGCTTTTCTTGACACTTTTTCTTTTCTAGTTTTTGGGTCAAGTCCTAAGTATTTCACTTGGAATACATCGCCCATATTTACTACATCCGTAACGTTTTCAGTACGTTCCCAAGCCAACTCAGATACGTGTAATAAAACTTCGTTTCCAGGAGCATCTGTATATTCTACAACCGCACCAAAATCTAACATTTTGATTACTTTTACTTCATAAGCTTCTCCCATTTGTGGTTTGAAAATGATAGAATCAATTTTAGCCAATACTGCAGCAATTCCGTTTGGATCTGTACCTAAAATTTCAACTACACCTTGCTCATCTACCTCGTTAATAACGATAGTACAACCCGTGGCTTTTTGTAATTCTTGAATTACTTTTCCACCAGGTCCAATCAAAGCACCAATGAAATTTCCAGGAATTGTACGCATAATAATTTTTGGTGCGTGTACTTTAACGTCAGCATTTGGTTTATCAAGTGTTTCCATCAATTTACCTAAGATATGTAAACGTCCATCACGAGCTTGAGCCAAGGCTTGCTCCATAATTTCGTATTTCAATCCGTCAATTTTGATATCCATTTGACAAGCTGTAATTCCTTCAGAAGTTCCAGTTACTTTGAAATCCATATCTCCTAAATGATCTTCATCACCTAAAATATCAGATAAAACAGCAAAACGTTCTCCGTCAGTAATCAATCCCATCGCAATTCCAGAAACTGGACGAATCATTTGAATACCAGCATCCATTAATGATAATGTACCAGCACAAACCGTAGCCATTGAAGACGAACCATTCGATTCTAATACTTCAGAAACCACACGAATGGTATAAGGACAATCAGCAGGAATCATATTTTTCAAAGCACGTTGTGCTAAATTTCCGTGACCAACTTCTCTTCTTGAAGTTCCTCTTAAAGGACGCGCTTCTCCTGTAGAAAATGGTGGGAAATTATAGTGTAAATAGAATTTTTCTTCTCCTTGTTCAGATGGTGAATCAATTTGGTTCGCTTCTCTAGAAGTTCCTAAAGTAGCTGTTGCCAAAGCTTGCGTTTCACCACGTGTAAACAATGCCGATCCGTGAACCGATGGTAAGTAATTTACTTCACTCCAAATAGGACGAATTTCAGTAGTTTTTCTACCGTCTAAACGCGTACCTAAATCTAAAGTTACATTACGAACCGCTTCTTTATTGGTTTTGTAGAAGTATTTAGAAACTAAATCTCCGTTTTCTGCTAATTCTTCTTCAGTAAATAAAGCTTTAACTTCTTCTTTTACAGCGTCAAATGCAGCTGAACGTTCGTGTTTAGCCGAACCTTTGCTTGCAATAGCATAAATTTTATCATAAGCCGCAGCTTTTACTTTAGCGTAAATAGCGTCGTCCGTTTTCTCAGTTTCGTAGGTACGAACTTCTTTTTTTCCAAACGCTTGCGCCAATCTTTCTTGAGCAGCAATTTGTACTTTAATATGTCCGTGAGCAAATTTAATTGCTTCAACCATTTCAGCTTCTGAAATTTCTTTCATTTCTCCTTCTACCATTGCGATAGAATCAGTTGAAGCTCCAATCATCATATCAATATCAGATAATTCTAATTGTGCGCGAGATGGGTTGATGATAAATTTACCATCAATTCTTCCCACTCTAGCTTCAGAAATTAATGTTTCAAAAGGAATGTCAGACAATGCAAGAGCTGCCGAAGCTGCTAATCCTGCTAAAGCATCTGGCATCACGTCTTCGTCATGAGACATTAATTGAATCATAACTTGTACTTCAGCATGGTAATCCGATGGAAAAAGAGGGCGCAATACACGATCCACTAAACGCATTGTTAACACCTCGTTATCACTTGGACGCGCTTCTCTTTTGAAGAAACCTCCAGGAAAACGACCTGCTGCTGCAAATTTTTCACGGTAATCTACCGTCAAAGGTAAAAAGTCAATGCCTGGGCTTGCTTTTCTTGAAGAAACAACTGTACCTAATATTACAGTATTTCCAATTCTTACTACTACAGATCCGTCTGCTTGTTTGGCTAAACGACCTGTCTCGATTGTGATGCTTCTGCCATCACCTAAATCGATTTTTTCTACAAATAATTGTGGAATCATAAATTTAATTCTCAAAGGTTATACAAAAGGTTAGTTGTGTTGTTGTGTGTAGTTGTTTGTAACCCAATGAAAAACCAAACTTTTTATATTAATATAAAAAAAACAAAAAGGGGCACAAAGCCCCTTTAGTTGATTATTTTCTAATTCCTAATTCTTTAATAATCTCACGATATCTGTTGATATCTTTTTTCTTTAAATAGTCAAGAAGACTTCTTCTTTTACCTACTAAAAGCACTAACGAACGCTCTGTGTTAAAATCATGACGATTTTTTTTCAAATGCTCTGTTAAGTGAGAAATTCTAAATGTGAATAATGCGATTTGCCCTTCAGCAGATCCAGTGTTTTCAGCTTTTCCTCCGTGTTTAGAGAAGATTTCAGCTTTAGTTTCTTTAGTCAAGTACATGCCAATATTATTTTAAATGATTTTTATGTATGAATTGTATGGTTGCAATTCGGATGCAAAGATAAAAATAATTTGGAATTTAGAATTATGTTTTTGAATTTATTTTGAAAATGTTACAACTTAAGCAATTTTTTCAATCGATTTGAAAGCTCTTTTTAATAAAAACGGAGTTGATAAAGTAGTGATCAACCCCATGATTACTAGCATTGAGAAGATTTCAGTATTGATAATTCCTGCTTTGTAGGCGATGTTTGCAATCACTAATTCCATAATTCCTCTTGCGTTTAAACCAATGCCTAGCGCGAGTGATACTTTATGATTTAATCTTGCAAATCTACCTCCAATGTAACCTCCAATAATTTTCGATAAAAAGGAAACAGCAATTATAGCAAATAATAAGGGATAGTTTTGAATAGATGAAAATTGGAATTCGAGCCCAATTCCTGCAAAAAAGATAGGAGCTAAAAATCCCATTGCCATACTATTTGTAGTATTGTGGAATGTTTCTAAGTGTTTTTTTCCCACCAATTCTTTTGAAATTAGCATTGACGCAAAGAAAGCCCCAATAATAAAATGTAATCCGATACTTTCTGTAATGGTTGCAAATATTAAAATAAATACAAAAAAAACAGCAAATAAAGATTCTTTGCCTTTTAAGTAAGTAAGAATCAAATTCAGTTGATTTTCAATAAAATTTTCTTTCTGCGCTAATTTCTGAATCAATTTATAGGTTAATGCTATAACAATAAGAAAAATAATTAGCTTTAGAACAGTAAAAACAGTCGCTTGAGAAATGTTTGCGAAAGTAGGTTCAACATCTTTTAAATCTAATAAAATTCCTAAAATCGTCAGTGCAATTACATCGTCAAAAATTGCCACCGAAATTATTTTTTGGCCTACAGAAGAATTTAATTTTCCCAAATCCATCAGAATCCGGATACTAACGGGTAATGCAGTAATGGCAACACAAAGACCAATAAAAATAGTTGACATTACATCTTGTCCAAAATAATTTCCTACTAAATATCCTGAAATTAAAGGTATAAAAAAAGCAGCAATTGAAATTATTATATTTCTGCCTTTCATTGATTTTATAATTTCGTCTAAATGAATTTCGAGTCCAGCAATAATAACCAGAAGAAAAACACCAAGTTCTGAAATTACTTTTAATTCTTCTGTGCGATGAATAAAATTAAGTAGAGTAGGTCCAAGTAATACCCCAGCTAATATTTCGCCAATCATCGCAGGTTGTTTAAATCGCTCCATTACTTCGCCAAAAAGCCTGGCTAAAACTAATAATATTAATAGATTAGCAAAAAAAGGAAGTTCTAAACTAGGAACACTGAATGGCATAATTAACTTGTATTAAGTTGTAAATGTAGACAAATATATTAAAAAGGCATTGATGTTGTTATCCCTTTAAAATAATTTTACTATTTCTTGATTTACATACTCTAAAAATCGTTCGTCAGCTTCAGAAAAAGGATCTATTTCATGAGAATCAATATCAATTTGTCCAATGTTAATGCCATTAACAAAAAGTGGAACTACAATTTCTGATTTAACCGTAAAACTACAAGCAATATAATTATCTTGAGCTGAAACGTCAGGCACTACAAAATTAGAATTGGAAATCGCTACTTGACCACAAATTCCTTTTCCAAAAGGAATTACTGTATGGTCAGTAGGAGCACCAACATAAGGGCCTAAATGCAATGTTTTTGTTTCATGATTTGCAAAATAAAAACCAACCCAATTGTAATACGAAACCGAATCAGTTAATAATTGACAAATGGCTAATAGTTTTTCTTCTCTTGTTTTTTTAGGTTCTAAAACAATTTCAGAAACTAGTGTTTTCAAATTGGTAAATAACATTTTTATTTTTTTTACAAAAGTATTTATTCTACACCATAAAAAATTCTATATTTTTGTTAAAAATACATATCTTGAAAAATAGTTTTAGTCAACATAAAATTTTCTTTATTTTTTTATCAAAGTTTATACTTTTTTACATTGTTTTTACAGCAATTTATAATTTGTATTTACAGCAATTTGATCAAAAGAAGAATGAATTAGATGATTTTACCGAACTTGTTGCAACTCATACTGTAAAAATAATGTCTTTATTTACTGAAAACATTAAAATGGAATCTCATCAGTTTCAACCGGCAGTTCGATTAATTTATAATGATGTATATATTGCACGTGTAGTAGAAGGGTGTAACGCCATAAGTGTCATGATATTATTCGCGGCTTTTATCTTCTCTTTTTCGGTTCGATGGAAAAAAACGATTCTATACATTGTATTAGGAGTTTTTTTACTTCACCTATTTAATTGCATTCGAATAGCACTATTGTGTTTTTCTTTATTTCATTATAAACAATATGCTACTGTTTTACATGGAACTATTTTTCCGCTGATTATATACGGCGCTGTTTTTGTTTTATGGATTTTATGGGTAACTAAATATTCTGGTTATGGAAAAGCAACTAAAAAATAAAGGACAAATACTTTTGATAATTTCATCAATTTGCGCTTTGGTATTCATTCGATTATTTGAAGACCAACTTTTTTATGATCCATTTTTACAATTTTTTAAACAAGATTATAAAAATAAAACATTGCCAAATTTTGAAGGTGTAAAATTGTTTTTAGGAATATTATTAAGGTATTCGTTAAATACCATTTTTTCTCTTGCAATTTTATATTTATTATTTAAACAAAAAGAGTTAGTTCGATTTGCTATGATATTATATGTTGTTTTTTTTATTGGGTTACTATTTGCTTTTTTTGGATTACTTTATTTTTCAAAACAACCTGATTATTTAATTTTATTTTACATCAGACGATTCATAATTCAGCCTTTGTTTTTGGTTCTTTTTATTCCTGCATTTTATTATCAGAAACTTTCAAAATAAATTGTAAATTTGCACTAATGATTTTCAGAAAACACATAAGTATTATTTTATCCACACTTATTTTGCTTGCCAATTTAGGTTTGAGTTTTAGTGTGCATTATTGTAAGGATGAGATTGCTTCTGTTTCTTTTCAATTTAAAAAGGAAGAACCTTGTGTTGAAAAAGTTACTTCGTGTTGCGCAAAAGAAGCTTCTCATGCATCTTGTTGTTCTGATAAAGTAATTAAAGTTGAAAAGAAAACCGATGACATATTGGTTAAAACCTTTCAGTTAGAGCTTCAACCAGCTGTTTTTTATTATGTTTGGCAACCGGCGTTTATTGCTTTTAAACCAGAAATTGAGACTTCAAAGCAAGTTGGTTTTTATTGCGATTCCCATGCGCCGCCCCTCTACAAACTTCATTGTCAATTAGTTTTTTACGCATAAGTTTATTGTTTTTTATTCTGTAAATCAAAGAATTATTAACAATAAATTACATATTATGTATAAAAAAATAGTGTTTGTGCTTTTCTTTATTTCTTCTTTTGCTTCTGCTCAAGAAATTATAAAAGGAATAGTTACAGACAAAAAAAAGCAACCATTATTTGGCGCCAATATTGCCTGGCAAAATTCGAAATCAGTTACTAAAACCGATGAAAATGGTAATTTTTCAATTGAAAAGTCTACCGAAGTTTCTATTTTAGAAATAAGTTATGAAGGTTTTGAAACCCAAAAAATAATAGTTTCTTCAGTCGAAAATCTTTCCATTATTCTCAAAGAAGTAAACAATCTTAAAGAAGTTACCATTTCAAAAACAAAGAAAAGCACCGAACATTCGCTTTATAAAGTTGCGAACGTGCAAACCATGGGACAAAAGGAATTGTTAAAAGCTGCTTGTTGTAATTTGTCGGAAAGTTTTAGCACAAATCCATCAATCGATGTCAATTTTTCTGATGCGGTAACGGGTAATCGTCAAATTAAAATGTTAGGATTAACAAGTCCTTATATTTTAATTACTGATGAAAATATACCTTCTGTTCGAGGCGCTTCACAAGCCTACGGATTGTCTTTTGTGCCTGGAACATGGGTAGAAAGCATTCAAATTACAAAAGGCGCAGGAAGTGTTATAAATGGTTACGAAAGTATCTCGGGACAAATTAATTATGAGGTATTAAAACCCTTTAATGACATTCCTTTTTTCTTAAATCTTTATGGTTCACAAGACAGCCGATATGAATTAAATACGAATTTCAATCATAAATATTCTGATAAATTAAGTGCGACTTTATTTCTGCATGGCAATACAAGACAAAGTAGAAACGATATGAATAATGATGGATTTTTAGATAATCCAATTGGCAAACAAGTCAATATTTTAAATCGTTGGCAATATAATGATGCCGAAAAGGGTTGGTTTAGTTTTTTTAACCTTCGTTATATGAATGATGAGAAACAGGCAGGACAAGTTAATTTTAATCCGGAAACAGATAAATTTACTACAAATGCTTGGGGAAGTGAGGTAAATACTGAGAAAATTGAGATTTCAAATAAAACAGGTTATGTTTTCCCCGATATGCCTTATCAAAGTTTTGGTTTTCAAAATTCATTTCAATCTCATAAACAAGAATCCTATTTTGGTTTCAATCAATATACTATTCATCAAAAGAGTTTCTATTCAAATCTATTATTCAATTCGATCATATCAAATACAAAGAATAAATTTACCACAGGAATTAATGTTGCACATGATCAATATAATGAAGCGGTTGCGTTGAATTTTAATCGCGATTTTTCTCGAATTGATAACTCATTAGGAGCTTTTTTTGAATATACATTTGATAATTTAGACAATTTTAGTTTAGTTGCTGGAGCAAGAATTGATCAACATAATAGATTGGGTACTTTTGTGACTCCAAGGCTGCATATTAGATATAATCCATGGAATCAAGCGGTAATTAGAGCTTCTGTTGGTAGAGGAAAACGAGCGGCTAATATTTTTGCCGAAAACCAACAATTATTTGCTTCGAATAGAAATTTCTCCATTTTAAATTCTGATGGAAAACTATATGGATTAAATCCCGAAATTGCTTGGAATTATGGAGTAAGTTTTATTCAGAAATTCAAACTTTTAGGAATGAGTTCTGAAGTAGTATTTGATTATTATGTTACTGATTTTCAAAATCAGGCTGTGGTTGATATTGATGCTAATGCGCAGCAAGTGCTATTTTATAATTTAGAGGGAAAAAGTTTTGCTAATTCTTTTCAAGCTGAGTTTAGTATTGAATTGATTAAGCATTTGAACTTTAAATCGGCTTATAAATATTTTGATGTTCAAACGCAGTATACATCAGTTCAATTACAAAGAGCATTACAAGCAAAGCATCGTATTTTCGGAAATTTATCTTTTGAAACACACATCAAGGAAAAAGGTCAGCAATGGAAATTTGATGTTACTTACAATTGGTTAGGAGAACAGCGTTTGCCAAATACCAATTCTAATCCAGTAGGATATCAATTAGCAGATTATTCGCCTTCATTTGCTGTTATGAATGCTCAAATTACCCGAACTTTTTCCAGTACTTTTGAATTGTATGTTGGAGGAGAGAATATAGGTAATTATAAACAAAATAATGGAATAGTTCAAAGTGAGAATCCTTTTGGTACTTATTTTGATAGTAGTATGTTATATGGTCCTGTTTTTGGTCAAATGTATTACGCAGGATTACGATTTAAAATTAAATAATTAACTTAATAATATCAAAAATGAAAAATAGTATAATAGTAATTTTAGTTGCTTTTTTCACTATATCAGCAGTAGCTCAAGATGCAAAAAGCAAAAATAAAAAAGTTGTTTTTAAAGTAGTTGGTAATTGTGAAATGTGTGAAAAGCGTATTGAAAAAGCTGTTTTTTCAGTCAAAGGAGTTAAAAGCGCTGAATGGCATGTAGATTGTCAAGATATTCATTTATTAATTGATGAAACAAAATGTTCAAAAGAAGACGTTGCAAAAGCAATAGCTTCTGTAGGCCACGATACTGAATTTGTAAAAGCTGAAGACGCTGTCTATGAAAAACTTCATGGATGTTGTTTGTATGAAAGAATCAAATAAATTAGCAAAATAAACCCCCGATTTGAAATCTCAAATCGGGGGTTTTTATTAACTAATTGTATTATTTTTTTTACATCATTCCTGGCATTCCTCCACCCATTGGCATGGATGCAGATTCTTCTTTAATATCGATTAAAGCACATTCGGTAGTTAAAATCATGCCTGCTACTGAAGCAGCATTTTCTAAAGCTACACGAGTTACTTTTTTAGGATCGATAATTCCAGCAGCTAACATTTGAACATATTCTCCTGTTTTTGCATTGAATCCGAAATCGTCTTTTCCATCAGTAACTTTTGCAATTACTACAGAACCTTCTCCACCAGCATTTTCAACAATAGTTCTCAATGGAGATTCAACTGCTTTATTGATAATTTGAATTCCTGTGGCTTCGTCTGCATTTTCGGCTTTAATGTTTACTAAAGCTGCTTTTGCTCTCACTAAAGCAACACCACCACCAGCGACTATACCTTCTTCAACCGCTGCACGAGTGGCATGTAACGCATCGTCAACACGATCTTTTTTCTCTTTCATTTCTACTTCAGAAGCAGCGCCTACATATAAAACCGCAACTCCACCAGCTAATTTAGCCAAACGTTCTTGCAGTTTTTCTTTATCATAATCAGAAGTTGTTGTTTCAATTTGTGATTTGATTTGGTTTACTCTTGCTTTAATGTTTTCAGCAGCTCCAGCACCATTTACAATTGTTGTATTGTCTTTGTCAATTGTAATGTTTTCTGCTGTTCCTAACATGTCTAAGGTAGTATTTTCTAATGAATAACCACTTTCTTCAGCAATTACAGTTCCACCAGTTAATATAGCGATATCTTCTAACATTGCTTTTCTTCTGTCTCCAAAACCAGGTGCTTTTACAGCAGCGATTTTTAACCCACCTCTTAATTTATTTACTACTAAAGTAGCTAACGCTTGTCCGTCAACATCTTCAGCAATGATTAATAATGGTCTTCCTGATTGTGCTACAGGTTCTAAAACAGGCAGTAATTCTTGTAAGTTTGATATTTTTTTATCGTATAATAAAACGTATGGATTGTTTAATTCTGCAACCATTTTATCAGCATCTGTTACAAAGTAGGGTGACAAATAACCTCTATCAAACTGCATACCTTCAACAACATCAACATAGGTTTCCATTCCTTTTGCTTCTTCCACAGTGATAACGCCTTCTTTTCCAACTTTTGAAAAAGCTTTAGCAATTAAATCACCAATAGTTTCATCATTGTTAGCAGAAATTGACGCTACTTGTTTTATTTTTTCTGATGAATCACCCACAGCAACTGCTTGCTTGCCTAATTCAGCAACAATGGTTTCCACTGCTTTATCGATTCCTCTTTTTAAATCCATTGGATTGGCTCCAGCAGCTACGTTTTTCAAACCTTCTTTTACGATGGCCTGTGCTAATACTGTTGCAGTAGTGGTTCCGTCGCCAGCTAAATCATTGGTTTTAGAAGCTACTTCTTTAACCATTTGCGCTCCCATATTTTCTAATGGGTCTGCTAATTCGATTTCTTTTGCTACTGAAACCCCATCTTTAGTTACTGTTGGGCCACCAAATGATTTTGAAATAATTACATTTCTTCCTTTTGGACCTAAAGTTACTTTTACTGCATTTGCTAAAGCGTCTACACCGCGTTTTAAACCATCGCGAGCTTCAATATCAAATTTTATATCTTTTGCCATTTTTTAAATTGTTTTAGGCTTTAAGCAATAAGCTTTAAGCTATGTTAATTTTTGTTTTAACTTGTAAATTTTACTTTTAATATTGTTGATTTTTAATTCTAAATCTTGAAATTTTTCCTTATTGAGATAATCTAAATCTTTTGAAAGAATAAAAAGGTATTCTGTTTCTAAAGCTGAACCTAAAGCAATATTGAGAAATTGGTTAAATTCTTTGTCACTATTTCTACCACAACCTTCACTAATATTTGTTGGTATTGAGGAAGAAGCTCTTCTTAATTGGCTTGTTATTCCAAATAATTCTTCTTTTGGAAAAATTGAAGTAATTTTATATACTTCTAAAGTTAATTCATGACTAAATTGCCAAATATCATATTTTTTAAAATCTCTCATTCGCTTATTGCTTAAAGCTTAATGCTATAATATTGCATAGATTTCATCTTCTTTCATAATCAGGTAATCTTTTCCTTCATATTTGAATTCGGTCCCAGAATATTTACCATAAAGTACGGTGTCGCCAACTTTAACGGTCATAGTGTAGTCTTTTTTGCCATTTCCTACGGCTACTACAGTTCCTTTTTGTGGTTTTTCTTTTGCAGTATCTGGAATAATTATCCCAGATGCAGTCGTTGTTTCAGCTGCCAACGGAGCTATAACAACTCGGTCTGAAATAGGTTTAATGTTTAATGACATAATTACTTTTTTTAATTATTATATTTTTCATTTACTTTTATTCAGAAATTATGCCATTTTAATTTCATGTCATTTTTTCTGAAATAAAAAAGCCAGCACTGACAGGCTGGCATTTTTAATATTTTTATAAATTCTTACTTTGTAGAATCTTTTGCAACTGGAGCAGTTGTTTGTTTGTTTGGCTCAAGAGTTTTTGGAGTAGCTGTTGAAGTATCCGTATTTTCTTGTCCTAATATTTTAGAATCTGTAGCAGCATTTCCTCCATTAAAACTTATACTTGACAATAAGATTAAAGCAATAAGTATTCCACCTAAAGTCCAAGTGCTTTTGTCTAAAAAGTCGGTTGTTTTTTGTACACCACCTAATTGTTGTGAACTTCCAAAAGAAGATGATAAACCACCACCTTTAGGATTTTGAACCATAATCGCTAAAATTAATAAAAAACAAACAATTGTTATTGCAATTAAAAAACCTGTGAATCCCATAATTAATTATTATTTTGTTGTAAATTTTTGATTTCGTTTATTTGGTCTGCAAAGAAACTACTTTTTTCTGGATATTTCAAAATTAATATTTCATAAGCTTGTATTGCTTTGTTATATTTTTTTTGTTCTAAGTACACCTTTGCTAGTGTTTCGGTCATCAAATGTGTTGGTTCTTCAATACTTTTAATATTATTTTCAGTAGTATGACCGTTGTCTTTTATTGGAGGAATTTTTGGATTTGCTTCAATAAATTTGTCAATCAGGGCTATTTTTTTTTGTTTTTCAGCTTCTAAATTTAAACCATTTTCCAAAATATCTCGCTGAATAGGGTTTAATTTAGTAAGTTGTAACCATTCTTGAAACGAATGCTTTTCTGATTTTGAAAAAGATATTGGAACACCAATTCCCAATTTATCTTCTGGAGTTGATGTAAATTCTTCGTTTTCTTTTTCGACAGTTGAATTTGTTTCGGGGATAATTTTTTCAATAGCATGAACATCAATGTCTAAAATATATTTTTGAATGGCATCAATTTTTTCTTGTTGAATTGTTGTGAAATTTTCAGAAGTTATGAATTCAAATAAAATTGTTCGATCTGTTGTATATGCTGCCGTTTTTTTTAATTCGTAGTTATATCTAAAACTTTCTTGATTAAACAATCCTTTCAAATGTAAAGCACGCGCAGCTTGAAAATAGGGATATTGCAATACCACATTTTCTAGCGCGATTGTCTGTTTTTCATTCGTCGCTTCAGGTTTGTTTAAAAGATAAGTTAAATCGGATATATTCAAAATTAAAAAATTATTTTGTTACCATTTTGCTAATGATTCATTAAAAATATCTTGGGTAATTCGTTCGAAAATTTCTTCTAACCCTGCAGATAATTTCGAACCTACTAATTGTTCATTTGCGTCAAAATCATAGAAAAAGGAGAATCTTTTTTCAAAGTTATCATCTTCTTTGTTTCTGTTTGAAAACCTAACATTTACAGCAATTGTTAATCTGTTTTGCGCTGCTCTTTGGTCTGCCGTTGCCGTCATTGGAGAAATTCTATAGTCCACAATTTCACCTTCATATAATAATTCACCTCCTTGATTAACTAAATTTAAATTGGTCTGGTTTTGAATTATATCTTGTAATTCTCTTGTAAATTTTAAATCAATTCCAGGTTCAATTAGATCGGCATTATTTTGGAAATAATTCACCTGAAATGTCTTTGCATTAACAGGTTTTGCTCCGGTGAAATTGTAAATTCCACAACTATTTAAAAGTAGTGCAATTGTAATGCTTAAAACAATAATTACATATTTCATTATAAATCGTATTGTTTAATTTTTCTATATAAGGTGCGTTCTGAAATACCTAATTCATCTGCAGCTGCTTTTCTTTTTCCTTTATTGCGTTCTAAAGATTTTTTAATTAGTTCTATTTCTTTAGCTTCTAAACTTAATGTTTCTTCTTCATCAACTGTTTCGGTAAATAAGTAATTATCATCATCTTCAAATTCTTCCGCAAGCATATTGTTTTGAGTCGGAATCATTTCTACTCTTGGTTTTTCTTCAAAAATAGTATTTTCTTCCGGATTTCCGTAAATTTTTTGGATTAATCCTTTATTTGTTTCTTGAACTTTTGAACTTCCATTTTGCATTAACTCCATCGTAAGTTTCTTCAAATCGTTCAAATCACTTTTCATATCAAAAAGTACTTTGTATAAAATTTCTCGTTCGTTACTAAAATCACTTTCCGATTTTTTTGTACCAATTACGGATGGTAAATTTTGATTTTCTATTGGTAAATAAGACAAAAGTGTTTGTGACGAAATTTCGCGTTTTGTTTCTAAAACAGAAATTTGTTCTGCAACATTGCGCAATTGGCGAATATTTCCACTCCATTTATATTTTAATAAGAATTGAATGGCTTCTTCTTCCAATTTTATAGGGGGCATTTTGTATTTGTAGGCAAAATCGGCAGCAAACTTTCTAAAAAGTAAGTGAATGTCTTCTTTTCTATCGCGAAGTGGAGGCAGCATAATATCTACCGTACTCAAACGATAATATAAGTCTTCTCGAAATTTACCTTTTTCAATGGCATCAAACATATTCACATTCGTAGCAGCAACAATTCTAACATTTGTTTTTTGAACTTGTGATGAACCTACTTTGATGAATTCACCATTTTCTAAAACACGCAATAAACGCACTTGAGTGGTCAAAGGCAATTCGCCCACTTCGTCAAGAAAAATAGTTCCGCCATTGGCTACTTCAAAATAACCTTCACGCGCCCCAGTTGCTCCAGTAAACGAACCTTTTTCATGTCCAAAAAGCTCACTATCAATAGTTCCTTCTGGAATGGCACCACAGTTTACAGCAATATATTTACCGTGTTTTCTATGCGAAAGAGCATGAATAATCTTTGGAATATTTTCTTTACCCACACCACTTTCACCGGTTACCAATACCGAAATATCCGTTGGAGCTACCTGAATGGCTTTCTCCACGGCACGATTGAGTTTTGGGTCGTTCCCAATAATTTCAAATCGTTGTTTTATAGCTTGTACTGATTCCATTTTTTAATTTATAATTAATAATTGACAATTGATAATTTAGTTATTTCCTAATTGTTCATTATCCATTGTTAATTTTTAATTGTTTAGGTTCATGATTTCAGAATATCCAACCGCTTCTCCAATCAATGTTGCTGCGGTGCAATCTGTGATTTTTACTAACACAAATTCACCTATTTTGTAATTTTCTTTTGGGAAAACCACTACGGTATTTTGAGAATTTCTTCCGCTCCAGTGTGCATCAGAACGTTTTGATGCTTTCTCAACCAATACTTCTACTTCTTGTCCAATGAAACGTTGCGTTCTTTCTAAACCTATTTTTTGTTGCAAATCGATTATTTCGTTTAAACGTCTTTTCTTCACTTCTTCAGGAACGTCGTCTTCCATTTTTCTGGCAGCTAAAGTTCCTGGACGCTCAGAATACGCAAACATAAAGCCGAAATCATATTTTACATATTCCATCAAACTCAAGGTGTCTTGATGATCTTCTTCTGTTTCTGTTGGGAAACCCGCAATCATGTCTTGAGACAAAGAGATATCTGGAATAATTGAATAGATTTTGTCAATCAACGCCATGTATTCTTCACGGGTGTGTTGACGATTCATCTCTTTTAGAATTCGTGTGCTTCCACTTTGTACCGGTAAGTGAATGTAGTTGCAAATATTGTGGTGTTTAGCCATCGTTTCAATCACTTCCACATGCATATCTTGCGGATTTGAAGTTGAGAATCTAAAACGCATTTTTGGAAACAACATAGCGCATTTGTCTAATAATTGTGCAAAATCCATTGCTGTAGCTTTTTGCATTTCAGTGGCTTTGTCGTAGTCTTTTTTCAAACCACCACCATACCAAAGGTAACTGTCTACATTTTGTCCTAACAAAGTTACTTCTTTAAAACCTCTGTCATATAGATCTTGAATTTCATCAATAATACTTTGAGGTTCACGACTACGTTCACGCCCACGTGTAAAAGGCACAACACAAAACGTACACATATTATCGCAACCTCTTGTAATGGAAACAAAGGCATTTACACCATTACTATTTAAACGAACAGGCGAAATATCACCATAGGTTTCGTCTTTAGAAAGAATTACGTTGATAGCATCTCTTCCTTCTTCTACTTCGGCTAATAAATTAGGTAAATCTTTGTAAGCGTCTGGTCCAACGACCATATCCACAATTTTTTCTTCTTCTAAAAACTGACTTTTCAAACGTTCCGCCATACAACCAAGAACCCCAACTTTCATCGATGGATTAATTTTTTTAACCGCGTTGTATTTTTCTAAACGTTTACGAATCGTTTGTTCCGCTTTATCGCGAATAGAGCAAGTATTGACCAAAACTAAATCAGCATCTTCTAAGTTTTGAGTCGTGTTGTATCCGTTTTCATAAAGAATAGAAGCCACAATTTCGCTGTCCGAAAAATTCATTTGGCAACCATAACTCTCTATAAAAAGTTTTTTTGTATTTCCTTCTTTTTGGTCAAGCACTAAACTCTGACCTTGTTTTTTTTCATCAATTTCCTTTT
>NZ_JBIIWV010000041.1:0-15661 GCF_044338735.1 Flavobacterium sp. | reverse complement strand
TTTTTGAATCAGAAACTCCAACTGGTGCTAATCCACCAATTACATAATGATTCCATTTTGTAACTTTAGTACTACCTTGAGCTCCTTTTCCAACAACACTTGTATAAGAAAAACAAGATGTTAGCATGATTGACATTGCAAAGGCAATTGTCATAACTTTAAATGTTCTTTTCATTTTTTTAAATTTATAATTATTTACCCAAT
Source organism: Flavobacterium sp. (assembly GCF_044338735.1). Taxonomy (GTDB): domain Bacteria; phylum Bacteroidota; class Bacteroidia; order Flavobacteriales; family Flavobacteriaceae; genus Flavobacterium. The sequence continues at coordinate 15,457 of NZ_JBIIWV010000041.1, read as the reverse complement.
ATTGAGTCGATTTTAGGCATTGTTTGCGGTTTCGATGCTATCCGTTTAATCAAATAAACCTTTCACGAACATTATTCTCTCTTATAATATTGGAAATTTTTGATGTCAAAAATACAAAAATATTATAAATTTACAAATTATAAGTATTTTTTTTAATTTATAAGTACTTTAAAGTAACTATTTTTTTATTTCCCTTGAGCGTTTAAATTTTTTTCAGAAATAAATCAACCCGAAAGTTTTATACAAAAAAAGAAAGCCCTTGCAATAAAAAACATTTTAGTACATTTACTTTTTAAAGTATTATAAGGTATGCAACTCAGTTATTGGGAGATAAAAAATTGGTTTACCAATGTCGATTTTACTATCGTAGGTAGCGGCATTGTTGGTTTGCATGCGGCTCTAGCATTGCGTGAAAAATTTCCGACTTCTAAAATTATAATCTTAGAAAAAGGTGTTTTGCCTCAAGGTGCGAGTACAAAAAACGCTGGTTTTGCTTGTTTTGGCAGCATTTCTGAAATCATTCACGATTTAAAATCCCATACTGAAGAAGAAGTCATTCAATTAATTCAAAAAAGATATTCAGGATTGCAATTATTACGGAAAAACTTAGGCGATGCTGCTCTAGATTTAAAACCCTACTGTGGTTATGAGCTGTTTTTAAAAGAAGACGAATCGTTTTATAATGAATGTTTGCAGAAAATCCCTTTTATTAACGAATTTTTGAAACCTCTTTTTAAAGCGGAAGTATTTCTAAAGCAAATGGATCGTTTTCAATTTGGAGGAATATTTGAACATTTAATTTTCAATCCGTTTGAAGCCCAAATTGATACGGGTAACATGATGCAGGCGCTACTCAAAAAAGCGCATCAAAACGATATTTTAATTTTGAACAATCAGACCGTAACCCATCATCAAGAATTGAACGACGGTGTTGAAGTAGTAACTAATGGTTTTGCTTTTAAGACAAACAAATTGGTTTTCACTTCAAACGGTTTTGCATCACAATTGACTAATAACCAAGTGCAACCTGCAAGGGCACAAGTATTGATTACAAAACCAATTCCGAATTTAGATCTAAAAGGAACTTTTCATTTAGATGAAGGATATTATTATTTTAGAAACATCAACGATAGAATTTTATTGGGTGGCGGAAGAAATTTAGATTTTGAAGGCGAAACTACTACTTCACACGATACGACAGAATTGATTCAAAATCGTTTGGAGGAATTATTAAAAAATGTAATTTTACCACAAACACATTTTGAAATTGACCACCGATGGAGTGGCACCATGGGCATAGGAGTGCATAAAAAACCTATTGTTGAACAATTGTCAAATCATGTTTATTGTGGGGTGAGAATGGGCGGCATGGGTGTTGCAATAGGAAGTATAATAGGTCAAGAAGTAGTAGATTTAATTTAAAATATGGCAAAAAAACCAACACCAAATAGAACATCAAAACCCGCAGTAAAACGAACTACCGGTCAAAAAATAAAACGCTTTTTATGGTTGGCCTTTTTGTGGTTCAACGGAATTAACTTTTTAATAGTTTTGTTGTTCAAGTTTGTGCCAGTGCCGTTTACACCATTAATGGGTCTTCGTGCTATGGAACACAAAAAAGAAGGAAAAGAAATGACTTGTAGCCATGAATGGGTGCCTATTGACGAAATTTCCTTGAATCTTCAAAAAGCTGTTATTGCCAGTGAGGACGGACGTTTTCTAGACCATTGGGGATTTGATTTTGAAGCCATGAAAAAAGCGTTTAAAAGCAATCAAAAAGGTAGAAAAATAAAAGGCGGAAGCACTATTTCGCAACAAACGGCAAAAAATGTGTTTTTATGGCAAGGCAGAAGTTATGTGCGCAAAGCCCTCGAAGCATATTATACTGTTTTGATCGAGTTGGTTTGGGGTAAAAAACGCATCATGGAAGTATATTTAAACAGCATTGAAATGGGCGATGGTGTTTATGGTGCCGAAGCAGCTGCAAAACATTGGTATCGAAAAGATGCTGCTAGTTTAACCCGATATGAAGCTGCTGGTATAGCGGCAATTTTACCCAATCCGAGAAAATATAAAGCCTCCAATTCCTCATCATACATAAACCGAAGAAAAGCAAAAATTTCACGCTATATTCCTATGATTAAACTGGATTATTAAAACAAATTTATTAAAAAAAACAGAATTCATTTCAGAAGATATACCATTGGGTTTGATGCTAATATTATGCGAATTTTAAGTCGTGTATTGGGTTACAAAATATTTAACTATATCATTAGAAAATTTACTTTGAATAACTAAAAAAACCGTTTCATTATTGAAACGGTTTTTTTTAGTTGAATTTTGGAATGAATTACTTTAAGTTTTTAATTCCCATATTGTACAAGGTAAATACTTGCATATCTACATTTTCTTGAATGGTTGCTGCTACTGATTTTCCAGCACCATGGCCTGCGTTTACTTCAATACGAATTAAAACCGGATTGTCTCCAGATTGTTTCGCTTGTAACTCGGCTGCAAACTTGAAACTATGTGCTGGCACTACTCGGTCATCGTGATCGCCAGTAGTAACTAAAGTAGCAGGATATTTTGTTCCCGCTTTTACATTATGTACAGGCGAATACCCTTTAATGTATTCAAACATTTCGGCACTTTGGTCAGCTGTTCCATAGTCGTAAGCCCAACCAGCACCAGCGGTAAATGTATGATAACGTAACATATCTAAAACACCAACTGCTGGTAATGCAACTTTAATTAAATCAGGACGTTGCGTCATTACAGCACCTACTAATAATCCACCATTAGAACCGCCTTTTATAGCTAAATAATCAGATGAAGTATAGTTTTCTTTGATTAAATAATCGGCTGCAGCTATGAAATCATCAAATACGTTTTGTTTTTTAAATTGGGTTCCGGCATCATGCCATTCTTTACCATATTCGCCACCTCCGCGTAAATTCGCTACAGCGTAAATTCCTCCATTTTCTAACCAAACTGCATTTGAAATACTAAATGCAGGAGTTAAACTTATATTAAATCCACCATAACCATATAAAATGGTTGGGTTTTTTCCGTTCAATACCGTTCCTTTTTTATAAGTAATAATCATCGGAACTTTTGTACCATCTTTAGAAGTGTAAAACACTTGTTTCGATTCGTAATTTGATGAATTGAAATCGACTTTAGGTTGTTGATATATTTCAGATTTACCCGTTTTTGGATCAAATGTATAAATGGTATTTGGTGTTACATAATTCGTAAACGAAAAATATAATGTAGTTTCTTTTTCTTTTCCACCAAAGCCTCCAGCCGTTCCAACACCTGGTAATTCAATATCTCTAACTAATTTTCCGTTGTAATCATATTGTTTGATGAACGAAACAGCGTCTTTCATATAACTTGCAAAAATATAACCACTTCCAGTGTTAGGAGACAATACATTTTTATTTTCTGCGATGCAATCTTTCCAATTTTCTTTAGCAGGATTTGCTATATCAAAAGTCACCACGCGTTTGTTTGGCGCTTTATAATTGGTTACCAAATAAATTTTCGATCCTTTGTTGTCTAAAACATCATTGTCGTTTTCGTAATTATCAATCAATGTTACGATTTTACTATTTGGTTTAGATAAATCTAAGTAATACAATTCGTTTCCAGAGGTTGAATTTGCAGCCGAAATAAACAGGTAGTTTTCATCTTCAGAAACACCACCACCAACATACCTTCTTTTTACATCGCCACCATAAATTAATTTATCTGTTTTTTGCGAAGTGTTTAATTTGTGGTAATACAATTTATGTTGGTCGGTTTTTGCCGATAATTCGCTTCCTTCAGGTTTGTCGTAACTTGAATAGTAAAAGCCTTCGTTTTTGTACCAAGACACACCACTAAACTTTACATCCACAATGGTGTCGCCTATAATTTTCTTAGTTTTAGCATCCAAAACAATCACTTTACGCCAATCACTTCCGCCTTCAGAAATAGAATAAGCTACTAAACTTCCATCTTTACTAAAATTAATTCCGCCTAATGAGGTTGTTCCGTCTTTAGAAAAAGTATTAGGATCTAAAAAGAGTTCTTCTTTTCCATTTTTATCTTTTCGAAACAACACCGATTGGTTTTGAAGTCCGTTGTTTTTATAATAATACGTATAATCACCTTCTTTAAATGGCGCCGAAATTTTTTCGTAATTCCACAATTGCTCCATTCTCGTTTTTAGTTGATTTCGGTATGGAATTTGAGCTAAATAATCATAGGTTACTACATTTTGAGCTTTTACCCAAGCTTCCGTTTCTGCACTGCGGTCGTCTTCTAACCAACGATAGGGATCATTTATTTTTTCGCCAAAATAAGTGTCAATGTGGTCGATTTTTTTGCTTTCAGGATAAGTAATTTTTGTTTGTGCGTTCATAACAAGTGTACAAACAATAGCGGTTAGGGTTATTGTTTTTTTCATAAAAAAATTATTGATGAATAACAAAGATATTCAATTGAACGGAATGAAAATGTTAATTATAAATCAAAATTTAAACGCAACATAATATTTCTACCCATATTATTAATGCCGTCTGCTTTTAAGCGCGATAAGTGATTGACATAAGTTTTGTTCAACAGATTTGTTCCCGTAAGATTTAACTGAACAACTTTTTTACCAATGGTGATTGTTCCGCCAAGGGATAAATTGATCAATAAATAGTCAGGAGTTGACGTTTCAAATTCGCTTACATTATCTTGTTTGAAGTTATAATTTAAAAAGCATGAAACATAATTGTTTTTAATCCATTGGTTCGAATTCAGCTCTGCTCTTATATTGTTTTTCCATTGGTTGGCAGGAATTAAAGGTAAATTATTAGTTCCTTGAATTCCGGTTACACTTTCAAAACTGCTGGTAAAATGCAACCAATCAAAAGGATGTGGATGAAAGTGAATTCCAGCTTCTCCACCAAATAAATAGCTGTTGTTTTGCACGTAATTGTATACGGCATTTCCATTAATTTCGGTACCAGAAGGAGTTATGAAAATGTAATTTGAAACGGAATTGTAAAAACCGTTTGCAAACCACTCCAAGTGTTCGCTTTTGTATTCTAAGTTAATATCTACTTGAAAGTTTTGCTCATTTTTCAATTCAGTATTACCTATTTCATAACGATTACTACCTTCATGAACTCCGTTTGAGGTTAGTTCAGATAAATTCGGAGCTCTAAATCCAGAAGCAATGTTAATTCGGGTTGAAATGGAGCTTGACAGATTTGTTTTGTATCCTAATGAGGCATTAAAACTATTGAATTGTTTATTGATGGCTTCAAAATAGCCTTCTTCGCCTTCAGTTCCGTGAGTTGAAGTGTTGATTTTTCTATTGTCGTAACGAATTCCGGCTTGTAAAACATTGGAATTCCAACTGTAATTTGTGGTTGCAAATGCGCCAAAATCGGTAACTTTTGCATCAGGAATAAGTAATTCTTCCCCAAAATTTGTATTCGTTTGATCCATTCCTTGAATTCCAATAATGGTTTCCCAACGATTTATTTTTGGAACAAAATATTTTACAGTATAACTGGCAGTTTTTAACTTCATGGATAACGCAATTTCATCTGGCGCTTCCAATTCTTTTCGGTCGTTTAACGAATAGCCAAAATCGGCTTCAATTTTCGAATTTTTAAAATATACTTTTTGGTTCAAACTCAACAAATGATTCGCTATTTCTTGTTTTGGGAAAAGCGGATTTCGGAAACCTGAATTTTCTATATCTTCTTCGGGTAAACCCAAATTTAAGTTGTTGTAATTGTATCTAAAATCGGTTGCTATTTTTGAATTTGAATACCCAATTCCCGATTTAAAATCTTTTTCAATGAAACGCGTATTGATTATTCGATCTCCATTCGGAACTTCATAATCGGCATGTGAAGTGTAATTTCCTCGAAGTAAAAATTTGAAATTTGACGGACTGGCTTTAACGCCAAACGTAGTAGAAGTTCCTTGTGTATTCGTAAAATAGCTTTGTTCAAAATCGGCTGATTTTTCTTTATACGGGGCATATTTTTCCGAATTAAAATAAACTACACCGCCCAGAGCATCTGAACCATATAATAACGACGCGGGCCCTTTAATTACTTCAACGCTTTCAATTCCGGCAGCATTTAAACCCAAACCATGTTCTTCTCCAAACTGCTGATTTTCCATGCGAACTCCTTGTGAATAAACTAAAACACGGTTACCGCTCAACCCTCGAATCACAGGCTTACCAATGGAATTTCCTGTCGAAATCTGCGAAACTCCTGGGATGGTTGCAATACCCTCAATTAGCGAAGTGGCTCCGTTTTCTTTCAATGTTTTTACCGAAGCATGTTCTACTTTCATTACATTTTGCGATTGTATTTTATTATATAAAGTAGAAATAATTACTTCTTCTAAATGGATCTCTTTTTCTAAAAGCATTACATTTAAAATAATGTCATCGCCATTGGTTTTTATGACTTCTTTTTTTGTTTGAAACCCTGTTCGTTGAAAAATAACTTCAGTTGTTCCTTTAGGAACTGATGCTAACTGAAAATACCCGTTTTCATCGGTTGTTGTTTCAGTATTGTTTTCTAAAACGTGAACGATAACACCCGATAATTTTTGCTGGTTGCTATTAGTTACGTATCCGCTAATTTTAAATTGAGAAAAGCCCGCTATTGAAAATAATAGCAAGAGTATATTGAATTGCTGTTTCATTTTTTAAGTTTTTATTTGATAAATAATACAAAAATTTGTTTCACATCAAGCTGATGCAAAACAATATGAGCCCCATAAAATAAAGCTATTGTAGTTATGAAATAAAAACTGGTGGTCCTCTTAGATAAAACGAATTTCCATCAGCAGTAATACATGATTCATTGCTGTTAAATTGGTATGGAATTTCGTAAAACGAAGGAATAAAGTCATAATGGATTACTTCTGGCGAAAGGAAAGCCGCAAATTTGAAATCACAAACCGGACAATCTTCGCTTTCGGTAATCGTTTTTTCAGAAGATTTAAAAGTCAAATGATGTGCGTCATCACAACATTCTGTTTTGGTAGTGTGTTCGTGCGAAAAAGCATGCACTGATTGATAGCATACCGCAAATAAAACGGCAAGCATCAAGCTAATGTTTATATATAATAATTTCTTTTTCACAATGGTAAAGATACTGCTTTTAGAGTAAAGCAAAAATTCAAACCACGAATTAACGATTTTTTAAGTTTTGATGGACTTAATTCGGTAGTTCGTGGTTATTCTGAATTACATTTTGTCATTTCGACCAAAGGGAGAAATCACATAAAGTGATCAATTAATGTGATTTCTCCTGCGTCGAAATGACAGTATAGAAAACTATACTAGATTATTCGCAACCAAGTATTCTGCAATTTGAATCGTATTTGTAGCCGCTCCTTTTCTTAAGTTATCGGAAACAATCCACATATTAATGGTGTTTGGTTGGCTTTCATCTCTTCGGATTCTTCCCACAAACACATCATCTTTTCCTTGTGCATAAATAGGCATAGGATAGGTATACGTGTCTAAATTGTCTTGAACTGTTACGCCAGGCGTATTGTGTAAAATTTGACGGATTTCGTTCACATCAAAATCATTTTCAAATTCAATATTCACGGCTTCACTATGTCCGCCAACGACAGGAATTCTAATAGCGGTCGCTGTAACGGCAATGGTTTTATCGTTTAATATTTTTTGCGTTTCTTGCACTAATTTCATTTCTTCTTTAGTGTAACCGTTCTCTTCAAAACTATCGCATTGGGGAATGGCATTTCTGTGAATGGGGTATTTATAAGCCATATCACCTTGAATTCCTGCGTATTCATTTTCCAATTGTTGTACTGCTTTTACTCCTGTTCCTGTTATGGATTGATAGGTGGAAACTACAATACGTTTAATGTCATATTTAGTATGCAAAGGCGCCAAAGCCATTACCATTTGAATGGTTGAACAGTTTGGATTGGCAATAATTTTATCGTCTTTTGTTAATATCGAAGCATTAATCTCTGGAACAACAAGTTTCTTGGTTTTGTCCATTCGCCATGCCGAAGAATTATCAATTACAGTGGTTCCGGCTGCAGCAAATTTTGGAGCCCACTCTAAAGAAGTTTCGCCACCAGCTGAAAATAAGGCAATTTCAGGTTTAAGATCTACAGCAGTTTGTAAACCAACAACGGTAAAGGTTTTGCCTTTCCATTCAATTGTTTTTCCAACCGATTTTTCTGAAGCAACCGGAATTAATTCGGTTACTGGAAAATTACGTTCTGCTAATACTTCAAGCATTATTTCGCCTACCATTCCGGTAGCACCCACTACGGCTACTTTCATTTTTATGAGATTTAGTTTCACAAAAGTAGAGAATAATCAAATTACTTTTCAAACAGAAATACTATTTTTCTAAAAAGTTACTGATATATTTGAATGAAGTTCGAATAATGATCTAAAATTTAATCACTTTCAACTTTAAGATTTAAAACGTAAATTTGCAATCGAATTTTTGTTTCAAGTTTTATATGACTTAATCACTTTTAACCTGAAACATGAAACCTAGAACAAATGACTTGAGCTTGCGAAAGCATGAGACCATTAAAAAACAATAAGAGCGAAGAATGAAATATTTCCACGAAAAAATCGAAGCCAAATGGCAACAATATTGGGCAAAAAACCAAACTTTTGCAGCAAGTAACACTTCGGATAAACCTAAATACTATGTATTAGATATGTTCCCTTATCCATCGGGAGCTGGATTGCACGTGGGGCATCCGCTGGGGTATATTGCTTCTGATATTGTAGCACGTTATAAAAGACATCAAGGCTTTAATGTATTGCATCCGCAAGGGTACGATTCCTTTGGTTTACCTGCAGAACAATATGCCATTCAAACAGGACAACATCCTGCCGATACGACTCGAATGAATATTGAAGGTGGTGTAGATAAATCAGGAAATGTAATTCAAGGATATAGAAATCAATTGGATAAAATTGGATTTTCGTTTGATTGGAGTCGTGAAGTTCGTACTTCAAATGCAGACTATTACAAGCATACTCAATGGATTTTCATTCAATTATTCGAATCTTGGTACAATAAAACATCCGATAAAGCGGAAAGTATTTGCACCTTAATGCGAGAATTTGAGAAAAATGGAAACACGCAAGTTAATGCCGTTTGCGATGATAACATTACTTCGTTTTCTGCAGTCGAATGGAACGCTTTTTCATCAGAACAACAACAAAAAATCTTATTACAATACAGATTAACTTATTTAGCCGAAACCGAAGTCAATTGGTGCGCGGCTTTAGGAACCGTTTTAGCGAATGACGAAATTGTAAACGGCGTTTCAGAACGTGGTGGACATCCAGTTGTTCGTAAGAAAATGACCCAATGGAGTATGCGAATTTCTGCTTACGCGGAACGCTTATTACAAGGTTTAAACGATATCGATTGGAGTGAATCTATCAAAGAATCACAACGAAATTGGATTGGAAAATCAGTTGGAGCGAGTGTGAGATTTAACATATTACCTCACCCCCAACCCCTCTCCAAAGGAGATGGGAGCTTGAAAACTGAACAAGGTTATAAAACCGCAAATCCATTATATGCAAAAGAATTAGTTATTTTAGCTCGCAATAATCGCAAAGAAAAAACAGTTGCAGAAAATATTTTGTGGCAAGAATTAAGAAATTCTAATTTAGGCTATAAAATTAGAAGACAACATTATATTGGAAACTTTATAGTTGATTTTGTTTGCCTTGATAAAAAACTAATAGTAGAAGTTGACGGCGAATATCATGACGATATTGAACAGAAAGAAAAAGATGATGAACGTACTTTATTACTAGAGCAAAAATATTTTTACAAAGTAATCCGTTTCACAAATCAAGAAGTAGAAAGTAATCTAGGTAATGTTTTATCCAAAATTAAAACGGAACTTATAAAAAGAGAATCCTCAAGCGACTCGGCTCCCCTCTCCTCCGGAGAGGGGCTGGGGGTGAGGTTTTTTGGAGAGAAGTTTATCGAAGTCTTCACCACTCGCCCTGACACCATCTTCGGTGTGACCTTTATGACATTAGCTCCAGAACACGAATTGGTAGCACAAATTACCACTCCAGAACAAAAAGCAGCGGTGGAAGCCTATGTAGAAGCGACTGCAAAACGTTCAGAAAGAGAAAGAATGGCCGATGTAAAAACCATTTCAGGAGTATTTACAGGTGCATATGCCGAACATCCGTTTACCAATGAACCTATTCCAGTTTGGATTGGCGATTACGTTTTAGCGGGTTACGGAACAGGTGCGGTTATGGCAGTACCTTGTGGCGATGAGCGTGATTATGCTTTCGCGAATTTCTTCAAAGGAACGTACGGAATGCCAGAAATAAAAAATATTTTCAACCAAGATATTTCAGAAGCGGCTTATGGTGAAAAAGGCGGTTTCGAATTGGTAAATTCTGATTTCTTAAACGGATTAGATTACAAAAACGGAACGAAAAAAGCCATCGAAGCTTTAGAAGAAATAGGCGCAGGAAATGCCAAAGTAAATTACCGTTTACGCGATGCCGTTTTCTCTCGCCAACGTTATTGGGGCGAACCTTTTCCAGTATATTATGTGAATGGTTTACCACAAATGATTGACAAAAAACACTTACCAATTGTATTACCAGAAGTAGAAAAGTACTTACCAACCGAAGATGGGCAACCGCCTTTAGGAAATGCAACCGTTTGGGCGTGGGATAGTATTCAGTGTGCAGTGGTTTCAAACACACTTTGTCATGCTGAACTTGATTCAGCATCTCATAATGGAGTGTATCCTTTAGAATTGAACACGATGCCAGGTTGGGCAGGTTCTTCTTGGTATTGGATGCGTTATATGGATGCGCAAAATGAAAACGAATTTGCGAGCGAAGACGCCTTAAAATATTGGGAAAGCGTAGATTTATACATAGGCGGAAGCGAGCACGCTACGGGACATTTATTGTACTCTCGTTTTTGGAATAAATTCTTAAAAGACAGAGGCTATGCACCTACCGAAGAACCCTTCAAAAAACTGATCAATCAGGGAATGATTTTGGGGATGAGTGCTTTTGTTTATAGGTTAAAGCCTCGAACAGCATCAATTGGCATAAATTACAATAGTAATTATCGTGTTGAAATGGACAAATTATATTTAAATGTTTTGGTGTCTAAAAATTTATTTAAAGATAATTATTTAAAAAACGATATTCCTTTATTCGATGAGCTTTCGACTAAAGTCAAAAATTGGTTAAAAGAAAATGATGTATATAGAGAAATACAAGATATAAATAAAGAAATAATTTTATTTGAAGCAATTCCAATCCACGTTGATTTATCTTGTATTAATGATATTACGAACGAATTAGACATCGAAAAATTCAAAGTACATCCCTTATATATTGATTATGCCAATGCAGAATTTGTTTTAGAAAACGGAAAATACATTGTTGGTCGCGAAGTCGAAAAAATGTCGAAATCAAAATACAATGTGGTTTCGCCAGATGACATTTGTAATGAATACGGAGCCGATACACTGCGTTTATACGAAATGTTTTTAGGGCCTTTAGAGCAATCTAAACCTTGGAATACAGCAGGAATTACCGGTGTTTCTGGTTTCTTGAAAAAATTATGGCGTTTGTATTTTGATGACAATGGTTCGGTTATTGTAAGCGATGAACCTACGGCAGAAATGTACAAATCGTTACATAAAACCATCAAAAAAGTTACGGAAGACATTGAGAATTTCTCCTTCAACACTTCGGTTTCTCAATTTATGATTTGCGTGAACGAATTGCAACAATTAAAATGCAATCATCGTGCTATATTAGAGCCATTAGCTATTTTAGTTTCGCCATACGCACCACATATAGCAGAAGAATTATGGAGTGCATTAGGTCACGAAGGCTCGATTTCAACAGTTGCTTTTCCAAAATTTGAAGAAAAATATTTGGTTGAATCTGAAAAAGAATATCCGGTTTCATTCAATGGAAAAATGCGATTTACGATTAAGTTACCATTAGACTTAACAGCCGCTCAAATTGAAGAAATCGTAATGGCAGATGAACGTACACAAGCGCAATTACAAGGCAGAACACCAAATAAAGTGATTATTGTTCCAGGCAAAATTATTAATTTGGTTGGGTAAATTTTGTGCTTTAATTAACAATGTCAAATTGTCATTTTTTAAATTTGGCTTGTATTTTGATAATATTTTATTAATTTTAAATTTTAAATAATAAAGATATGTGGACATATTATATAATAATCGGTGCAATTGCCCTCGCAAGTTGGTTAGTAAGTAATAAATTGAAAAGAAAGTTCGCTTTCTATTCAAAAGTAACCCTTCGTAATGGCATGAGTGGTGCTGAAATTGCAGAAAAAATGCTTGCTGATCACGGTATTAGAGGCGTTCAAGTTATTTCTACGCCGGGACAATTAACAGATCACTACAATCCAGTAAATAAAACAGTGAATCTATCAGAAGCAGTTTATAATCAACGAAATGCTGCCGCTGCTGCCGTTGCTGCTCACGAAGTGGGTCACGCGGTACAACACGCACAAGCTTATGAATGGCTAACCATGCGTTCTAAAATGGTGCCCATGGTGAATGTTTCATCAAGCATGTCGCAATGGTTAATTATGGGAGGATTAATTTTAGGATTTGCATCAAAATCTGGAATTGGTTTCTATGTAGCTGTGGCGGGTTTGGTTTTAATGGCCATTGCAACTACTTTCAGTTTTATTACGCTTCCTGTAGAATATGATGCCAGTAACAGAGCATTAGCTTGGTTAAAAAATAAAAATATGTTAAGTCAAGAAGAATATGCTGGAGCTGAAGATTCATTAAAATGGGCTGCAAGAACTTATGTTGTTGCTGCGTTAGGCGCATTAGCATCTTTATTGTATTGGGCACTTCAAATTTTAGGTTCCAGAGATTAATTCTTCAAATTTCAAAATAGTAAATCCAAATTTCGAAACAATTTCGGAATTTGGATTTTTTTATTTAATTATAATAATCGTAACCAAAGTAGGGCACATCAAATTCATAAAAAACTACGCCATACTTTTCTAATTCCGCTAAAATAGGCAGATACACTTCTTTAGCAATAGGCAATTGCACACCTGTTTTTTGTATTTCTCCATTTAATATTTTCAAAGCTGCAATGGCTACGGGCAACCCTACTGTTTTTGCCATCGCGGTATACGTTTGATCGTCTCCTAAACAAACCATTGTAGCATCTATTTGTTTTTGCTCACCATTTATTTCGTAACCAATTTTATGATACATCACAATCATATCTTTATCTTCTGATTGTAAAGTCCATTTATAAGACAGTATTTTTTCCAACATTTGAGCTGGTGTCGCGTTTTTTAAACCAGGGACTACCGATTTACTAAATAAATCTAACTCCATAAGTTTGTCCCAAATTACATCGTCTTGGTCAATTTTTAATTGATGTCTGAATTTAATTTCCACAGAGTCCGTTGGATGATAAGGCAAAAATAAATTCACAAAATCTCGGTTACTCATGTTTTCAGAATCATCAATAATATAGGTGTCATCTGTCATTCCTAATTGCACAAAAACATCCCAAGCTTTTGAAAAACCTACTCTTCTTATGGTTCCACGATAACAGGTTTCTGCATTTTGTAAACCATAAACTTCTCTGTATTTTAAGGAATCTCTATTAGCGTAGGCTTCAAATCGTCCAAATCCTTCTACTTCCAAAAATTCGGTTCTTCTAAATAATTTATGATAAGGAATGTATTTATAAGTGCCTTCTTGAATGAATTTTGCCGCTCCACCTTGACCCGCTAAAACGACATTTCTTGGATTCCAAGTAAATTTATAATTCCACAAATTAGTATCGCTTTCAGGGGCAACTAATCCGCCACAAAACGATTCAAACAAAATAATTTTTCCGCCTTTAGCTCTAATTTCGTCCATTATTTTCATGGCACTCATGTGATCTATTCCTGGATCTAAACCAATTTCGTTCATGAAAATCAATTGGTTCGCTTTTGCAATTTCGTCTAATTCTTGCATGGCGGGGCTAATATAGGAAGCCGTTACCATGTGTTTTTTGTATGTAAGACAATCTTTTGCCACTTCTATATGAAGATGAGCCGGCAACATTGAAATTACGATGTTGGCTTTTTGAATTTCTATTTTACGTTGTTCTTCATTGTGAACATCAAATGCAATAGCAGTTGCGTTTTTATGATTGGTTGTTTTTTGTTCTGCCAATTCTTTAGATAAGTCACCAATGGTAATATGAAGTTGCTCCTTTTCTGAATGGTCTAATAGATATTTTATGAGGGATGATGCCGATCGACCTGCTCCAATAACTAATATATGTCTCATCTGATAATATAATAAAAATATAACACGAAGATAGTAAAATGTTATATTTATAAAAGTTTTTTTCACATTAATATGAGAATTTAAGCCATTAACTTTTAGTATCTTTGGTGTAAAATTTAGAATAATGGATAAAAAAATAATTTTAACCGCTATATTTTTGGGTCTTACAGCAATAATTTTAGGGGCTTTTGGAGCTCATGCATTAAAGAAAACCCTAACAGAGGCTCAATTGCAATCTTTTGAAGTTGGGGTTCGGTACCAAATGTATCATGCCTTATTTTTGTTATTCATAGGAGCGTTCACTTTGTTAAACGAGAAAGAGCGCTTTGTTATTTTTTGGCTCACACTTTCAGGAGTCTTACTTTTTTCAGGATCCATATATTTATTAGCCACAAATGGATTAACTCATTTAAAAACAAAATGGTTGGGGCCCATAACACCTCTAGGGGGAGTATTGTTGATCGCGGCTTGGAGCTATCTATTTTACTCAGTTTTAAGTAAAAAAACAAATATTTAAAACGCTATCTAAAATTAAATTTATAATTTTGCACTTTATTTAAAACACAACATAACATACTTTTTATGGATACGAATGCCAAAATTACGAAATCGATTGCGTTAGAAAAATATGGAATCAATAATGTAACTGAAATAATCTACAATCCATCCTACGATTTTTTATATAATGAAGAGTTAAGCCCTACTTTAAAAGGTTATGAAAAAGGACAATTATCGGAACTTGGGGCTGTAAATGTTATGACAGGAGAATTTACCGGGAGGTCTCCAAAAGATAAATATATTGTAAAAGATGCTGTAACCGAAAACTCGGTTTGGTGGAATTCTGATAAAGCAGCTAATGATAACAAGCCCATTTCTCAAACCACTTGGAATGCTTTAAAAGAGAATACAGTTCAACAACTTTCTGGAAAAAAACTATATGTAGTGGATGCGTTTTGTGGCGCAAATGAAGATACCCGTTTAAAAGTTCGTTTTATTATGGAAGTGGCTTGGCAAGCACATTTTGTAAAAAACATGTTCATTCGTCCTACGGATGCTGAATTAGAAAACTTTG
>NZ_JBIIWV010000155.1:0-4731 GCF_044338735.1 Flavobacterium sp. | reverse complement strand
GTGCTACTAAAGAAATTGAAAAAAAAAGTACTATAAAAAGGAGCCAATAATTTTTCATTTGAAAAAATTTAATCCTTGTAAAAATAGCAAACAATTTTAAGGTCTGCAACTCCAAGGGTTAATTTATAAAAAGGAACCTATTTATTTTATTTGTTTGTAGCAAACTGGAATAATTTCGCCTTTTGCTAAACAGTATTTTTCAACTAAATCACTAGAAATTGATTGTGTGTAGTTTATTTCGTCTACTTTAAAACCAATGCTTCTCAATTTATCAAAGTAATCTCTGCCATAAACCCTCACATGATCATATTGTCCGAAGATTTTAGCTCTTTCTTTTGGGTCGGTTATTGAATCATCTGCAAAAGTTGTAGCTCTAGATAGCTCTTGCGGAATTTGAAATATTCCCATGCCGCCCGGTTTTAAAACACGATATAATTCTTGCATCGCTTTTGTATCATCTGGAATATGTTCTAGAACGTGATTGCATAAAATGATGTCGTATGAATTATCTTCAAAAGGTAGGTTGCAAATATCTGCTTTTACATCGGCTAGCGGCGAAAACAAATCGGTTGTGGTATATTCTAAATTTGATTGTTTTTTAAAACGTTTGTAAAATTCTTGTTCGGGCGCAAAATGCAATACTTTTTTTGGTGCAGTAAAAAAATCGGTTTCATTTTTTAAATACAACCACAATAAGCGATGTCTTTCTAATGAAAGTGTACTGGGTGACAAAACGTTGTTTCGTTGTGTTCCATATCCGTAGGGTAAAAACATTCGAAAACTTTTTCCATCAATGGGATCGGTAAAAAGATTTCCTTTCAATAAAAAAGCTAAAATAGGTCGCACCACAATACTCAACCGAATCAATATTGGTCGAGGAATGGTATTTAATATAAGTTTGAATATTTTTTTCATTTTTTTTGAACTCAGATTTCACAAATTTTCACAGATTTTTCTTGCTTAATTCTTTTAATTTGTGAAAATCAGTGAAATCTGCGTTTGTTTTATTTACATCACTAAAGGCTTTTGTCTTAATCCATCTTCTTCATTACTTACAATTCCTAAGGCATCATAAATATAAGCAAAGGTTGATAATAATTCAGGTTTTCCATCTATAATAGCCACATCGTGTTCAAAATGAGCGCTCGGTTTTCCATCGGCAGTGGTAATGGTCCAACCGTCCTTATGTTGTTTTATATTTTTGGTTCCCATATTGATCATCGGTTCAATTGCAATAACCATTCCGTTCACTAATTTTTTTCCACGACCCCGTTTTCCGTAGTTTGGCACTTCAGGGTCTTCGTGCATTTTTCTGCCTAAACCGTGTCCGCACAACTCTCGTACAACTCCATAGCCTTGTGCTTCACAATATACTTGAACTGCGTTTCCAATATCTTCTACACGATTGCCCACTTTAGTAGCTCGAATTCCTTCATAAAGCGATTCTTTTGTAATTTTTAATAATTTTTTAGTTGCTGGATTTACTTCTCCTACTTCAAAAGTATAAGCATGATCACCATAAAATCCGTTTTTCAAAGCACCACAATCTACCGAAATAATGTCACCTTCTTGTAAAGGAATATCATTTGGAATTCCGTGAACTACTTGTGTATTGGGACTCATGCAAAGCGAATTTGGAAATCCATACATACCTAAAAATGCAGGCTCTGCTCCGTGCGAACGAATAAAATCCTCTGCTAATTTGTCTAAATATAAAGTAGTAACACCTGGTTTGATTTCTTTAGCAATCATTCCAAGTGTTTTAGAAACGATTAAGGCGCTTTCGCGCATTAATTCAATTTCTTCAAGGGTTTTAAGTATAATCATAATAAAAATTTCGGGACAAAAATACAAATTCAAGTTCAATTATTAGTTCAAATTCAAATTTCCTTATTTCTTTGGCCCAAAACCGTTCACCAAGTAGGAGTAATTTTATTTTTAAAGTTTGAATTCTAAAGTAGATTTTAGAACAAATTGTATAGGATATTATAAAATTTCACCAAGTATTAAAAATTTCATAGGAAACTAACCTTTTGATTTTGAATTTTTTAGCGAAAAAGTGCTGTTTTTGAAAATATTTCAATGAATAAGGGTTTTGCAACATTAAATAGCCTATCTTTGTTGCGAATTAAATTTTTCATAGATGAACATTTTTGTAGGAAGTCTTCCTTTCAGTGTAGAGGAAGCAGATTTAAGAGGTTATTTCGAAGAGTATGGAACTGTTGAATCAGTTAAAATTATCTCTGACAAATTTACCGGAAGAAGTAAAGGATTTGGATTTGTTGAAATGGCTAATGATGCTGAGGCTCAAAAAGCAATTGACGAATTAAACGGTGGAACTATCGAAGGTAGAAAAATCGTAGTTAACAAATCTGAACCAAAACCAGAAGGCGAAAGAAGAAGTTTCGATCGTAATGCTGGTGGAAGTAGAGGCGGTTTCTCTAATGATAGAGATAACAACTCAAGAGGTCGTTACTAATATATTTTTAAATATAAAACGAAAGATAAACCTTCGCATTGCGAAGGTTTTTTTAGTTTATTCAGGTTGTGTATTTTTTTAAAAAATAAACAAAATAAATTTACATACTTATAATAATGATTTACAAGTCATTACGGTTGGCTTTTCAATTCCCATCAATTCAAGAATTGTAGGCGCAATATCACCTAAAACTCCATTATGTATATTTTTTAAATCTTTGTCCACTAAAATAATTGGAACAGGATTTGTTGTATGAGCAGTATTGGGCGAACCATCTGGGTTAATCATTGTTTCACAATTTCCATGATCGGCAATGATAATCGTTGTGTAATTATTTTCTAATGCAGTTTCAACCACTTCTTTTACACAAACATCAACTGCTTCACAGGCTTTTATGGCGGCTTCCATAACGCCGGTGTGTCCTACCATATCGCCATTGGCAAAATTTAAACAAACAAAATCAACTGCGCCTTTTTTCAATTCTGTGACCAAAGCATCTTTTAGTTCAAAAGCACTCATTTCGGGTTGTAAATCGTATGTTGCTACTTTAGGAGAGTTTTTTAAAATTCTCGTTTCGTTTTTAAAAGGTTCTTCTCTTCCACCCGAAAAGAAAAAAGTAACGTGAGGATATTTCTCAGTTTCAGCAATCCTAATTTGTGTTTTTCCTGCTTTTTCTAAAACTTCACCTAGCGTTTCAGTAATATTATCTTTGTCATAAATTACATGAACGTTTTGGTAAGTTTCGTCATAATTAGTCATAGTAACATAATACAAATTCAGTTTATGCATATTGAATTCAGGGAAGTCTTTTTGCGAAAGCACTTCGGTTAATTCCCTTCCTCTATCGGTTCTAAAGTTGAAGAAAATAACCACATCTTCCTCTTTAATTGTTGCAACAGGTTTGTCTTGGTTGTCAACCATAATGATTGGTTGAATAAATTCGTCTGTAACGCTGTTGGCATAACTTTCTTGAATACTTTTAACGGCATTAGTAGAATGGAATCCTTCGGCATTGACTACTAAATCGTACGCTAATTTTACTCGTTCCCAACGTTTATCTCGATCCATGGCATAATATCTACCAATGATAGTAGCCAATGAAGCATTTGTGTTTTGTAAATAATTTTCTAAATCAGCAATGTAGTTAATTCCCGATTTTGGATCTACATCACGTCCATCAGTAAACGCATGCACAAACATTTTTTGAACACCACTTTCTTGAGCGGCATCAATTAAACCTCTTAAATGAGATGTGTGTGAATGCACCCCGCCATCTGAAACTAAACCTAAAAAGTGAATGGATTTGTTATTCTTTTTAGCATATTCAAACGCTTCTTTTAGCGGTTGCTCTTGACTCATTGTTTTGTGTTCAACGGCCAAATTAAGTTTGGCTAAATCTTGATATACAATGCGACCTGCACCTAAGTTCATGTGACCTACTTCCGAATTTCCCATTTGGCCTTCGGGTAAACCTACATTCAAACCATCGGTTCTTAATTGTGCATTTGGATATTGAGTATATAATCCGTCAATAAAAGGGGTGTTTGCATTGTCTATGGCGGATACTTTTGGGTCGGGCGATTTCCCCCAACCGTCTAAGATCATTAAAATTACTTTTTTGTTCATGACTTTGTATTTGGACAAAGATAAACAAATGAGTACTTTTTTAGTTTAAAAGAGAAGCAAAATTTACGAAATCGATTACGCAAATTATCCTTTTTTAACCCAATTTTTCGCTTGATTATAATCGATAAAATAACGCACACTAATTGATAAAATATGATTTAAATTGTTATCAAATAAATTTGAGAAGTTTGTATTAAAATTATTGTTTATAGTGCGATTAAAAGCAGCAGCATTATTTCTGTATAATATTGACATTTGGCTACCAGGAGCAAACCACCAAGAATAGGATAAATCTAAATTCCATGTGCTGAAATTTGAATTTTTATTTGCGGTATAAGTTGTATTTTGGGTTAAACTTCCATCTGAATTTAATGTGTTTATTTGATTATTTTCAGCAAGAGACCAATAATGTCTAACCGATAAATTAAAGTTCATCACACTACTGATAGAAAACTTACTGGTTAGCGAATTCGTATACGTATTTCTATCTCTTCGCGCAAAAATGATGTTACCATTTTCAAAATCAATAAAACCAATGTCGTTTTGCTGTCTAAAATAATCAAAGCTATACACTAATGAAAATTGATCATTAAAACGATATCTAGGCCTGATGTTTATTCCTGCTT
>NZ_JBIIWV010000040.1:0-16023 GCF_044338735.1 Flavobacterium sp. | reverse complement strand
CGTTTTGATCATAAAAATTTAGAAGATTGGGTTATTGAAGGCCCGAGAAAATTTGAAAAAGACTCGGTAATCAATCAAAACAACTACACCCGTGAAATGGAAAACGTGGTGATAGAAACCGAAGAACATATTTTAAAAGGTAGAACAATTGATCGTAAAAAAATCAGTATGCCTGACATCGATTACAATGAAAAAATTGACGGTAATTTAATTAATGATAAAAAATAATGGATAGTGCTTTTATCATAGAAAAAAGTGTTGTTATTGTAACTGTTTTTGCAATTACGATGATTATGGCGATGTATTCAACCTATGCAGAACGAAAAGTAGCGGCATTTTTACAGGATCGAATTGGTCCTAATCGTGCTGGAAAGTTTGGTTTATTACAACCGCTTGCCGACGGATTAAAATTGTTTACAAAGGAAGAATTTATTCCTAACACCCCTAACCGATTTTTATTTATCGTAGGCCCTGCGATTGCGATGAGTACGGCGTTAATGACCAGCGCAGTAATTCCTTGGGGTGATCGTTTGCATATTTTTGGTAGGGATGTTATTTTACAAGCAACTGATATTGACGTTTCATTACTCTATATTTTTGGAGTTGTTTCTGTTGGTGTTTACGGCATAATGATTGGAGGATGGGCTTCAAATAATAAGTTTTCGTTGATGGGAGCCGTTCGTGCTGCCTCTCAAATGGTTTCTTACGAAATTGCCATGGGATTATCGATGATTGCCTTATTAATGATGACCGGAACCTTAAGTTTAAAAGAAATTTCGGTGCAACAAAGCGGAATGGATTGGAATGTATTTTACCAACCGGTTTCATTTTTAATTTTCTTAATTTGTGCTTTCGCCGAATTGAACCGAACGCCTTTTGACCTTGCCGAATGTGAAACTGAATTAATTGGAGGCTATCATACCGAATATTCTTCTATGAAAATGGGCTTTTATTTATTCGCTGAGTATGCCAATATGTTTATTTCTTCGGCTATCTTATCCATATTGTTTTTTGGAGGATACAACTACCCAGGAATGCAATGGATGATTGATAATGTGGGTGTAAATGTGGCGAATATTCTTGGAATTGTAGCCTTATTCATAAAAATTTGTGGATTCATCTTTTTCATCATGTGGGTAAGATGGACAATCCCGCGTTTTAGATACGATCAATTAATGAACTTAGGGTGGAGAATATTAATTCCGCTTTCAATCATTAATATTATAATAACAGGAATTTGCATTTTAGCTTTTAAATAAAAGATAGTATGTCAACAGCAATACAAAGTATATCGCTTTCAGGTAGAAAAAAAGAAGTATCTCATAAAGAAATGACTTTTTGGGAACGGCTTTATCTGGTAGCCATCGTTAAAGGATTAATTATTACGATCAAACACTTATTTCGAAAAAAAGTAACCGTACAATATCCCGAACAAGTAAGAGAATTTAGTCCAGTATATCGCGGACAACACATGCTAAAACGCGATGAATTCGGAAGAGAAAATTGTACTGCTTGTGGCTTATGTGCTTTATCTTGTCCGGCAGAGGCAATTACTATGAGAGCTGGCGAGCGTAAAAAAGGAGAAGAACATTTGTACCGTGAAGAAAAATATGCCGAAATCTATGAAATCAACATGTTGCGTTGTATTTTTTGTGGATTGTGTGAAGAAGCTTGTCCAAAAGACGCTGTCTATTTAACACTTTCAAAAGAATTAGTTCCTGCTAGTTATGATCGCGAAGATTTCATTTTTGGAAAAGATAAATTAGTAATGCCTTTAGAAATGGCAATGAAAAATGCTCAACTTAATAACGCAAACTAAATGGCACCAATAGTAATTATATTTTATTTTTTAGCTGCTATAACATTGGCTACAGCCTTTTTAACAATTTACAGCAGAAATCCCATTCATAGCGCAATTTATTTAGTATTATGCTTTTTTTCAATTGCCGGACATTACTTATTATTTAATGCACAATTCTTAGCCTTAGTTCATATCATCGTTTATTCTGGAGCCATCATGGTCTTGTTTTTATTTACCATCATGTTGATGAATTTAAACAAAGAAGACGAAGTGCACAAACCAAGAATTACGAGAATAGGAGCGCTAATTGTTTTCCTAATTATGAGTATCGTTTTCATCACCATTTTCATTAATTCGAAAACAATTATGACGGGTTATGATACCAGCGGTGAAGATTTTCAATCGATCAAAGTATTAGGAAAAGTATTGTTAAACGAATACATGTTTCCGTTTGAATTTATCTCTATTTTATTATTAGTAGCGATGATTGGAACGGTATTATTGACTAAAAAAGAAAAAAACAATGAGTAATATATTAAATCAAATCGGTATTGAAAATTATATTTTCTTATCGGTACTTCTTTTTTGCATTGGTGTTTTTGGTGTGTTATACCGAAGAAACGCAATTATAGTATTTATGTCTATTGAAATAATGCTAAATGCAGTAAACTTATTGTTTGTAGCTTTTTCAACCTATCATCAAGACGCAGAAGGACAAGTTTTTGTATTTTTCTCAATGGCGGTAGCTGCAGCTGAAGTAGCGGTAGGATTAGCCATTCTGGTATCGGTTTACCGAAATTTAGGATCAATCGACATTGATAATTTAAAAAATTTAAAAGGATAATCTAAACATGGACACAAATTTAGCTTTACTATTACTTTTATCTCCATTTGTTGGGTTTCTTTTCAATATATTCTTTGGAAATAAAATTAGCAAAGGAATTGCAGGCGTTATAGGAACACTAACGGTTGTATTTTCTTTTTTACTAACCCTTTGTTTTTTTTCACAATTACTTCAGACAGGAAAAGCCATTGAAATTTCATTATTTGATTGGATTTCTATTGGGAATTTAAAAATTGATTTCGGAATTGTGTTAGATCAGTTATCGCTACTTTGGTTGCTTTTTGTAACAGGAATTGGTGCTTTAATTCATGTCTATTCGATCAGTTATATGCACGATGACGAAAACATGCCTAAATTCTTTGCCTATTTAAATCTATTCGTATTTTTTATGATTACGTTAGTCATCGGAAACAACTTATTAGTAATGTTCATCGGATGGGAAGGCGTTGGATTGTGTTCTTACTTATTGATCGGATTTTGGTATAAAAATCAAGCCTATAATGATGCCGCTAAAAAAGCATTCATCATGAACCGAATTGGAGACTTAGGGTTTTTAATTGGTATCTTCATGCTTGCTTCCCAATTTTCAACTTTAAATTACTCCGAAATTCAAACCGCAATTGCAACCGGTCAAGTAAATACTACTACATTAGGAATTGCAGCGCTATGTTTATTCATTGGAGCAACCGGTAAATCGGCGCAATTACCATTATATACTTGGTTACCCGATGCGATGGCAGGACCAACACCAGTTTCGGCTTTAATTCACGCAGCAACAATGGTAACAGCAGGTATTTTCATGATCACTCGAATGAATTTCTTATTTGATTTGACTCCTGAAATTCAAAATATTATTGCCATTATAGGAGCTATCACAGCATTAGTAGCTGCTTCTATCGGATTACTACAAAATGACATTAAAAAAGTATTGGCTTATTCAACCGTTTCGCAATTAGGATTGATGTTTTTAGCCTTAGGAATGGGCGCTTATACCGTTGCCGTTTTTCACGTAATTACACACGCGTTCTTTAAAGCTTGTTTATTCTTAGGATCTGGATCGGTAATTCATGCCTTACATGGTGAACAAGACATGCGAAAAATGGGTGGCTTACGCAAAGTAATGCCGATTACCTTTTGGACGATGATGGTTTCAACTTTAGCCATTGCTGGAATATTTCCATTTGCTGGATTTTGGTCGAAAGACGAAATTTTATTAACCGCATTTGAACATAACAAAGTATTATGGGTTGTGGCTTCAATTGCTTCTATCATGACCGCTTTCTATATGTTTAGATTGATGTACTTAACTTTCTTTAGAACATTTAGAGGAACCGAAGAACAAAAACATCATTTACACGAAAGTCCGAAATTAATCACAATTCCATTGGTAATTTTAGCCGTTTTAGCCGCTATTGGTGGAGCTATTAATTTACCGGGTAGCTTTTGGTTGAACCATTATTTAGAACCTATTTTAACAACAAAACATCATGCACACGTTCTTGGAACTCATGAATTTATGTTGATGGGTGTTGCTTTAGCTGGAGCTGTTGTTGGAATTCTTTGGGCTTATAGCAAATACTTAAAACAAGGTTTTGTTCCAAAAGAAGATGAAGCAATTATAGGATTCAATAAAGTCATTTACAACAAATATTATGTAGACGAAATTTATACAGCACTAATTGTAATACCTATAAATGCAATTTCAAATTTCAGTAGAAAAAGCATCGAACCGCAACTTTCTAAATTAGTATTTAGTTTTGGATCGGCTGCAAACGCGTTAGGCACACAAGGAAAAAAATTACAAAACGGAAATATAGGATTGTATCTATTTATGTTTGTATTAGGGATTTGTACCCTGATTATTTATTTATTTATTGCTCAATAATTTATCACAATGGATGTATCTATACTATTACTTTCTCTATTAATTGGTGCTGTTGTAACCTATTTTTCAGGAGATAAATTGGCTTCAAAAGTGGCTTTACTCTTCAGTTTAGGCGCATTGTTAATTTCGTTAAATATTCTCTATTTATTTGTTAATGGTGGCAATGTTGGTATTTTGCACGGATGGATTACGTTTCCTAAAGTAAGTATTGCACTGTATGCAGATGGTTTATCATTAGCCATGGTGCTTTTAACTACTATTTTGACACCTTTAATTATATTTTCTTCATTTGGAACCACGGTAACAAATGCTAAAAATTTCTATGCTTTAATACTTTTCATGGCCTTTGCTATGACGGGAACTTTTTTAGCAGCAGACGGATTATTATATTATGTGTTTTGGGAATTAGCCCTAATACCTATTTATTTTATTGCCTTAATTTGGGGAAATGGAGATGCAGAAAAACGCAAAAAAGCGGTTCTAAAATTTTTTATATACACATTGGCAGGTTCGCTATTTATGTTAGTGGCATTTGCTTATTTATATACCAAAGCAGGTAGTTTTTTACTACAAGATTTATATAATCTAAACTTATCGACTCAAGAGCAGTTTTGGATTTTCTTTGCGTTCTTTTTAGCTTACGCGATTAAAATTCCAATTATTCCGTTTCATACTTGGCAAGCAAAAGTGTACCAAAGAGCACCAACTGCTGGAACTATGTTGTTATCAGGAATCATGCTTAAAATGGGATTGTATAGCATTATTCGTTGGCAATTACCAATTGCGCCACAAGCTGCAAAACAATACATGCCTATTTTAATTGGGCTAAGTATTGCAGGTGTCATCTACGGATCAATTGTAGCACTTCGCCAAAAAGACTTAAAAAAATTATTGGCTTATTCATCATTGGCACACGTAGGATTAATTGCTGCAGGATGTTATACATTAACGCTAGACGGACTAAGTGGTGCAGTTCATCAAATGATTGCCCATGGATTTGTAATCGTTGGTTTATTTTTTGCTGCAGAAATCATTTATAGAAGATACAATACAAGAACAATTAGTGAATTAGGCGGAATTCGTTCACAAGCACCAAAATTTACCTCATTGTTTATGATTTTGGTTTTAGCATCGGTTGCTTTACCCGGAACTTATAATTTTGTAGGAGAATTTACTGTATTATATAGTTTAAGTCAAGTGAACATTTGGTTAGCTGTATTTGGTGGATTAACTATAATTCTAGGCGCATACTATATGCTTAAAATGTTTCAAAACGTAATGCTAGGCGAAACAAATACAACCGTTTTTAAAGAGGTAACGATTTATGAAACAATAACTTTTGTACTCATTATTGCATTATTATTATTTTTCGGATTGTATCCAAAACCAATCAATGATTTAATACTTCCGAGTTTGAACGATATTTTCTTAACTATTAACAGACTAAAATAAGTCCTAAAAATGAATACAATATTAGCCATATCAGGTTTAGGTGTTTTTTGCCTAATTGCTGAAATCTTCAACCTAAGAAAACTATTAATCCCAGTTGCAATACTAGGACTTGTAGCAATACTAGGGCTTACTATTTCTGAATATAATTTACCGAGTACCCACTTTAATAATATGATTATTGTGGATCGTTTTTCGGTAAGTTTTTCTAGTTTATTTATCGTTCTAACAATTTTTCTAGTAGCTTTAAGTGGTGATTATTATAAAGAACATCAATCTAAATTGTCTGATTATGTTGCTATTAAAATATTTTTATTAGCCGGTGCAGTTGCAATGGTTTCTTTTGGAAACTTAGCGATGTTCTTCATTGGAATTGAAATTTTATCGATTTCTCTTTATGTACTCGCTGCTAGTAAACGATTGGATGTTAAAAGTAATGAAGCCGGAATGAAATATTTCTTATTGGGTTCATTTGCTTCAGGAATTATATTATTTGGAATTTGCTTAATTTATGGCGCAACAGGTTATTTTGACATCGCCGAAATTTATCAACTTTCTGAAGGCGCTGGAATTCCTATTTGGTTTCCTATTGGCTTGACTTTGATCATTATTGGAATGTTATTTAAAATTGCAGCTGTTCCGTTCCATTTTTGGGCTCCCGATGTATATGAAGGTGCGCCAAGTTTAACCACGGCAACCATGAGCACTTTAGCTAAGGTAGTTGCAATGGCAACTTTATATAAGTTAATTCAAGGAATGATCCCTTCAATCCCATACATTTTTGAAGTTGTTATCGTAGTTATTTCAATATTATCCATGACGGTAGGAAATATCATGGCATTACGCCAAAATAATGTAAAACGTATGTTAGCATTTTCAGGTATTTCACATGCGGGTTTTATGTTGATGGCTTTGTTGAGCTTTTCTACTGCTGCAGGAACCTTATTTTATTATGCCACAGCTTATGCTTTAGCAGGAATTGCTGCTTTTGCTGTCATCATTTTAGTAACTAAATCTAAAGACAACCAAGACATTGCTAATTTTAATGGTCTAGGAAAAACAAATCCTTTAATGGCAGGAATATTAACTGCATCATTACTTTCAATGGCAGGAATTCCTATTTTTTCTGGTTTCTTTGCTAAGTTTACTTTATTTACACAAACTATTGAATCGGGTTATCTTATAGTGGTTATTGCAGGTGTACTAAATTCGATCATAAGTGTGGGTTATTATTTTAAACTAATCATTGCCATGTACACTAAAGAAGGTACTGAAAAACAAACTACACCGTTTGTATACTATTTTGTAGCAGTTTTGGCTATACTTTTAAATATTATCATTGGAGTGTTCCCAAATTTAATTATGAATTTGTTGAGCGCCTAAAAACAATAAAAAAAGCCAGTCTATTGAACATGCCCCAAAAAGTTAGACACTATTTGGGGCATGTTCATTCTGGTAGGTCTTTTTTGCTCCACCTCTTGGAGAAAGTTAAAAATTTTATTTCGATAATAATTTATTTAACTATCCGAAAAACATATAGTTAAATATTATAACTTTTTCTAACCAGTAAGAAATAGAATTTATCAGAAAGTATTTTTCTAAGCTTTAATAGCATTGGACCGGGCTTCCCAATAGCATATCGCATTTTATTACTATTGTCTGTTGCGGCTATAAAAATTGTTTTAGCAACCACTTCAGGTCCCTCTGCATCTTTCATAACTTTTTCTGCAGCAGCATTAAATTTTGAAATAAACATATCATAATCAGTTGTATAATTGGGTTTAATGAATTGTCTGCTTCTTCCATAAAAATCGGTTACTATTGGGCCAGGCTCAATAAGTTTTAACTTAATGTTAAATTGTGCTAATTCATAATGTAATGATTCTGTAAAACCCTCAACAGCAAATTTTGTTGCATGATAAATGCTGTATAATGGGAAAGTGATTTTTCCACCCATACTTGAAATTTGAATGATTGTTCCGCCACCGGAAGGACGCATCACTTTTATTGCCTCTCTTGTCACTCGCATTAATCCAAAAACATTTGTGTTGAATTGATTTTCAATTACTTCATCAGACATTGCTTCAAAAGCTCCATCAACTCCATAACCAGCATTATTTAACACAACATCAATAGTTCCAAATTCTTCTTTTACTTTCTTAAATACTTGTGTGATACTATCAAGGTTCGTAACATCTAATGAATAAAGTTTGACATTATTATAGATCTTAAAGTCAGTTTCCTTTTCAGGGTTTCTTTGGGTAGCAATTACATTCCATCCATTTTTTGCAAATTCAATAACGGTTGATTTCCCAATTCCACTTGAAGTTCCTGTAATTAAAATTGTCTTTTTCATATGATTGTATTTTTAATTTGAACAAACGTAGTGGTATAAATTGAAACCTACAACATTAGAGTGTAGTCTATAGTTGTTATTTTTTAATAATTTTTTATATTTGCATTATGTTAATAAATGAAATAGCTAAAATTACTGGGATTTCTGCCCATACGATTCGCTTTTATGAAAAATCAGGATTGATTGAAGGAAAGCGAGACGAATCTATCAAATCAAATAATTATTTTCACTACGATGAAGAAACAATTGAAAAATTGGAATTCATTAGCGATGCTAAATCTGTTGGGTTCACCATAAGAGAAATAGGGCAACTCATAGATGCTTGGTACAATAATAGATTCTGCAAAGAAGAAAAATTAAATATTCTCGATGAAAAATTACATTCTCTTGAACAGAAGATGAAGGAGATTAAAGAAATGAAAAAACAAATAGACGCGTTCAAGAAAGATGTCCTAAACGATAAGTGTTAATTCTAAAATAAAAAAAGCCTAACATTGCTGTTAGGCTTTTTTTGCTCCCCCTCTTGGAGAAAGTTACAAATTTAATGCGATGGTAATTTACTTAACTATCAGAAAAACAAATAGTTAGCAAATTATTATTTATCGTAATTATTATCTTCATACTTCTTCGGATAAAATTACTATAAAATCTTTAAAAACGGTTTTAACTAGAAATTTAAAGTTCTTTCAAAAAATTGTTGGTATAAAGTAAATTTAATTACCTTTGTAAGCGAGCATTTACTAACATTTGGAAATTCCCTATAAGAAGCCCTTAAAAATGAATAATAATAAATTCACCGATAGACAAATAGAAATAATGGAAGCCGCTACATTGCGGATTGACAAATATGGCATTCAAGAATTGACCATAAAAAACTTAGCGGCAGATTTAGTACTTTCTGAGGCTGCATTATATCGACATTTTAAAAGTAAAAATGACATTATGCTTGGGCTTTTATCCTATTTTATTTTTGAAATGAAAGAACGGATTACAACAATAATCGCTAAAGAGGAAAAAACGCCTACAGAGCAATTAAAAGAAATTTTTGCTTCTCAATTAAACACATTTATAAAAAAACCAGCTATTGTAAGCGTAATTTTTTCTGAAGGTATTTTTCAATTTAATAAAGAGCTAAGCGAGATGGTTTCTACTATGATGGAACTGATGCAAACTCATATTGTCGCTATCATAAAGAAAGGTCAAGACGATGGAACTTTCCGTGAATTAATTGGTTCGGCAACTATTTCAACTATTATTATGGGCAGTATGCGTATGACAGTATTAAAATGGAAATTATCTGGGCATAAATCAAACTTAATTAAAGATGGCAACACCGTATTAAACGGCCTTTTAAAAATGATAGAAAATTGAAAACTTTGATACAAAAAACATCCGTGCATTGATTTTTAGAATTTCTGTAACATATATATTTGCAAACATTGCTTATATCACTATCACAAAAAACAAATAAAAAAAAATTGACTTATGAAGTTAGTAAATATTCACACACTTATTTTCATTCTATTGTTTATAATAATAGGATTGAATACTGCACAAGCACAAGTATGGTCTCTGCAACAGTGTATTGACACAGCACAGGTTCACAACAAAAACCTGCAAATGAATAGAAATAATATTTCTATTGGTGAGCAAAAAGAGAAAGAAGCCAAAGCTAATTTAATACCGAAAATAACAGTCAATGCGGATTACAAGTATTTTAGCAATTTACCTTACCAGTTAATGCCATTATCCACCTTTAATCCCACAGCTCCAGTAGGTCAGTATAAAGAAGCTCAATTTGGCGTTCCGCATAACATCAATGCAAACTTACAATTGTCAATGTCGTTGTATAATCCGCAAGTTTACGGTGCCATTCAAACTACTAAAATAGCATCGGAATTAACCGAATTGCAATACCTGAAAACTGAAGAGCAAATCTTTTTTGAAATCTCCAATCTGTATTACAATGCACAAATTTTACATAATCAATTAGCTTTTATTGACAGCAATCTTATAAATGCAGAGAGACTTCTAAAAAATATGCAATTGCTCAATGAACAATTGCTTGCCAAAGGAACAGATGTAAGCAAGGTGAAATTGCAGATTGCGCAACTAACAAACCAAAAAGAAAGTATCAGCAGCAAATACGAGCAAGTTTTAAATGCGTTAAAATTTGCAATGGGTGTTTCCATTGAACAAAAAACACAAATAGACCCAAACATTCAATTTAAAAGAGCAAATGAATATACATCTTCAACAATTTTAGATATTCGTATCATAAAAACTCAAAACCGCTTATTGTCGAGTGAACTAAGTACCTTAAACAAATCAAGGTTTTTCCCTTCGCTAAATATTATTGGAATATATGGAACAACAGGTTTTGGATATGACAAGCAACCGAATGATTTTCTAAAATTCTTCCCTATTGGTTTTGCAGGTATTCAACTCTCTTATCCACTATTTAACGGAACTGTAACGCAAAGGAAAATAAATCAAAAACAATTTGAATTGCAAAATAGTGAACTGCAATTCGGCTTACTCACCGAACAAAATAATATGCAGGTCGAAAATGCAAAACTGCAAAGAATGGTTGCTAAAAAAGCAGTAGAAACAACAACAGAACAAATTGAACTGGCAAAAACCATTTACGAGCAAACAGTCCTTCAACAAAAACAAGGAACAGCAAGCCTAACAGATGTTTTGCTTGCGGACAATGCTTTGCGTGAAGCACAACAAACATATCTGTCTGCTGTAATTGATTATCTAAAAGCAGATTTAGAACTTAAAAAACTAACTGGTAATATTTCAACAACTAAATAATTATTACAATGAACACAAAAACGACAATCTTAAAAAAGGCATTATACATTATCATACCATTGGTATTGATTGCCATCGTAGTAATCAAGTTGAAAAACAACAAAGAAATTACACAAAGCAAAGTTTATCAATATGATAAAGAACAAGCTATTAATGTTCAGGCAGACACCTTGCAAATTGAAAATGTGAATGCCGAATTTTATTATTCAGGAACATTTGAGCCAAACAAGGAAACTAAAATAAGTGCCGAAATACAAGGAAAAATAAATGTAGTTTTAGTTGACGTTGGAAGTGTTGTAAACAAAGGTCAATCATTAGTTCAATTGGATAATTCATTACTAAAATTGCAAATGCAAACCATTGAAGTGCAAATAGAAGGTTTGGAAGCTGATGTAAACCGTTATACAATTTTAGCTAAAGCAGATGCAATTCAAGGTATTCAATTGGAAAAATCGGAATTAGGCTTAAAATCTGCCAAAGTGCAAAGAGCTACTTTACTTGAACAAATAAACAAAACCACTATAAAAGCACCATTCAATGGAGTGGTTACCGCAAAACTTAGTGAAGAAGGGGCATTTGCTGCACCCGGAGTTCCATTACTGCAAATAACGGACATTACAAATTTAAAATTCACCGTAAATGTTCCCGAAAATGAGTTGAGCCAATTCAAATTAAATCAAAAATATTCTCTTTCGGCAGATGCTTATTCTGAAATTCTATTGCCTGGAAAAACAACTATGATAGGCAGTAAGGCTAATATAGGTAGTAGTTTTCCTGTTCAGTTTACGGTTAATAATACTTCCGATTTGAAAATAAAATCAGGAATGTTTGGTAAAGTAATTTTGAAAACTGCTGATCAAGAAAAGGGCATTATTATTTCTGCATCAGCAATAGTTGGCACAGCTAATCAACCACAAGTTTATCTGATTAAAAATGGCAAATCTGTATTGCAGAATATCACGATTTCAAAAAAGATACAGAATAAGGCAATTGCGTCAAATGGATTAAATGAAGGTGATGTAATTGTAACCAATGGATTTATAAATCTTTTTGACGGTGCAAATGTAACTGTTAAATAAAACCAGCAAAAAATGAATATTACAGAAATTTCAATCAAACGACCATCGCTGATAATCGTGCTTTTCAGCTTATTTACATTATTAGGTATTATAGGTTATAAAAATTTAAGTTATGAATTAATGCCCGACTTTAATCAGCCCGTAGTTGTAATCAAAACAGTTTATCCGGGTGCTGAACCCAACGAAGTAGAAACTTCCGTTTCACGAAAAATAGAAGATGCCTTATCCAACTTGGAAGGTGTAGATTATTTGGTTACAAAGTCATTGCCTAATGCTTCTATCATCATTGCCAATCTGAAATACGGAACGGATTTGGATAAAACAATGCAAGATGCTCAACGCTATATTGACAACATTCGTAAAGATTTACCACAGGATATTTTAAGTCCTGTAATGAGCAAAGTTTCACCAAATGATTTGCCAATAATGTCAATTAGTGCAACAAGTAATTTATCTGCTACTGAGTTTTATCAAAAAATGAAAGATGATTATCTGCCACAAATTCAACAAATAAAAGGCGTTGCAGAGATTACCGTTTTAGGAGGAGAAGAAAGAGAAATACAAGTAAAAATAAATCAAGACAAACTGAAATTGTATAAAATTTCAATGGTTCAAGTTGTTGAGGCAATTAATCGATCGGGCTTAGACTTACCTGCTGGAAAAGTGCAAACCGAGAAAGAAAGTAATTCAGTTCGTTTAACTGGAAAATTTACATCGTTAGAAGACATTAAAAACGTTCAAGTGGCAATGCCTGTTTTAGGAAGTCCCGTTTATGTAAAAGATATAGCGAATGTTATTGATGGTATAAAGGAGACAACCTCAATCAGTCGTTACAATGGAAAAAATGGTATTGGTTTAATGTTGAAAAAACAAGGTGATGCAAATGCTGTTGATGTTTCAACGTTAGTTCGAGAAAAATTCAAAGCCATTGAACAACAAAATTCAGATGCAGGTGTGAAATTTATTATTGCAGACGATAGCACAGACAACACTATTGCAGCAGTTAATTCAGTTGTTTTCGATTTAATATTAGCGGTTATATTAGTTTCATTGGTGATGCTTTTATTCCTCAGAAGTTTCAGAAACTCATTAATTGTAATTGTTGCTATTCCTACTTCTTTAGTTACAGCGTTTGCCGTAATGTGGCTTTTGGGTTACACACTTAACCTAATGACCTTACTCGCAATGTCTTTAATCATTGGCGTTTTGGTAGATGATGCTGTGGTCGTATTAGAAAATATTCAAAAACATTTAGACGGGGGGAAAGATAAAAAAACTGCTGCAATGGATGGTCGTATGGAAATTGGCTTTGCTGCATTATCAATTACATTGGTTGACGTGGTTGTTTTCTTGCCTATTCTTTTTTTACAAGTGTTTGTTGCCGATATGCTAAAACAATTTTCCGTAGTTGTAGTGACATCAACTCTTACAAGTTTATTGGTTGGTTTTACGCTTACACCTTGGTTAGCTTCACGTATTGGAAAGAAAGAAGATTTACAACCAACTAATTTTTTCAATCGTTTCTTGATTTGGTTTGAGCACCAATTAGAAAATTTCACCCAGTGGTATGGCAGACAATTAGAGTGGGTTTTGAGCCATAAATTAATTTTTACAGGAATTGTTTTGTTACTTTTTGTAATGACTTTAGGCATTATGAAACAAGGAATTATCGGCAAAGAACTAATCTCAACTGGCGACCAAGGAAAATTTAGAATGGCTTTGGAGTTTGACAAATCCACTTCCATTCAGCAGAATAACTTAATTGCTCAAAAAATTGAAGCATACATTATTCGTCAACCCGAAGTTGCAACGGTATTCAGCAACATTGGCGGACCAAGCACAGGTATTGGAAGTTTGGGCGTTGGTTCTGCAAACAAAACAGAATTTACCATTCAATTAAAATCTAAGAAGGAACTTAAAAATGTGCCAACAGAAACATTTATGAAAAAACTTAGAGAAGACCTAAAGTCAAAATTTCCAAGTATAAATTATTCAATGGCATCATTGGGTTTAATACCTCGTTCAGCACCCATTGAAATTACATTAAGCGGAAGCAATTTGGATTTGGTGATGAAAAGCGGAAAGGATTTAAAAGCAATTATTGAAAAAATTCCCGGAGCGGATAACGTTCGCTTATCGGTTGAAGCGGGTAGTCCCGAATACAAAATTATCCCCGATAAAGATAAAATGCAGCGATTAGGTTTAACAACGGCTTATGTAGGATTAAATCTAAGAACCGCTTTTACTGGAAATGATGATCCCACACTTACCGAGAACGGAACTGAATATCCTGTGAGAATTTGGTTAGATGAATTTAGCCGTCAAAACTTTGAAGACGTGCAACAACTTTCCATTATTAACCCTGTGGGATTACCAATAGAAGTTTCACAATTTGCAACTGTTGAACAAGACAATTCTCCCTCCTTGTTAGAAAGGAAAGACCGCCAACCAGCAGTTACTCTTACTTCTGACGCTTTGGGAAGACCATCTGGAACTGTAGCAGATGATGTTGTAGCTTATCTAAAAGAAAATCCACTATCAAACGGAATACAAATGACTTGGGGTAGCGACATCAAAAGACAAGATGATAGTTTTGGAGCATTAGGTTCGGTATTGCTGATTTCTTTCTTACTGATTTACCTAATTCTGGTCGCACTTTATGACAATTTTATTTATCCATTTGTAGTGTTGTTTTCTATTCCTTTAGCAGCAATTGGAGCATTTTTTGCATTGAATTTGTCGTTAAGCAATTTGAGTTTGTTCGCCTTACTTGGTTTAATTATGCTAATGGGCTTAGTAGTAAAAAACGCTATTCTAATTGTGGATTTTACCAATCAATTAAAAGCTGAAGGCAAACATTTCAAAGAAGCTCTAATCATTGCAGGAAAAGGCCGTATGCGACCAATCCTAATGACAACTCTTTCAATGGTTGTTGGTATGCTCCCAATTGCAATGGCAACGGGTACTGCAGCAGAATGGAAAAATGGTCTTGCTTGGGTAATCATTGGCGGACTTCTTTCCTCATTAATCTTAACAGTATTTTTAGTGCCTATGGTCTATTATTTAGTGGATACCGTTAAAGAAAAATATATCACAGAGAAATACTAAAATGAAACTACGCTCAATATACTATTTGTCTTTGTATTATCACGAACACCTTTTTCTGTAGGTTTAAAGTTGCAACTACAAAAAATGTCTCTTTATTGAAAGTTGTGAGGGTTATTAAACAAAAAAAAGAGGTCGAAATGACCTCTTTCTTGAATTAGCTCCCCCTATTGGAGAAAGTTGCAGTTTTAATGCGATGGTAATTTACTTAACTATCAGAAAAACAAATAGTTAAACAAATAATTCTTTGTCGCAGTTATTATCTTCATACTTCTTCGGAGAAAATCACTTTAAAATCTTAAAAACCTATTCATATGAATGAACTACTACTAATTAAAGAGTTTTTATTGTATAATATCAATAAGGTATAATTATGTATAGATACAGGATTTTATATTTAAGTTATGGAGATTGAACTTAAAATAGTATAATAATACAATTTTTGTATTTTAAACATTATTAATTAAAATAGCTATATTTGAAATAATATATGACGACAGCAATACCTATCTACCCAAAACGAGTTTGTTTTGTACGACTTTGTCATACATATAAACGAGTCCTGTACTTTTTTAAAAAAGCGTGTCAAGATTAAACCTTTCAATGAAAATAATATCTAACAAGGTATAACTATAATAATTAAATAAAATATGATTAGAATATTTTTATTATTTGTCGTGATTT
>NZ_JBIIWV010000154.1:0-4848 GCF_044338735.1 Flavobacterium sp. | reverse complement strand
CTGCAACCAATGGATTGGGAAGCAATTTACACTTCAGTTAAAAAAACAAGTAAAGTAATCATTCTACAAGAAGATACATTATTTGGTGGAGTAGCAAGCGATATTTCAGCAATGATTATGGAAAACTGTTTTGAATATCTTGATGCGCCTGTTAAAAGATTAGGGAGTATTGAATCGGCAATACCGTTCATGAAATCTTTAGAAGATCAATATTTACCTAAAAATAAGTTTGAAAAAGAACTATTAGAATTGCTAGATTATTAATTTTTATCATAATCACAAAAAAAGACTCCAATTGGAGTCTTTTTTTGTGATTATTTTAATTTTATGCTACAATAGATTATAATAATTTAAAAAAAGAGAGGTAAATTTCACATGAAAAGGC
The DNA here is from genome assembly GCF_044338735.1 of Flavobacterium sp. GTDB lineage: Bacteria > Bacteroidota > Bacteroidia > Flavobacteriales > Flavobacteriaceae > Flavobacterium. The sequence continues at coordinate 4,463 of NZ_JBIIWV010000154.1, read as the reverse complement.
CTTTTTATAAACATAAAAACTATAAAAATGCTATTTTGAAGATAAAAAACATTATTATTTTTAAAATTATAGTATAATATTTTAATTTATAAATATTTTATTATATATTTGCCTCATCAAAATACAAATTTGTATTTGAGAGATAAGTATTTCCCCCCCTTCTATATATATACCTCAATTAGTTTTTTAACTATTTGGGGTTTGTTTTTTTTAATAGTTCCCACTCAATAATTCTCCACCAATAGCAGATTTGGCTTCGATTCCAATTTTCTTCATCATTTCATAAGTCGTACAAACAGCTGCAGAAGTAACTGGGATACCACATTCTGCTTGAATTAAATCGATGGCTTCCAACGATGGCATTTGCACACAAGCTGAAGCAACTAAAACATCGACATCGGTTAAATCTAATTGTTTATAGATTTCTAATAAATTCATTGGGTTTTGAGCCGCTACTTCCAAATTATCTGGAATTTCTAAAGCAATACTTTGTTTTACTTTGATGCCTTGATGTTCGATATAATCCACCACCATATTGGTTAATGGTCGCATATACGGCGTAATAATCGAAATTTGTTTCGCACCCAAAACCTTCAATCCGTTAATTAATGCACCTGCAGAAGTAACAATTGGCGTTGGAAAATCATTAGCAATTGTTTCTTGGTGCAAATTTACTTCCGACACACAATGATACCCGCGTCCCATACTCATAATGGCTACCAAACAGGCATAACCCATCACATCTACGTGAGCATCTGACAATTCTTGCGCACATTTTAAACTCATCGCATCCATTGCTTCCAATTCTTCTTTGGTTACTTTTTTCATACGCATTCTACTGCTGTGAAACGTAAAACGCTCAGGTAAAATGGTTTCGCGTGAGCGAAAAATGGCTGGTATTTCGGTTTCCATCGTAACGTTTGAAGATGGAACTATTTGTCCTATTCTGTATTTCATTTTATATAGTTTACAGTCGCAGTCGCAGTTAACAGTTTGAATACTGAAAACTGAGACTGAAAACTTTTTTAAATTTCTTTAACCGTATTCACAATTGTTCCAATTCCTTCCACAGTAGCTTCTACCACATCTCCATTGTGCATCCATTCTTGTGGATTTCTTCCTGCTCCAACTCCTGCGGGAGTTCCTGTTGCAATGATGTCGCCAGCTTCTAAGGTAAAAACAATACTCAAATCTTCAATCAAATCATTGATATTGAAAAGCATAAATTTGGTATTCGAATTTTGTTTTTCAACGCCATTAACTTTTAACGATAAATTCAAATTATGTGGATTTTCTATTTCATCTTTTGTAACCAAATAAGGTCCCATTGGTGCAAACGTATCCTGTCCTTTAGATACAATCCATTGTCCTTCTCTACGGCAATCACGCGCCGAAATATCATTAATTACGGTGTAACCAAAAACATAATCCATTGCATCTTCTTTAGCTACATATTTCCCTTTTTTAGCAATTACAACTGCCAATTCACATTCCCAATCCAATTGAGAAGTCAATTTTGTATTTTTGATAATTTCCGTATTCGTAGCCGTTACAGTTGTAGGTGGTTTGGAGAAAATAATAGGTTTCGTCGGTAAATTACCAGTTGTATCTAATCCACGGGCACTTTCAGCCACATGTTCGGTGTAATTTAACCCAATTCCAATGATGTTTTTTCTGGGTTTTTCGATAGGCGCTAAAATCGTAACTTCGTTCATTTCATAAGCGATTTCTTCGAAGAAATTTTCTGGTGTTTCCGAAATTAATTCGCTTATTTCAGCAATAATTTCAAATCCCATATCAATTAAATCCAACATATCATTAGGCAATGGGAAATTAGAAATTTCTCCAAAATCTTCCATATCAATGACTTGATTGTTATGAATGAAGCCCAAACGAGGTGCTGTGTCTTGTGTTTTGTAGGTAAGTAGTTTCATATTTTTTATGTTTCAAAGTTGCTAAGTTACAAAGTAGCAAAGTTTTTTATTGATTTTTGAATTTGATATTGTTATTGTATTCGTTGATGACCATTATTTTCTTCTAATTCTCTAATTTGAAATAAACCTAAACTTTCAATTACGGGTAAATCATTGAATTGAAAAAGGCAAGCATCTTCGTTTTCAGAAAGGTTGTGATGTTCGTGCCAAGCCCAACTCGGAACACAGAAAATATCTCTTTCTTTCCAATCGAAACGTTTTCCGTTGATGATGGAAAAACCTTTTCCTTTCGCGCATTGATACACAAACGAACCCGTATGCTTGTGGGTTTTTCCTTTGAAACCCGCTGGTAATAATTGCATCGCGGCTCCCATCGTTTGCATCACGTGTCCGCCTGTTAAAGGATTAGAATATTGCATAAAAATCCCATCAAACGGATTAACTTCATTCACTCTTTGAGCTTCTAAAAGTGCTGGATACACGTTTTTCCAAGAATATTTGAATAAAGGCGAATAGGGCTTGTCCCACGTTTTATCAGCAGGAATTAATCCGGCACAACCGTACATTATTGGTGAATAATTCAGCGGTTTTACTAAAGGTTGCTTACCATCATAAACAGCATAATCATTGGCTTCCAGTGCATTTACTAAAGGAATATCCAAACCATCTTGCCAAATACAGGTTTTCCCACCTTCTTCCACGCCGTGTTCGTGCCAAGTGGAGTTAGGCGTAATGACAAAATCATTGACTTCAAACGTGATTTTATTGCCGTCAACAACTGTGTAACCGCCTTCGCCTTCCATAATAAATCGTAATGCCGATGCCTTATGACGGTGCGCCGAAGTACTTTCACCTGGACGCGTAACTTGAATTCCAGTGTACAACCAACCCACGGCTGCCGAAACATCTTTACGTTTGTCGTTTACCAAATATACGACACGTCTTCCAGCTTGTTCGGGTGTTACTAATTCGGATGATTTTAAAACTAAATCACGTAAATCATCATATTTCCATAGCATTGGAACAGATGACGAACGGGGTTCCCAAGGTTCGATATCATTTGCTACAGTCCACAAAGCACCCGCTCCTAATGTTTCCAATTCTTTGTAATAGGCAACTAATTCGGGTGAATCTTGTACTCTTGCACGACCGATTTGGTCATCTGAAAAGTTATTTTCTTCCATTTTGTTTTATTTTAAATTGATGACTTCGAGAGCCTCAGTCATCAATTATTTATCTTTTATTAAACTCCTCGTGATTTTCAATAAATGTAATTTTTCGCGTTGGGGCGGTATTTACACGTAAATCGAAAATATCAAATCGATTATAATGTCCAAGAATATCGTGCATTTGTTTCGGTTGGATGCACTTTTCTAAGTCGATTTCAGCATATACTATTCCTTCTTCATCAATTAAAGGTGTACCGATTACAGCTCCATTAGGTCCAATAAATCCAGAAAATGCCGAACTTTTTCTATCTAACAATTCATCCACATTTGGCACATCGGCTCGCAAGGCATCTTTGATTTCTTGAGAAATAGTGGAACACGACACAATCGTAAATAATTTTCCTTCAAAAGAATGCGCTGCGGCACGTATTTTAATCGCTTCAGCCATGTCGTAATCTGGTGGAGCAACTGGCAATGAAATATAGTTGGCAATGTGAATCAATTCGCCTTGAGCGAGCAATGCAAATCGTGCTAACGTGTTGGTGTTTTCGCCACAAGCTAATGTTCCTATAGGTCCTATTTCTGTATCGTACACTTTTAATGAAGATCCATCACCTGAAGTCCACGTGAGTTTTTCAGCCCATGTTGGCACTAACTTTCTATGTTTTCCGATTATAACGCCTTTATTATCAATAATTAAATTTGTATTGTAAATTTCGCCATAGCTTGAACCTCGTTCGTTGATTCCGATGACAATATGCATGTCGTTTTCTTTTGCTGCCAAACACAATTTTTGAATTTCAGGTCCGGCAACATCTACTGAATTTTTATACAATTCTTCGTACCATTTACTACCTTGAACAGGTGTCATGATCCAATTCCAATAGGGATATCCCGAAATAAATACTTCAGGAAAAGCAATAAGTTTTGCTTGATTTGAGGCGGCTTCTTTAATAAAAGAAATCGCTTTATCAACTGTTTTTTCTACGTTTAGAAATACAGGCGAGGTTTGAACAGTAGCGGCTTTAAATTTTTTGAATTCCATATTTATGTTGTTACACAAAGTTTCACTAAGTTATCACAGAGTTTCGCTAAGTTTTTATGAGTTTAAATATATTTTAATTTTCTCTTTCATTTCTTCTGAAAAAGGTTCGGCTTTAATGCCGTTTCTTTCTGCGTTGAAAGCTACGTTAACCAGAGTAACTTCGCCTTCTAAAACTATATTATTGCTTTCGTTTTCAAACTCAAATCCACAAATTATTGAAGAGTTTTTTAATTCTTTTACCCACAATTTTTTGGTTAATATTTCGCCCAAACGTGCGGCATTTTTGAATTGAATTTTCAAATCAACTGTTGGAAT
>NZ_JBIIWV010000153.1:0-4862 GCF_044338735.1 Flavobacterium sp. | reverse complement strand
ATCTTCAATAAAAAAAGCTACATCACCGTATGATTTCGTTTTGTAGGCCACCCCTAGCTTATTATACAAATGATTGTATCTTGTTTTAGTGCTAATACTATTTGAAAAAGCAGTTCCAAATCTTGTACTGACTGTGGGTTGCGTATATACGAAAAACTTATATTCTTGATTAAACTGATGTGTAAAAACTAAACTGTTGGGATTTGTTTTACTCAACTTAAAGGAGTGGTCTATAAAAAAACGATTTCCTTTTAAGAGTGAAGTTGCATCTTTAAAATACACCACTAAACCGTCACGTTTTCTATAATTAGGATCACCCGATTCAAATTGAGAAACATCCATGATTCCGCCATTTTCTTGATTGGATAAATCTTGACCCGTAAAATGAGCGTTTAAATAATAACGCTTGTCTTTTGTAAAGTAGCTGGTAGTAACTCTAAAATTACCAGAACTCGATAAAAAGTTCACATATTTACCTAACGAGCGCAAGCCTTTATATGCAACTGAAAAATTAAGATTTGGCTTAGTGTTTACCGTTAAAAAAGCATCTACCGTTTGCCCTTGTTCCATAACCGTTTTATAGTATAAATCAGTAAGTGGAGTGGGAACAGAATAATAGTTGATGTCGTTTGCTTCAAGGTAATTAAAATGTTTACCGGCATAACCAAAGCTTGGCATACTACTTTTTTTTCTTAACCCAAAATCTAACGTATTATAGGTTTGTCCTTCATTTGAAAAAGAGAGTAAACCAAAGTTGTCTTTACGCAATAAATTGTATTTATACTCGCTTTGTATGGTCAAGGAAGTATCAACAAAAGTAGAGTCTTGTTGTAGGGTATAAATTTTATAGAGGTTGATGGGGGGTTTTACCTCTTTCTGTTTAATTAAGCCTTTAGTTAATTCATCATCAGCAACCTGAGCTACTAGTGAAGAAGAGATAAATAGTATAAAAAACAAGAAAACTTTTTTCATTACAAATAATTATAGGCAAATGTAATGAGAAAATAGAGAATAAAAAAAAGAGCTACATAAATGTAGCTCTTTTAGTATTTATTTAAGAATTATTATTTAATTCTTGCAACTTTTGGCATTACATTACCGGCTGCTCTACCTGTAGCTAATTGTACATCAGCTTCATCGAACAAAGTAAAAGTGTTACCTGATTTAGTAACTTTACCTGCATAAATAGCTGCTGTAAATGCTCCCCCTACTCTACTTGGAATTGTATTAGAAGTCCAGATATTACTTAATTGTATTTCTTTTACCCAAAGCCCTGGTTTACTAACTGTTAAAACAGGTGTTAGGTTTAATAAAGTAGTTGGTCTATAACCAGTTCCTGCAGCAGCACCACCAGCTAATCTTCTTGGTGAATCATACAAATCGATATAGATTTCATAATCACCATTTGCGCTTGTACTAGCAATATTATCATACTCTGGTTCAGCCCCTGTAGCACCAGGATATGCGCCTGGATCAACATACAAATCAAAATCATAGGCTTCTAATGAATGATCAAATCCATCTACGCCAGCATACATGATATCATCAAGATTTCCATGTGCATTGTATGTTGTAGCCCAAGTTAAGTCCATTTGAACCTCATTTAAAACAGTATTTGAAACGTTTACAGTAATAGTCTCAGAAGCAGCTGCTACTAAACCATTAGAATTCCCCATAGGGTATAATCTAAAGATTAACGTTTCTGCACCTTCTGGTAAATAATCTACTAATGGAGTAATGTCAAAAGAAGCGGTTGCAGCATAAGCTGGAACAGAAATTTTGTATCCAATTACTCCCCATCCATCATCAAGTACAGTTTCAGTACCAGATGTAGAATAGTCTTTATAAGATCCTGTACCGCCTACTAATTCCAATTTATAATCCATTGTTCTAAAGTAAGGCGTATTTACTGTTAAATTAACAGTAGCCGTTTGTCCTTCAGCAATAGTAAATGAAGTAACTGCAGCTGTAACTACAGGCTTCACAACTCTTGCATTAGTCGTATCGTTATCTGGCTCACAAGAAGCAAAAAAGCCTAATGCAGCAAAAGCAACGATGTATTTAAAATTTATTTTTCTCATTGTTTAAATAATTTAATTATCGACGTGTGTAAACGTATTTATATGTAGCATCACCAGCAGCAAAAGCAATATTTTTTGTTACCTCAAAACTAGTAGATGAAATTACTCTTCCATCAATACCTGCTCCATAAGCTCCAATACCATAAACAGCATTAGAATAACCTCCTAAAGTTAAATTAGCAGGAATTGCCATTTCACCACAAACATCAGAAAATTCAAATCCTGGAGGGGTTGCTCCTAATGCTGCAACAGTCCATCCTCCAACATATCTTGTTCTAAAAGTATTAACTCCTATAACAGAAACCACTTCGTCAGTTCTATTCCAGGCAGAAGCACCAGAAGTGATTCTAACGTTATAATTACCTTGAACTTGAGACAAACAACCAACAAAAACAATTCTCAATTGAGAATATTGAGCTCCAACAATAGATCCTGGAGAAGAAGTTGTTAAATTTAATACTAACTCCGTTTTAACTGTTGGACTAAAACCACCTGTAATTACATTTAATGGAAAATCACCAAATGTGGTACCAGCAGGAATTGTAATCTTTCCTGTAGTATCTACCATGCTATACTCTCTACCAGCAACAGCAGAAGATGTAGGATCAACTGTATAAGATACTTGAATATCAGACGAAGAAACTTGTCCGTTACCATTTCCAATTAAATTCATTGGAAACTTTCTCAACACAGTACCTTGATTAGAAAAATAGGGTACATTGGCAACTTTAGAAGCAAAACCAACCACCTTAGGTCCTTTTGTCAAATCTTGCTCTGTTTTAATTCCATCATCTGAACATGATAAGAAAGAAACCGCAACGATCATCAATGTCATTAACTTTTTCATATTATATATTTTTTTTTGTTACTAATTATTTCCAAAATGGTCCAACATTAAATGCATCAGCAATTGATTGTGCAGGAACATTTGCAGAATTACTTGCTAATTCAGACGTTGGATACATCAAACGCAATGGTTTTTTCCCTGTTGGAGAAGTTGCTCCCATTGGCATTGGAATGTTGTTGATAAAACCTGTTCTAGTATATTCTATCCATGCTTCAACACCATTTGTACCGTTTAAAGCAATTGATTTTTGATACATAATTGCTTGGTACTTGTTAGTACTGGCCGTGTATCCTTTTCCATCAACAGCATTCACATCAGCAACATACGTACCTACAGTAGCACCTAAATGCGACATAGAAGCGGTAATAGCTGCATTAAAAAATGATTGTGCGGCAGCAGGACCTCCAGGAATAAATCCTCTTTGTGCAGCTTCAGCTTGTAATAATAAACTTTCTGCTAACAACATTACATATCCGTCTTGTGATGATTTAATTACCAAACCTGGTCCAAGTGGAGATAAACTCAAAGGTGCAGTACCAGAAGGTTGAGATGCATCTCCTTGAGTAACACCTACTACAGCACTACTTACTAAACCAAATAATCTTCCGCGTCTTGGATCAACTGGATTATTATTCAATTGACCTGCAATGAAAGAAGAAGCTCTTCTAAAATTGTAAGTTGAACGGTAAGTTAAAGTTGGTACAGCTGGGTTTGTACCCGTCTCAGTTAATTGAGCCATTAAGTTCATCCATGGATTTTGTTGTGCATCTTTTGCATTAGAATACCCTGGATTAATAGTAATATTTCTATCCACAAAATTATTATCTAACGTTGCAAATTGCGCATTTAAATAAGTAACAGTAGCAGCATCAGTAGTTGTTGCACCGTTAGTTGACCCTTTTGTAGATTGACGTAATAAAATTCTCAATTTTAAAGTATTTGCGAATTTTTTCCACGCATCCATATTACCAGCTAACATAACGTCTTCTGAACCAACACCAACAGTTGTTGCAGGTGCATTATCAATCATGTCAATAGCACTGTCTAATTGAACAATCAAATCTCTATAAATAGCTAGATCATCGTCATATGCTGGGTTTACATTATTAGCCCCTTGGTGTGCTTGAAAATAAGGTACATCACCATATAAATCAACTAAATATTGAAAATAAAATGATTTCATAATTTTAGCAATTGCTTTATGATTATCATAGTTACTTGATGGATAATTGATAATGTTAGTGAATTCATACGTATTTCTGTATAAACTGTTCCATACATCTTCGTAAAAATTATTACTCATAGTAATACCGAATTCTTCAGCATAACCACCTGTAAACGAGTTTACGTTTGCACCCCAGTTGTTCATGAATACGTTTCCTAATTCATTCATTCTTCTTACTAAAACTGAATAAGATCCAGTTTGAGCAGCAGAGATTGATAAATTTGGTGTAATTAAAGATGCATTTGGATCATTTGGAGATACATTTACATCTAAGTAATTGTCGCACGAAAATAGCGTAAGTGCTATTAAAGGCAATAGAAATTTTATTTTTTTCATATCTAATTTAATTAAAATGAAGCATTAAGTGAGAAACCAAAAGTTCTAGTAGCTGGATATTGACCCGTAACTGCTAAACCTTTATCATTTCCAGAAGATCTAGATTGCTCAGGATCAGAGTAACTTCTATTTTCTTCAGGTAATACAATGAAAGGATTTCTTGCATTAATACCTACACGTAAAGAAGTTAAACCAGTTTTCTCAATAGTTTTAGCTGGAATAGTATAACTTAAAGATAACTCTCTTACTTTAAAAGCAGTAGCATCTAAAACGAAGTTCTCAACAACTGCTCTATACTCGTTAGAGAAGTAGTTTAAGTAACTTGTATACGTTGAACCACCAGTAACAACACTTGTATTTTCTGTGTAAACAC
>NZ_JBIIWV010000039.1:0-16135 GCF_044338735.1 Flavobacterium sp. | reverse complement strand
TTCTAAATTCAAACTTCTAAATTCTAAATTTTAAAACTATCTTTGCGGAACAACAACAACACACACAATTCATGAGTTCTGATACCAGTAAACGTTATAATTTACGAGGAGTTTCTGCTTCTAAAGAAGACGTGCATAACGCCATTAAAAACATCGATAAAGGGTTGTTTCCGCAAGCCTTCTGTAAAATTATTCCCGATTATTTGACCAATGATGAAAACTATTGCATCATCATGCACGCTGATGGTGCTGGTACAAAATCTTCCTTAGCGTATATGTATTGGAAAGAAACGGGTGATATTTCCGTTTGGAAAGGCATTGCGCAAGACGCGTTAATTATGAATATTGACGATTTATTGTGTGTAGGAGCAACCGATAATATTTTATTGTCATCTACTATCGGAAGAAATAAAAATTTAATTCCAGCTGAAGTTATTTCAGCTATTATTAATGGTACGGAAGAATTAATTGCAGAATTAAAGAAACACGGCGTGACTATTCATTCAACAGGAGGCGAAACGGCTGATGTAGGCGATTTGGTTCGAACTATTATTGTAGATTCAACGGTTACCGCTCGTATGAAACGTGCTGATGTAATTGATAATGCGAATATTCAAGCGGGTGATGTAATTGTAGGTTTAGCCTCATTTGGTCAAGCTTCTTATGAAACAGAATACAATGGCGGAATGGGAAGTAATGGATTAACATCTGCACGTCACGATGTTTTTGAGAAATATTTAGCAACTAAATATCCAGAAAGTTTTGATGCAGCTGTTCCAAGCGAATTGGTGTATTCAGGTCAAACAAAGTTAACTGACACGGTTGAAAACAGTCCAATTGATGCTGGTAAGTTAGTGCTTTCTCCAACAAGAACGTATGCGCCAGTTATTAAAAAATTACTATCTAAATACAATTCAAATCAAATTCACGGAATGGTGCATTGCAGTGGTGGTGCACAAACTAAAGTCCTTCATTTTGTAGAAAACGTTCACGTAATTAAAGATAATTTGTTTCCAGTACCACCATTATTTAAACTGATTCAAGAAAATTCTAAAACCGACTGGAAAGAAATGTATCAGGTTTTTAATTGCGGACATCGAATGGAAATTTATATACCTGCTGAAATTGCACAAGACATTATTGAAATTTCAAAATCATTTAATATCGATGCACAAGTTGTAGGAAGAGTGGAAGCATCAGAAAATAAAAAGTTAACTATAGTTTCGGAATACGGAACGTTTGAATATTAATATTATAGTGATTAGTGAAGAGTAATTAGTTTCTATTCTTAGTCAAAAAATAAAATAAAACACACAACTGAGTTTTAAGTTTTTTTTCGTAAAGTTTTTAACTTCCGACTTCTAACTTCTAACTTCTAACTTTAAAATAATGAACAACGTATTAATTTTAGATTTCGGATCACAATACACCCAATTAATTGCACGAAGAGTAAGAGAATTAAACATTTTCTGTGAAATTTTCCCCTTTGACAAAATACCAACCGATTTATCATCTTATAAAGCTGTAATTTTAGGTGGAAGTCCTTGTTCTGTTCGTTCAGTAGAAGCGTTGCATCCAGATTTATCTGAAATTAGAGGTAAAAAACCTTTATTAGCGGTTTGTTATGGTGCGCAATATTTAGCACATTTTTCAGGTGGTGAAGTTGCAGCATCCAACACAAGAGAATACGGAAGAGCCAATCTTTCATATTTAAAAGAAAACGAACTGTTTTTAGAAGGTGTTTCAGACAATAGTCAAGTTTGGATGTCGCATTCGGATTCAATTAAGAAATTACCAACAAACGGAATCAAAATCGCCAGTACAAAAGATGTTGAAAATGCCGCCTATAAAATTGAAGGTGAAACTACTTACGCCATTCAATTTCACCCAGAGGTGTATCATTCCACAGATGGAAAACAAATGTTAGAAAACTTCTTGGTTAAGATTGCAAAAGTGGAACAAACCTTCACGCCGAATGCTTTTGTAGAAGAAGTAATTGCAGATATGAAAGCCAAAATTGGTGATGATAAAGTAGTTTTAGGATTATCTGGTGGAGTAGATTCTACTGTTGCTGCGGTAATTCTAAATAAAGCGATAGGAAGTAATTTGTATTGTATTTTTGTAAACAACGGATTATTACGCAAAAACGAATTCCAAAATGTTTTAGACCAGTACAAAGGAATGGGATTAAATGTCAAAGGAGTTGATGCTTCTAAACGTTTTTATGATGCTTTGGCTGGACTTGATGATCCTGAAGCGAAACGTAAAGCTATCGGAAATGCGTTTATAGAAGTTTTTGACGATGAAGCCAATCAGTTAAAAGATGTAAAATTTTTAGGTCAAGGTACAATTTATCCAGATGTAATTGAATCGGTTTCGGCAACTGGCGGACCTTCAGCAACTATAAAATCGCATCATAATGTAGGTGGTTTACCTGATTTTATGAAATTGCAAATTGTGGAACCTTTACGAATGTTATTTAAAGATGAAGTGCGTAGAGTAGGCGCTACATTAGGAATTGATCCTGAGTTATTAGGGCGTCATCCTTTCCCAGGACCTGGATTGGCCATTCGAATTTTAGGTGATATTACACCTGAAAAAGTATCGATTTTACAAGAAGTAGATGCTATATATATCAATGGTTTGAAAGAACACGGTTTGTACGATAAAGTCTGGCAAGCAGGTGCTATATTATTACCCGTAAATAGTGTAGGCGTAATGGGCGATGAGCGTACTTACGAAAAAGTAGTAGCATTAAGAGCTGTAGAATCTACGGACGGAATGACTGCAGATTGGGTACATTTACCTTATGAGTTTTTAATGAAAATATCGAATGAAATTATCAATAATGTGCGTGGTGTGAATCGTGTAGTATACGATATTAGTTCGAAACCACCAGCAACTATTGAATGGGAATAAATAAAATAAGATGAAAAACATTTGGGTACTAATTTTTTGTTTGAGTTTCTTTTGTGCGTTGGGACAAAAGAATTCTTCACACGTTGTGGTAAAAGGTGAAACGTTATATGCTATTGCCAAAAAATATCAAATTACACCCGAAGATATTATAAAAAACAATCCTGATGCGATTAATGGTATTAAGGAAAATCAAACATTGTTGATTTCTGTAAAAAGTCTTTTTCCAACTCCTGTAACCACTGCAAATGATACCACTTATGTGGTTCAGAAAGGAGAAACCTTGTATGCTATTTCAAGAAAATTCGGAATTACTGTTGATGCTATATTGGCTAAAAATCCAACAGTGAAAGACACCTTATCGGAAGGAGTTCAATTGGTTCTTCCTACCAAAAAAAATCTGGCACCAACTATTATTTCTAATAAAGAAAAAGTTGACTTAATCAGTACTGTTTCTAAAGCAAAAACCAGAAATCTTGTCTTGTTCTTGCCCTTTAACATCAATAAAATTGAAAACGATTCGCTTAAAACGCGCAACGAACACATAAAAACAAACAAATTTTTAAATTTAACCTTAGATTTTTATGCTGGTGCTTTGATGGCAATTGATTCGGCAAAAGTATTAGGATTGCCTGTTAATGTTAAGGTGTATGATGTGGAGAGTTCAAAGTATACTTCAAATGTAGCTTCGATAATTGCTAAAAACGATTTCTCAAATGTAGATGCAGTTATTGGTCCGTTTCAAAATTCATTTGTGGAGACTACAGCACAATTACTTTCAAAATATAATATTCCAGTGATTTCGCCACTTTCAAAAGAAAAAGGATTGGCGTTACCTAATCTATATTATGCCATTCCATCGGAAGAACAATTGAAGACCAAATTATATCAGCATTTCAAAGCAATAAACGGCAATACTGTTGCGATTATTAGTACAAAAAAAGTAGCTTCAAAAGAATATTTATTAAAAAATTATCCTTGGGTCAAGCACGCTGTTTTTAATGATAAAGGCTCACTTGATGTAGTTCAATTCAAATCGCAATTGGTTAAAGGAAAGACTAATTTCATTATTTTAGAAATTGAAAAAGCAAGTACGATTCTAAGTATTACCAATATTTTGAAAGGATTACAAAAAGAATATGAAATTCAATTGACGGTATATGAAGTCTATGATGCATTGAATTTTGAGGAAATTCCGATTAAAAATTTGACTACCTTAAAAATGATGTATCCTTCGACAAGTAAACTAATTGAAACGCCAGAAGAATTGCTTTTTGCCGCAGCGTATAAAAAAATCAATAATATTGCTCCTAATAGCGTTGCGATTAAAGGGTTTGATATTACGTTTGATACCATTTTACGAATGTGTCAAGAAAATGGTTTTGCCGATTCGGTTTCAAAACACAAAACAGCCTATGTTGAAAATAGTTTTGACTATTACAATGAAAACGGTGCAAACAATAACATCGGTTGTTATTTATTATATTATGACAATGATTTAACGATAAAACAAGCGCAATAATGGCTACTTCAAATATTACATACGTTGGTGATTTAAGAACAGTTTGTATTCATTTGCAATCTGGTACACAGATATTAACTGATGCTCCAACAGATAATCACGGAAAAGGTGAAGCTTTTTCACCAACTGATTTATTAGCCACCGCTTTAGGTAGTTGTATGGTTTCAATAATGGGAATAAAATCTAAAGATTTGAATGTTGATTTAAAAGATTCAACTGTTTCTATTACTAAAATAATGCAATCTGAACCGCGTAAAATTGCAAAAATTGAAGTTATTCTGAATATGTCCATTGAAATTTCTGAAAAAAATAAAACAATTCTTGAAAGAGCAGCAATGACTTGTCCAGTTTTATTAAGCTTACATCCAGATATTGAAAAGGATGTTGTTTTTAATTGGAAGTAAGAAAGGAACAAAGATGAAAGATAAATGAATATTGACAGTTTTAAAGTCATTCTTCTTTTCTATATCTTTTATACTCTAAAATAAAAAATGACCAACCAAGAACTTCTCATCAAACTCGCACATACCAAAATGCCCTTTGGTAAATATGAAGGCTATCATTTAATTGATCTTCCGGAGTTTTATGTGGTTTGGTATGCCAATAAAGGTTTCCCAAAAGGACAATTGGGCGAACAATTAAAATTGGTACACGAACTCAAACTAAACGGTTTAGAAGAACTCGTTCGAAACATCCGTCGAAACTTTCCAAAACAAAAATAAATTGTTTACAATTTAATTACAAAATTGATACATCGACTAATTGGCACATTGACTAATTAATATTATCTTTGGCCTTTATAATTTTTTATTACAACTAATTCCTTAGTTTATCTCAGGAAACAACAACACAACAACAACACAATGAACCAAACTAAGTATATTTTTGTTACCGGAGGTGTGACTTCTTCCTTAGGAAAAGGAATTATCGCAGCTTCGTTAGCCAAATTATTGCAAGCCAGAGGATACCGAACGACGATTCAAAAGTTTGATCCATACATTAACGTAGATCCAGGAACGCTAAATCCTTACGAACACGGTGAATGTTATGTAACAGACGATGGAGCAGAAACGGATTTGGACTTAGGTCATTACGAGCGTTTTCTAAATGTTCCAACTTCTCAAGCAAATAACGTAACTACAGGAAGAGTCTATCTATCGGTTATAGAAAAAGAGCGTAGAGGAGAATTTTTAGGGAAAACGGTTCAAGTGGTGCCTCATATTACAAACGAAATTAAAGAGCGCATGCAGTTACTTGGAAAATCAGGTGATTATGATATTGTAATTACTGAGATTGGTGGAACTGTTGGAGATATTGAATCATTGCCTTATATAGAATCTGTTCGTCAATTAGTTTGGGAATTAGGTGAAAATAATGGAATCGTAATACATTTAACGTTAGTGCCTTATTTGGCTGCTGCCGGAGAATTAAAAACGAAACCAACACAACATTCGGTAAAAACGTTGATGGAAAGCGGTATCAAAGCAGATATTTTAGTGTGTAGAACTGAACATGAAATTTCACAAGAATTGCGTCAGAAATTAGCGTTATTTTGTAATGTTAAAAAAGAAGCAGTAATTCAATCTATCGATGCATCAACTATTTATGAAGTTCCAAATTTAATGTTGGAAGAAGGGTTAGATAGAGTAGCTTTGGAAAAATTAAAATTACCAGAAAAAAATACACCAGATTTAAATAACTGGAATGAGTTCTTATTTAGATTGAAAAATCCGAAGCATGAAGTAAATATTGGATTGGTTGGTAAATATGTAGAATTACAAGATTCATATAAATCGATTTTAGAAGCTTTCATACATGCTGGAGCTGCAAACGAGACAAAAGTGAATGTAATTTCAATTCATTCCGAACATTTAGATGCTAATTCAGCAGCTAGTCAGTTGAAAGATTTAGATGGTATATTGGTTGCGCCAGGGTTTGGTGGAAGAGGCATTGAAGGTAAAATTGATACGGTTCGTTATGCAAGAGAACATAATATTCCGTTTTTCGGAATTTGTTTAGGAATGCAAATGGCAGTTATTGAGTATTCGCGTAACGTTTTAGGTTATACTGATGCCAATTCAACCGAAATGAACGAAAACACAACTCACCCTGTTATTAATTTAATGGAAGAGCAAAAAAATATAGAGAATAAAGGCGGAACGATGCGTTTGGGTGCTTGGAAATGCAGCATCAAAGAAAATACATTGGCACAAAAAATCTATGGTAAAACAGAGATTATGGAGCGTCACCGTCACCGTTATGAATTTAATGGTGCGTATTTAAATGAGTTAGAAAAAGCAGGATTGGTAGCTTCGGGAGTAAATCCAGATACGAAGTTGGTAGAAATTGTCGAAATTCCTACACATCCTTTCTTTATCGGCGTTCAATACCACCCGGAATATAAAAGTACCGTTGCTAATCCGCACCCACTTTTTGTGAGTTTTGTAGCAGCAGCTGTACAACATAAAAATAAATAAACGGTTCACTTAATACTGAACACTGAACACTATAAGTAGATGGAAGAAAAAAAATTAGACATAAATTCGATTATCGGATTTGTTTTGATCTCTGGAATATTGTTATGGATGTTATATGCTAACACTCCTAGTGCAGAAGAATTAAAGGAACAAGAAAAAAAGGAGCTGGTTGAAAAACAAGCCAAAGAAGCTAAACCAGCTAAGACTGTAACACCAACAACAGTAGTAACTCCAGCAGATGCTACTCAAACAGCCGCTGCACAAACTCAGTTGGGTTCGTTTGGATATTCTGCAACACTTCCATCAGCAACTGATGCGGTAACCGAAATTAAAAACGAAGTTTTATCTCTTAAAATTTCAAATAAAGGTGGTTATATCGTTGATGCAACTGTTCTAGGTTTTGAACAATTTGAGAAAAACTCTAAAAAAGCAGTTCAAATTATTAAGGATCAAAATGCTTCTTTAGATATTACATTAAATACTGCAGACAATAGAACGTTACATACAAAAGACATGTTTTTTGAACCTAAGTTAACAACAGAAGGTAAAAATCAAGTCGTAACTCTTCAGTTAAAAGCTGGTCCAAATCAGTTTTTAGAATACCGATATGTTTTGAAACCTAACGAATATATGTTAGATTTTGCCATTCGCTCTCAAGGATTAGAAAAAGTAGTCAATACTGCTAAACCATTAGATTTAGTGTGGCAATTGAAATCCTACAGAAACGAGAAAAGTGTTTCGTATGAAAATCGTTATACAGAATTGGTTTTTGAATATGAAGACGGAAAAGACGATTATTTAAATGCAGCTAAAGATTCAGAAGACGAAGCTGTAGATGTAAGCTACATAGCTTTTAAACAACATTTATTTACTTCTATTTTATTAACCGATACTAAATTTAAAAAAGTAAAATTCAATTCGGATAATTTAGTAGATGACGAAGAAAAAGACACCATTTTTACCAAAAATTTTACGGCACAGATTCCTTTAGAATTTAAAAATGGAGCATTGAACTATAACATGAATTGGTATTATGGTCCAGCAAAATATCAAATTTTAAATGACTATCACAAAAATCTAGACGAGATAATGCCTTTAGGTTGGGGTATTTTTGGATGGATTAACCGTTATATTTTTATTCCAGTTTTCGAATTAATTTCTGGATTGGGAATTAGTTTTGGTATCGCTATTATTTTGTTTACCATTTTAGTTCGTATTGTGATGTCGCCAGTAACCTATAAATCCTATTTGTCTCAAGCAAAAATGAAGGTATTGCGTCCAGAGATTGCTGAATTGAATGATAAATTCAAGGACAATCCGATGAAAAAGCAACAAGAAACTATGAAATTGTATTCAAAAGCAGGTGTAAATCCCATGGCCGGTTGTTTGCCTGCTTTGTTACAAATGCCTATTTTTTATGCTTTGTTTCAGTTTTTCCCATCTATGTTTGATTTAAGACAAAAATCGTTCCTTTGGGCAGATGATTTGTCTTCTTATGATAGTATTTACCAATTGCCATTTCATATTCCTTTTTATGGAAGTCATGTGAGTTTGTTCCCAATTTTAGCTTCAATTGCTATTTTCTTCTACATGAAAATGACTACTGGTGATCAGGTAATGGCACCACCACAAGAAGGTATGCCAGATATGGGTAAAATCATGAAAATTATGATTTATATTTCGCCTATCATGATGTTATTTTTCTTTAACAATTATGCTTCGGGATTGAGTTTATATTACTTCGTATCCAATTCAATTACCATAGGAATCATGTTGGTTATTAAAAACTACATTGTAAAAGAAGATAAAATTCACGCTCAAATTCAAGTGAATAAGACTAAAGAAAAAAAGGAAAGTAAATTTCAGAAAAAAATGCGCGAATTGATGGAGCAAGCAGAAGCTCAAAAAGCCGCACAAAAGAAAAAATAAGATTTTCACTAATAAACCCTGTCTGCAAAGTCAGGGTTTTTTTTGGCATTTTTTTTGATAACTTTACAACTTTAAAAAATCAATAATGAAAAACGTTATATTATTCTTTTTACTCACCTTTTCAGTTGTTGCTCAAGATGCTATTAATCAATTAGATGCAAATGGTAATCGTCACGGATTATGGAAAGGAACCCATAAAGAAACCAATCGACCACGTTATGAGGGTGTTTTTTCGCATGGAAAAGAAACAGGAGTTTTTAAATATTTTGATGATACAAAAGCTGGAACTACAATTGCTACTCGAGATTTTTCAAAAGGGGACGGTTCTTGTTATGCTGTTTTTTTTGATCAAAAAGGGAATAAAGTTAGCGAAGGAAAATTACTGAATAAAATTCCAGAGGGTCAATGGAAATACTATCATTTTGAATCAAAATCAATAATGAATATTGAATTGTACAAAAACGGAATATTAGACGGAAATAAAAAAGTTTTTTATTCCAATGGAACAATTGCCGAAGAAACCAATTATAAATTGGGAGTAAAGAATGGTTTGGCCAAAACTTTTTCTGATAAAGGAAAGTTAATTGATGAGCATTTCTATAAAAATGGTCAGTTTAATGGTCTAGCTTCTTATTATGATGGCAATGGAAACAAATTATATGAAGGAGCTTATAAAGAAGGTAAGCGTGTAGGGATGTGGAAATTTTATGAAAATAATAAAGTAATTAACCAAGTCAAAGCAGCAAAGTTTAGTAAAGAATTAATTAAATACGAACAACGCAATTTGCCACAAGTTTCAAAATCGGAAGAAGAGTTTAAAAAAGAGCAAGAGAAAGGAAAATAATTATGAAGCGAGTTGTAGTAGGACTTTCTGGTGGTGTTGATTCAAGTGTTGCGGCTTATCTATTAAAGGAGCAAGGCTATGAGGTTATTGGGCTATTTATGAAAAATTGGCACGATGATTCTGTTACCATTTCTAATGAATGTCCTTGGTTAGAAGATAGTAATGATGCATTGCTTGTTGCTGAAAAATTAGGTATTCCTTTTCAAACAGTTGATTTATCGGAACAATACAAAGAAAAAATTGTCGATTACATGTTCAACGAATATGAAAAAGGAAGAACACCCAATCCAGATGTGTTGTGTAATCGTGAAATCAAATTTGATGTTTTCATGAAAATAGCGATGTCTTTAGGAGCGGATTATGTTGCTACCGGGCATTATTGCAGAAAAGGAACTATTGAAAAAGACGGTACTGAAGTTTTTCAGTTATTAGCTGGAAAAGATGATAATAAAGATCAATCCTATTTTTTATGTCAATTATCGCAAGAACAACTAGCAAAATCGTTATTTCCTATTGGTGAATTGACCAAACCTGAAGTGCGCGAAATAGCTACAAAATTAGATTTAATTACCGCCGAAAAGAAAGATTCACAAGGACTTTGTTTCATTGGAAAAGTACGTTTACCTGAGTTTTTACAACAAAAATTACAACCAAAAGAAGGCATAATTGTGGAAATTCCAGAAGATGCTTCAATTTATACTGCAGAAAAACCTGTATTTGAATCCGAAGAAGAATCGTTTGCTTATGAAGCACAACGCATCAATTACTTAAAAGTACCTGGAAAGGTAGTTGGTAAGCATCAAGGAGCACATTATTTTACTAAAGGTCAACGAAAAGGGTTAAATGTCGGCGGTACAAAAGAGCCTTTATTCATTATTGAAACCGATGTTGAGCGAAATATAATTTATACCGGACAAGGAAATCGGCATCCAGGTTTGTTTAAAAAAGCTCTATTTATTGCTAATGAAGAAATTCATTGGATTAGAGAAGATTTAGCCCTTAATGAAGGAGAAAAATTAGAAGTTTTGGCAAGAATCCGATATCGTCAACCTTTGCAAAAAGCTACATTATATCAATTTAAAAACGGAATGTATGTTGTTTTTGAAAAGCCACAATCGGCAATAACAGAAGGGCAATTTGTAGCATGGCATCATAATGATGAGGTTTTAGGTAGTGGTGTAATTGCATAAAATTAAGACGTAACTTTAAATAAAATTGCTTATTTTTGAAGGTAATATTCTCTGGAAAATGAAAAAAACGATACTTGTTTTTTTATTGATTTTTAACTTTGGCTTTTCTCAAGAAGATGCTTGGGTTTATTTTTCAGATAAACCAAATGCTGCCAGTTATCTTTCTAATCCTTTGTCGATGCTTACACAACGCTCATTAGATAGACGTGTAGCTCAAGGAATTCCTTTAGATAATTTGGATGTTCCTATTGCCCAAACCTATATTGATCAAGTTTCTGCTGCTACAGGAATTACCGTAAAAGCTAAATCGAAATGGTTGAATGGATTACATATTAGAGGAACTCAAGCCAATATTCAGGCATTAACTAATTTGTCATTTGTAAGTTCTGTAAAATTTGCAAATCAGGCTTTGAATAGTAGAACCACAAATAATAATTCAGAAAATATAGTGAGCAAACGAATGGATGTGGCTGAAAATTTCAACTATGGAACATCTTCCAACCAAATTCAAATGTTAAATGGTCATTTATTGCACCAACAAAATTACACAGGTGCTGGAAAAATAATTGCGGTTCTAGATTCGGGTTTTCAAAATGTAGATACAGCAACTCCTTTTCAGCGTTTGTTTACCAATAATTTAATACTAGGCGGATATAATTACGTGAATCAGAGCACAAATGTTTATACATTACATAATCATGGTACAATGGTGCTTTCTTGCATGGCAGGTTATGTTGACGGTCAATTAGTAGGAACAGCTCCCGATGCTCAATATTATTTGTTTGTAACAGAGGATGTTGCATCAGAAAATCCAGTGGAAGAAAGTTATTGGGTCGAAGCAGCTGAGGAAGCCGATCGACTAGGTGTTGATTTGATTACTTCTTCTTTAGGATATTTTGGATATGATAATCCTAGTTACAGTCATACTTATAGTGAAATGACAGGCAATCAAGCATTTGCTTCAAGAGGCGCAAATATTGCTTTTTCTAAAGGTATTGTGGTAGTTGCAAGTGCTGGTAATTCTGGGGCTACTTCAGATCCTTATGTGGGCGTTCCAGCAGAAGCTACTAATGTATTAGCAATTGGCGCGGTAAAACCAGATGAAACTTACGCAACGTTCAGTTCTATAGGACCGTCTTTTGATGGCCGAGTAAAACCAGATATTATGGCGCAAGGTCAAGCAGCCGTAGTTTCAAATACTAGTGGAGCTATTGTAACGGCAAATGGAACTTCATTTTCGGGTCCTATTATGGCAGGAATGATTACTAGTTTTTGGTCTGCCGTTCCCAGCTTAAAAGCTACTCAAGTTGTTCAATTGGTCAAACAATCTGCTGATCGATATACTGCACCAACAAATCTTTTTGGATACGGAATTCCTGATTTTCAGCTTGCACTTACTAACGCTCTAGGTAATGAAATTTTTGATAATGGGAATGTTGTTTTATATCCAAATCCTATTCAAGATAGAGTAACAATCAATTTACCATCAAATCAAAGTGCAGAATTGTATTTTTATAATAGTTTAGGTCAAATGATCAATCAATTTCATATTTCAAATTCCGAAACATCAATTTCATTAGAAATATTAACTTCGGGAATATATTTTTATGAACTTTCCTTAAAAGACAAAACCCAAAAGGGTAAATTATTAAAATTATAATGAATAAAATCACACAGCTTTTCAATATTAAATATCCAATTATTCAAGGTGGAATGATCTGGAATAGCGGTTATAAATTAGCCAGTGCTGTTAGCAATGCTGGTGGATTAGGATTAATAGGAGCAGGTTCAATGTATCCTGAAGTATTGCGAGAACACATTCAAAAATGTAAAAAAGCTACCGACAAACCCTTTGGCGTTAATGTACCAATGTTGTATCCCAATATTGAAGAAATTATGCAGATTATTAAAGAGGAAGGTGTTAAAATTGTTTTTACTTCGGCAGGAAATCCGAAAACCTGGACGTCTTTTTTAAAAGAAAATGGGATTACGGTTGTACATGTGGTAAGCAGTTCGAAGTTTGCCTTAAAAGCACAAGAAGCTGGAGTTGATGCCGTTGTTGCCGAAGGCTTTGAAGCAGGTGGTCATAACGGAAGAGAAGAGACTACAACTTTAACTTTGATTCCCATGGTGCGCGAACAAATTGCAATTCCATTAATTGCTGCTGGAGGAATTGCAACAGGAAGAGGAATGCTCGCGGCACTGACTTTAGGTGCAGATGGAGTACAAATGGGAAGCCGATTTGCAGCATCAACCGAAAGTTCTGCTCATGATGAATTTAAAAGAACAATCGTTGAAACGGGTGAAGGGGAAACCCAATTAACTTTAAAAGAGTTAGCCCCTGTTCGATTAATTAAAAATAAATTTTATAATGATCTGCAAGAGTTGTACTCAAAATGCCCATCAAAAGAAGATTTAGAAAACTTATTAGGAAAACGAAGAGCAAAACGCGGCATGTTTGAAGGCGATTTAATCGAAGGTGAATTAGAAATTGGTCAAATTGCGGGTTTAATTCACGATATTTTGCCTGTTGAAACTATTGTTGATAATATCATGACCGAATTTAACATTGCTAAACAAGAGCTTTCTAACTTTGAATTTTAATAATTAACCTATGAAATCTTTAAAATACCTACTTTTTTTCCTATTCATATTTTCATTTGCGAGTCACGCGCAGCAATTTCGTTTTAAAACTACTGCTTTAACTGTTTTAGAGAAAGATAATAAAGGGAATTGGGGCAAATGGTCTAAGCCTGAAGCGACTGAATTATATGTAACATTAGATTATGATAAAAATAAAATCGTAATTTATTCTCGTGAAATTCAGCACTACACTATTGTTGAATATTTAGAGAAAGAAGTGACTAAATCAGATGAAATTAATTCCTATTTGTGTAAAAATCAAGAAGGAACAGCAGTTAAACTATCTTTTTTTACAAGAATTGACTTAGGAAATAAGCCACAATTATATGTCTATTTTAAAGACTTCGTTTTCTGTTATGATGTTGTCGAAGAAGTTACAAAATAAATTAATTATCAAACGTTTTATATCTAATTTGAATTAAAATTCTAATGAAAAAAGCCTTACTCATGATTATTTCCTTGATTTCAATAGGAAATTTTGCTCAAGAAAAACCAAAATTAGTGGTTGGTATTGTTGTAGATCAAATGAAAATGGAATACTTATACCGTTTTTCAAGCGATTTTTCTGAAAATGGTTTCAAACGATTAATGAACGACGGATATACGTTTCATAATACACACTACAATTTTATGCCAACGTATACGGCACCAGGTCACGCTTCGGTTTATACCGGAACTACTCCATCAATTCATGGAATTGTGGGTAACGATTGGTTTAACAAAGCTACCGGAAAAGAAACGTATTGTACTGAAGATGCAACGGTTTCAACACTTGGAGACGATTCGGTCAACGAAGGAAAAATGTCGCCAAGAAACTTACAAAGTTCTACCATAACCGATGAATTGAAGTTATCAACCAATTTTAAAGGAAAAGTAATTGGAATCAGTATTAAAGATCGTGGAGCAATTTTGCCTGCTGGACATTTTGCCGATTGGGCTTTTTGGTACAGTAAAACAGGTGCATTTATTTCGAGTACCTATTATGGTGAAAAACTTCCCGAATGGGCAACGCAATTCAATGCTGAAAAAAATTATTTGAAGTATGTAACCAAAGGCTGGGATTTATTAAAACCAAAAGAAACGTATAACGAAAGTTTAACTGATAACAATCCCTACGAAGGGAAATTATTTAAAAAAGCACCGTTCATGCCATACAATTTGCAAGATATGTATGAGGCAAATGATGCGGGAATATTACGTTCAACACCGTTTGGAAATAATTTATTATCCGATTTTGCTAAAAAAGCCATTGAAAGCGAAAATTTAGGAAAAGACAACATCACTGATTTCTTGGCGGTAAGTTTCTCCTCAACCGATTATATTGGACACGTTTTAGGACCTCGCTCAATTGAATTACAAGATACTTATTTGCGTTTAGACGAAACCATTGCCGATTTCTTAGCTTATTTAGATAAAACCGTTGGAAAAGGAAGTTATTTGGTTTTTTTAACGGCTGATCACGCTGGAGCGGAAAACGTAACCTATTTAAAAGACAATAAATACAAAGTAGATAATATCAATTATAAAAACATTCAAAAGGAGTTGAAAGAATTTTCAGAAACTACTTTTGGAGAAAATTTGGTATTGGATTATTCAAATTACAACGTGTTTTTTGATAAAGTAAAAGTAAAAGCAAAAGGATTGAGTTTACAAGAAGTAAAACAAACTTTTAAAGATTATTTGCACAAACAAGACTTCATCAAGCGCGTTTATACCGAAGAAGAAGTAGCCATTGGAAATGCAAGTGATTATTATTTAAACTTTGTTTCAAAAGGATATGATCCTACCCAAAACGGAGAATTAATAGTAACTTTTAAACCAGGTTATGTGGAATACTCTTCAACCGGAACTACACATGGCTCACCCTATTCTTATGACACACATGTTCCGTTGATTTTCTTTGGTTGGAACATACCAAAAGGTCAAACCCATGACAGAAAAGAAATCACACAAATTGCACCAACTGTAACCCAAATGTTAAAAATAACAATGCCAAACAGTTCAGACGGGAAGGTTCTGTTAGAGATTTTGGATAAATAACATTAAATGCTACTTTAATTTAAAGTTGATTTAATACATAAATCATGTATATTAAATTCCCAAATTAAACGGAAAAAAGTTAGTCAATTAAAAATTACTTTGTTATTTTTGTGGCACTTTTAAAAATAAGAAAAACGCATAATAATTATGAACATTCACGAATATCAAGGTAAAGAAATCTTAGCAAGTTATGGTGTACGTGTACAACGTGGAATTGTAGCTAATAATCCAGTTGAAGCAGTTGCAGCAGCTAAACAATTAACAGCTGAAACAGGTACAAGTTGGTACGTAATAAAAGCACAAATTCATGCAGGAGGAAGAGGAAAAGGAGGAGGCGTTAAATTGGCTAAAAACTTAGAACAAGTAACCGAAATTTCTGAACAAATCATCGGAATGCAGTTAATTACACCGCAAACACCTCCAGAAGGAAAAACGGTTCACAAAGTGTTAATTGCTGAAGACGTATACTACCCAGGTGAAAGTGAAACATCAGAATTTTATGTTTCGGTTTTATTAAATAGAGCCACTGGTCGCAACATGATCATGTATTCTACTGAAGGTGGAATGGATATTG
>NZ_JBIIWV010000152.1:0-4918 GCF_044338735.1 Flavobacterium sp. | reverse complement strand
GAATTTGAAGATGACTTAGACGATGACGATTTAGACATGTTTGAAGGCGACGACAGTTTTGAAGACATGGGATTTGAAGAAAACTGGAACTAATTAGCCAATAATCTAATGTGCCAATATGCCAATGAAACAATAAGGCTATAACACCGGATTAATTTTCTAATTCTCTAAATTGACACATTGACTAATTCACTAATTGACACATTAAAAAAATGATCAACTTATTCAACGCACATATTGAAAACCTATCCATTCATAGAGTAGGTAATAAAAGTCGTAACGAAGCTATTTTCTTGTCTGAAAATCCGTATGGATTAAATGATGAAATTGTGCCTTTATTAAAAGAATATTTCTTTAAATCTTTTCGTGAAAAAGAAGAAAACTATTTTCAATTTGCCCATGAAGTAGACTTAGAATATAACGAAATGTTTAATTTTGCAACAGAAGTTTTCAATAGTCCAAGTGAAATACACAGCGTTTCAAAAAAAATTACTCAGCACCTTTTTGAACAATCCAATCATCCGCATATTAAAATCGGAGAAGTATATGTTGCCTATTTTACAAATGTTTTGATCGATAATAACGTGGTTGATGCCATTGGTGTTTTCAAAAGTGAAGTGCAAACCGATTTCTTACAATTTGAAGAAAAAGAAAGCAACTTAGAAATGATTTTACAACAAGGAATCAACTTAAATAAGTTAGACAAAGGCTGTATCATTTTTAATTACAAAAAAGAGGAAGGTTACAAAATTTTAACCGTTGATAGTAACCGTTACGATACACGTTATTGGCTAGAACATTTCCTATCTGTTGATGCGTTTCAAGATGAAAACTTCATGACCAAAAAGTACTTAAAATTCTGTCAAGAGTTTGCAAAAGAAGTAGTTTTACCCGCCGAAGACAAACAACAAGAAGTATTGTTTATGAATCGTGCCATCAATCACTTTGCGAAAAATGATGAATTTGAAGAAACCGCTTTCTTGAACGAAGTAATGCAAAATCCAGAATTTATTCCAGAATTTAAAAATTATAAAGTTGATAAAGGTGCAAAATATAGTATTGAAGACGTATCCAGTTTTCCAATAGCTAATGCAGCTGTAACTGATGTGCGTCGTACCTTGAAAAACACAATTCAATTAGATACAAATATCCAAATCAAATTAGATTTCATCAACCCAGAAAGTGCAGAGAAATTCGTTGAAAAAGGTTGGGACGAAGAAAAACAAATGTATTACTACTTGGTGTACTTCAATAAAGAACAAAAATCGTAAACATCTTACATACAAATTATTAGACCCAATAACAATCATACTAAAGAACAAAGAAATTTAAGTAAATTGATACTAATTACTTTTTCAATTAAAACGTAAGATATTTTTTCAAAAACAACTGCTTTTTATTGGTAACAAATTACAAATCTTTTCGTCTTATCTATAAATCAAAAAACGAAAAGAATTTGGAAACCATCTTAAAAATCACCAATCTTAATAAGATTTTCAATAGAAGATTACATGCTGTTAAAAATGTTTCTTTTGAAATTAAAAAAGGCAATGTTTATGGCATTCTTGGTCCAAATGGCTCAGGAAAATCAACCACTTTAGGAATTGTATTAAACGTTGTCAATAAAACTTCGGGCGAATTTGAATGGTTTGAAGGAAAATCAAATACTCATGAAGCCCTAAAAAAAGTGGGAGCCATTATTGAGCGTCCAAACTTTTATCCGTACATGACCGCTAAAGAAAATTTAGAATTGGTTTGTAAAATAAAAGGCACTCCCTTTTTAAAAGTAGAGGAAAAATTAGAATTAGTCGGACTTTTGGAGCGAAAAAATGATAAATTTAAAACCTTTTCTTTAGGTATGAAACAGCGATTAGCTATCGCTTCTGCCCTACTCAATGATCCTGAAATTTTAATTCTAGACGAACCCACAAATGGTTTAGATCCGCAAGGTATACGCCAAATTAGAGACATTATAAGGGTTATTGCTTCACAAGGAACTACTATTTTATTGGCTTCACATTTGTTAGACGAAGTAGAAAAAGTGTGTAGTCATGTAGTTGTATTGCGCAAAGGAGAAATGTTGTATCAAGGTTCAGTTCATAACATGATTGAAAACAATAGTTTCTTTGAGCTAAAATCAAACAATAATCAACAGTTAAAATTAGTGCTTCAAAATCATCCTTCCGTTGAGAAAATAGTAGATGAAGAAGAAAAAGTTTTGGTTTTTCTAAAACAAGACATTGCTGCTCAAGAGCTAAACACCTTTCTATTTGACCAAAAAATAGTTTTAGAACATCTTGTAAAAAGAAAAAATAGTTTAGAAGAACAATTTTTAGAATTAACCAAAAACTAATCCAAAATGAAAAGATTACTTTCGATAGAATTTCAGAAAATATGGAAAAATAAAGCCAGTAAAGTTTTATTAATTGCCTATTTTGTTTTGTTAAGTTTTATTGCGCTTATTGCATCCATAAAATTCAGTATTGGAACATTTGAAATTAGAATTGCCGATCAAGGAATTTTTAATTTCCCATACATTTGGCATTTCAACACCTACATTGCCGCTTTATTCAAAATTTTCCTTGCGATTGTTATCGTATCCATGATGGCAAATGAATATACTTATGGTACTTTAAAACAAAATTTAATCGATGGATTAAGTAAAAAAGAATTCATTATTTCTAAATTTATAGTCGTAGTTACTTTTGCACTTGCTTCTACGCTATTTATTTTTGTAATGTCTCTAATCTTAGGATATTCTTTTTCTTCCTATAATGAAATTGGTATTGTTTTTTCAGATATGGAATACTTATTGGCCTTTTTCGTCAAACTTATTGCATTCTTTTCATTCTGTTTATTCTTAGGGATTTTAGTAAAACGAAGTGCGTTTGCTTTAGGCTTTTTATTTATTTGGTTTATTGCTGAAAATATTTTTTATTGGATATTAAAATTTGGAATTCTAGATGGAAATGATAAAACTAAAAATTTTGCCGATACCATTATTCAGTTCTTCCCAATTGAATCTATGAGCAATTTAATAAAAGAACCGTTTTCGAGATTAAGCGCCATCAAAACAATTGAAGCTACTATTGGTGGTGCAAAATCTGTGAAAGATTATAGTATTCACTTTTCACAAATTTCAATTGTACTTATCTGGACTGCTATCTTTATTTATGCTTCTTATTATATCCTAAAAAAGAGAGATTTATAGTATCTTTGTTGATGCTATGGTTTTAATAAATAAAATTTATTTATTGCTTATTTTTGGATTGGCATTTCAATTAGGAAATGCACAATATATAACCATAGACGAAAGTTTTACACCACAGCAATTGATCGAAGACAAATTAATCAATAGTCCGTGTGCTAATGTTTTTAACGTGGCTGTCTCTGGTGGTAATTTTACTTCTGGCGAAAAAAGCTATGGTTATTTTGAGGCAACTGGAACGGGATTTCCTTTTACAAACGGAATTGTATTAACAACTGGAAAAACAATAAATACCATTGGACCAAATGCTTCTCTTTCTGATGACGGTGGAAATATGGGATGGAATGGCGACTCTGATTTAAATCAGGCATTAGGATTAACTAATACATTTAATGCAACCGTTTTGGAATTTGATTTTATTCCGCAAGGCGATCATATTAGTTTTGATTATATTTTTTCCTCCGAACAATATTTATTGAATCCTTCCTCAAATCAATGTAATTTTACTGATGGTTTTGCTTTTTTGTTGAAAAGAAACGGAGATCCAAATTATCAAAATTTAGCTTTAGTTCCTAATACAACTATTCCTGTAAAAGTAAATACGGTTAGAGGTCCTGGAACTCTTTGTCCACCTGCAAATGAAGCTTATTTTGATGCTTTTAATGATATCAATCATCCAACAAATTTTAATGGGCAAACCAAAGTTTTAACCGCGCAATCTGATGTAATCCCTGGAGACACTTATCATATTAAATTAGTAATTGCCGATGAAGGAAATTACAGATATGACTCCGCACTATTTTTAGGTGGTGAAAGTTTTAATTTCGGAGTTGATTTAGGCGAAGATCGATTAATTTCAACTGGAACTGCTCTTTGTCCTACTCAAACTTTACCTTTAAATGCCACTCAATCTAGTGCAATAGGATATCAATGGTTTGAAAATAATGTTCCATTAGTTGGTGAAACAAACCCAACTTATCTAGTGACTTCGGCAGGAAATTATTCGGTAACAATAAATTATGGCGGTAATTGTGAAACAACAGGAACAATAAATATAGAATATGCTGTTGATTTAATCGTCGATCAAACACGTTTTTCAAAATGTGATATTGATGCAAATCAAGACGGAATCACAGCATTCAATTTAACTGATATCATCCCTGATTTATTTACTAATTTACCTTCAAATTATACGATTTCATTTTTTGCATCAACAACTAGTACTACAGCCTTACCATCGATTTATGCAAATACAAATCCGTATCTGCAAACTATATATGCTCGAATTACCAATATTCAAGGATGTTATTCAGATTATCCTTTAGATTTAATTGTAAATACGTTTCCAGCGATAATTACCGATGAAGAAGTTGGGTTATGTGAAAATACTTCAATAATATTAGACGCAGGCTCTGGTTTCACTAGTTATACTTGGAATACAACTCCAGTTCAAAACGCTCAAACCATTACAGTAGCAAATTCAGGAACTTATTCAGTAATTCTAACGAATGCTTCAAATTGTTCAAAAACCAAAACGTTTACCGTTACACCATCCGGAATTGCAACAATTAACGATATTATTATTAATGATTTTTCAGAAAACAATACAATAACCGTTGATTATACTGGGATAAGCACTTATGTTTTTTCATTGGATGGAACAAATTACCAAAGTTCACCAACTTTCACAAACCTAATCGAAGGAGCCTA
>NZ_JBIIWV010000038.1:0-16208 GCF_044338735.1 Flavobacterium sp. | reverse complement strand
CTAAACATGAAAACCGACCACAAACAAAACGTTGTTTCTATATGAACTTTGCTAAGTGCAACGCCTCAACACAATGCAACACTATATAATCTATGTGTCTATGTGGTTAAAATTTAACAGTAGGAAAATAGTAACAACGAATGTTGAAATGGAATAAGAAAACCGAAAACCAAAAATGAAATACTTAAAACTCATAAAATACCAAAACCTACTATTGCTTGTAATGATGCAATTGGTTTTTCGGTATTTATTTTTAACGCAATCTTATATTGATTTAGCGCTAACCGATTTCAACTACTTACTTTTAGTATTGTCAACGGTTTGTATTGCTGCAGGTGGAGCTGTGATGCAACACATTATGAATTATGAAGAAGACGAAATCAAACAACCGAAATACCGACTCGTAGGCGCCACAATCTCTGAAGCGGCGGCTTATAACTGGTACATTGGTTTAACCATTGTAGGCGTGGGTATTGGTTTTTACTTAGCCAATGTTATTTACAAACCTACATTTGCTTCCCTATTTGTATTGGTAGCTACCCTACTCTATGTTCAAGCTACCAACTTGAAGCAAATTCCGTTAGTAAGCAATTGCATTACAGCGCTATTGGTTGCGATAAGCATTGCAGTTATTGCCTTGTTTGATGTTTTTCCGGCTACTGATGCCGCAAATAAAGTGCGCATGAGTGAAGTGTTTGGCATTCTTATTGATTATGCTGTGTTAGGTTTTGGCTTAACCCTTATCAAAGAACTGCTGCACGATTTAAAAAACAAAGAAACCGATGACATGCTAGGCAACAACACGGTAGCAACTCGCTTTGGTTTAATCAAAGCAAAGAGTTTAGTTGGTTTACTGTTGTTAGTCGTTCTTGTTGCCATACTGTTTTATTGCAATGCGTTTTTATTTGAATTAACCATTGCCCTTAGTTTTATATTGTTAACAATGGTTGGACCCTTATTATTCATAGGAATAAAATTAATTACCAGCACCACCCGAAAGGAATTTGCACTTTTAGAACGCTTGCTACAAGTGGTTTTATTTTGCAGTATTCTTTCTGTTGCTGTTATTGTATATACGTTGAAACATGCTTAAAGAACTACTGGCACATAAAAATATTATTTTAGCATCGGGTTCACCCAGAAGGCAACAGTTTTTTAAAGATCTGGACTTATCTTATTCCATTCGCTTAAAAGAAATTGAGGAAGTATATCCTGATGGATTGCAAGGAGCCGAAATAACGAATTTTTTAGCCGAATTGAAAGCCAACGCTTTTGAAAAGGAATTAGACACCAACGACCTCTTAATAACGAGCGACACTATTGTTTGGCTAAATGAAAGCGCTTTAGGTAAACCAACCGATGCCGACGATGCCTTTGCAATGTTGCAAAAATTATCGAATAAAACTCATGAGGTCATTACTTCGGTTTGTATAAAATCGATTGCAAAAACCGAAGTGTTTCATTGTATTACCAAAGTTACTTTTACTACCCTTTCTGAAGCAGCCATTCGGTATTATTTAGAACAGTACCAGCCCTTTGACAAAGCCGGTAGCTATGGCATACAAGATTGGATTGGGTTAATAGGTATTTCAAAAATTGAAGGATCGTATACAAACGTGGTAGGATTGCCTACCGAATTACTGTATCAAAAATTACTTAGTTATGTTTAAAATAGTTGAAAATCCGTATTTACATGAAGAAATTGGAACGTTAATCGTACTGGTTTTATATTTCTTTTTTAGAATAAGCAGTACAAAGATTGTCCGAAAATACGCCAAAAGTAATTCGATATTAGAACATCGAACAAACTTGGTTGTTAAATACATTCATATACTCATCAATATCTTAGCTTTTATCTCAATCGTCATCATTTGGGGTGTGAAGAAAGATCAAATCTTGTTGATTACCTCTTCAGTACTTGCAGTGGTGGGTGTGGCAGCGTTTGCCCAATGGTCTATTTTAAGTAATATTTCTGCGGGAATCATCATCTTTTTTTCCTATCCGTTCAAGATAGGCGATAAAATAAAAATACACGACAAAGACTTTCCTGTGGAAGGCGAAATCATGGATGTAAAAGCGTTTTATATTATTTTACAATCGAGTGATGACGAACTCATTACGTACCCTAACAACCTTTTAATGCAAAAAGGAATATCGGTAATTTACAGAGTTGCAGAGGAAAAAGAATTTTTTGATTAAACACAATTTAGTATGCTAAAAAAATATACGTTGCTGGTTCTTGTTTGTTGCTCGACCCTTCTATGGGCTCAAGCACCACAGAAACTCAATTCGGTTGACATTTATGAGCAAGTACAAAAGCTCAACTTTCTAGGGAAAGTATTGTATGTAGCGGCGCATCCAGATGATGAAAATACTAAATTAATCACTTATTTTTCCAATCAGTATCATGCTCAAACTGCCTATTTATCGTTAACCCGAGGTGATGGCGGTCAAAACTTAATTGGCACCGAACTTAGAGAGAAATTAGGCGCCATTCGTACACAAGAATTATTAGCCGCACGAAGAATAGATGGTGGCGAACAGTTTTTTACCCGTGCGAATGATTTTGGTTTTTCAAAAGAACCGAATGAAACCTTCTCGATTTGGAACAAAAACGAAGTATTAGAAGATGTACTGCAAGTAATTGAAACCTTTCGCCCCGACATCTTCATCAATCGATTTGCACACAACACGCCTGGATCCACTCACGGCCATCATACCGCATCGGCACAGTTGAGTTTAGAAGCGTATGCCCTAACTCCTTATCAGCCAAAAAGAGTGTTTTTTAATACTTCATGGTGGTTTTATGGAAGTCAGGAAGCCTTTGAAGCAGCCGACAAAACCAATTTAATGGCAATCAATTCCAATGTGTTTTATCCGTTGAAAGGAAAAAGTAATAATGAAATTGCGGCATTAAGCCGAAGTCAGCATAAATGTCAAGGCTTTGGAACGCTGGGATCACGGGGAGAAGAAACCGAATATTTAGATTTATTAAAAGGTGATTTTCCGAAAAACAGTTCGATATTTGAAGGCATTGACACCACTTGGAATCGCATCTCAGGCGGAAAAGAAATTGGAGTGCTGCTCTATGCAGTGGAGAACAACTTCAACTTTGAAAACCCATCAGTGCATATTCCTAATTTAGTAGCCGCCTACAATTTGATTCAAAAACTTGAAGATAGCCATTGGAAAGCCATAAAAAGCAAACAAATTCTGAAAATTATAGAAGCGTGCAGTGGCTTATTTATGGAAGCGGTTGCCGATACCGAAACTACTACAAAAGACAGCAAGTTCAACCTTACGTTTGAAGTCATTAATAGAAGTGCGTCAACCGTTAAATTAATAAGTGTAAGCGCACTGAATATTCAAGATGCCACTAAAAATGTGCTTTTAAAAAACAATGAAAAACTCAATTTTCAGTTCAAAGATTGCGCTATAGCAAGTACTACCGATTATTCCAATTTGTTTTGGCTTAAAGAAAAAAAATCAGAAGGAATGTATCGCGTATCCGATAAATCCTTAAGAATACTGCCCGAAATTTCAAGTAATTATCCGGTTGTATTCACGCTAGAAATTGAAGGTACTCAAATTGAATTTGTTAAAAATATCAGTTATAAATTCAATAATCCTGACGATGGAGAAACCTATGTACCATTTACTGTATTGCCGAGTGTAACTACTGCCATTGCTCCAAAAGTTGTGATTTTTAACAGCACACAACCTAAAGAAATTAGCGTGGTCGTTAAAGCGCATCGTGCAGGTGTTTCAGGAAAATTATCGTTACAACTTCCCGAAGATTGGAGTGCGAGTCCAACAGCAATTCCGTTTACTATTGCGGCTAAAAACGAAGATCAAAAATTCACGTTTAAAGTATTCCCTGGAAAAAAAGAGGTAACGACTAGGCTCAAAGCACTGGTTGAAATAGACAACCAAACTATTGATGCGGAATTAATTACTATTCAATATCCTCATATTCCAAAGCAAACTATTTTAGTGCCTTCAGAAGCCAAACTGGTTAAATTGTCTATTGAAACCAAAGCAAAAACGATTGGCTATATTATGGGTGCAGGCGATGAAGTTCCTAAAAGTTTAGAAAATTTAGGATATACGGTTACTTTGATACAACCCGATGCAATTACGCTTGAAAAACTTTCCGCATTTGATGCTGTAATTCTGGGCATAAGAGCCTTTAATGTGCTTGATGAACTAAAATATAAAAACAAAATAGTATTTGAATATGTGTTCAATGGTGGCAATTTAATTGTACAATACAATACAACTAATGGTTTAGTCACCAAAGAAGTAGCGCCTTATGAATTAAAACTATCCAACGATCGTGTGACCAATGAAAAGGCTCAGGTTACCTTTTTAGCTCCAGAACATCGAGTGCTAAATCATCCCAATAAGATTACTGAAAACGATTTCACTGGCTGGGTACAAGAACAAGGATTGTATTATCCGAACAAATGGGGAACTGAATTTATTCCTATATTAGCAGCAAATGATGCTGGAGAAACTCCTAAAAATGGATGCTTATTGATTGCCAAATATGGTAAAGGAAATTACATCTATACCGGATTGAGTTTCTTTAGAGAATTACCCGAAGGCGTTAGTGGTGCTTATCGATTACTAGCGAATATGATTGCGTTGGAGTAATGATGGGTGATGGATGATGGATGATGGGTGATGGATGATGGATGTTGGGTGTGGGAATTTAGAAAAAACTAAAATATGGAACAACAAAAACATAAATGGAAAAAAAGCTATAGCATCGTTTTGATTCTAAATGCTTTATATATTTTAATTTTCTATTTACTAATGGAAATTTACAACTAGTATGGAAATTTTAGATTGGATTGTATTATCTACTACCCTATTTTTTATTGTAGTGTATGGTGTTGTAAAAACCAAAGGGAGCGCTACAGTAAAAGATTACTTATTAGACAACAATGAAACCCCTTGGTTTACTGTTGGAGTATCTGTAATGGCAACCCAAGCAAGTGCGATTACTTTCCTATCGACACCTGGTCAAGCCTATCACGACGGCATGGGATTTGTGCAATTTTATTTTGGATTACCAATAGCCATGATTGTTATTGCCTATACGTTCATTCCTATATACCACCGTCTGAAAGTCTATACTGCTTATGAATATTTAGAGCAACGCTTTAATGTTCAAACCCGCACCTTAGCAGCTGTCTTGTTTTTAATTCAAAGAGGACTGGGAACTGGAATTACTATTTATGCGCCTTCCATTATTTTATCGGCATTATTGGGTTGGAATTTAACGTTCTTAAACATTTTTATTGGCGTATTAGTAATTATCTACACGGTTACGGGCGGTACAAAAGCAGTGAATGTTACCCAAAAGCAACAAATGTTTGTCATCATGTCGGGGATGTTCATTACTTTTTTTGTCATTTTAGCCTATTTACCAGAAGATGTTGATTTTTCAAATGTGCTGCATATTGCGGGTGCCAATGGTAAAATGGATATTTTAGATTTCTCCTATAATCCTGAAACCCGCTATACGGTTTGGAGCGGAATTACTGGTGGTTTTTTCTTAATGCTTTCTTATTTTGGAACCGATCAATCACAAGTAGGACGCTACCTTTCGGGAAAATCGATTAAAGAGAGTCAAATGGGACTCATCATGAATGGTCTTTTAAAAGTACCCATGCAATTCTTTATTCTATTAACTGGAGTATTGGTTTTTGTATTCTTCCAATTTAATGATGCTCCATTGCATTTTAATCCAACCAATGTAGAAAAAGTATTGCAATCGGATCAAAAAAAGGAATATGAAGCGCTTGAATCAGAACTCAACCAAATCAATATTGATAAAAAAGTAGTGAATCAAATTTACATCGAACAGTTAAAGCACAATGCTTATGACAATCCTACGCTTCGAAAAAAAATGATTGCGCTTTCGTTGGAAGAGAAAGAATTACGAAATACAGCAAAAGAAATAATTTCTAAGGCCGATGATAGTGCCGAAACTAATGACAAAGACTATGTGTTTTTATATTTCATAATGAATTACTTGCCTAAAGGCCTGTTGGGATTGTTACTAGCTGTTATTATCAGCGCTGCGATGTCTTCTAGTGCTTCGGGATTAAATTCATTAGCGGCTACTTCCGCAATTGATTTATACAAACCCAATGTAACTGTAAAAACAGAAAAACAATATGTAGTAGCTACACAATATTTCACCTTGTTTTGGGGAATCATCGCCATTGGTTTTGCTTGTGTTTCATCGCTATTTGAGAATTTAATTCAGTTGGTCAACATCATTGGATCCATTTTTTATGGAACGGTTTTAGGCATATTTCTTATTGGATTTTATTTTCACTACATCAAAGGAAAAGCAGCGTTCTATAGTGGTTTGATCAGTCAAACTATTGTAATACTTATTTTTCTTAAATACATTTTGTTTGAATCCAATGAAAGTGAAAAGTTAGGGTATTTATGGTTGAATTTAATTGGGGTACTGTTAACCATTAGTATTGCATTTTTGCTGCAAAAAGCCTTCCGAACTAAAGCATAAAAAAAGTCCAGTAAAACTACTGGACTTTTTATTTAATACAATCTAAAATTATTTAGACCATTCAGCTATGCTGTCTTTATTCATTTTTTCATAATCACCATTCCCTGCTTTAGTCGCTAGGGTTAACGATTCTTTAGCCGTTGCAATAGCTCCTTTTTTATCACCTGATTTCGCTTGAATTAATGATTTCAAACGCAAATACCAATACGGTACATCTTTATCTTTAGGCATTAAGCTTATTGCGGTATTTACCCACGTTAAGGCTTTATTTAAATCATTATTCGACTGGTAAAAATATTGTGCTGCTGCAAAATAATCACCTGCAGCAGGACCCGCTAACGTTTTTTCAATACTCTTCATTGCAGCCTCTTGTGTAGGAACTGTAAATGGAATACTTACCAATGTGCGCTCCCATGATAATTCAATCACCCCTGCATCATTGGTTAAATTATTTAGAAAAATAGAAAACGACTCCACTGATTTTGTAGTAGTTTCAGGCTTAATACTTACTGAAAGAGCTACTTTTGAATCATTCCATTCTTCTGGTAATCCCCAGTTATTGGTTTCAGAGTAAAAAATAACATCCCAACTATCAGCTTTAGGAGTTGTGAATAATGCATATTTTCCTTTCTTAAGTTCTTTACCCGCTATTTTAGTGTCTTCGCTAAAAGAAATGGTAGTGTTATTGTTGGCACCGGTTCTCCAAAGTTTGCCAAATGGAACTAAATCGCCATAAACGGTTCTTCCTTTTGCACTAGGTCTAGAATACTCAACTTGAATATTTGTCAATCCTACCACTTGATCAATTTTAGCTAATGGACTCGCTTGAGGAGTTTTAACTTGTGCTGTAACATAAAAATTGGCTAACAAAAGTGCCAATAAAATACTTATTTTTTTCATGATTTAATTTTTTAGTCTTCCAAAATTACAAATTGTATTTGAACCAAATGTTAATTATTACTTAAATAGATTATTTTGTTTAATGTTTTAGTTTTTATGTTGAACAATTTTAATAACTTTACAACAAATAAAGATTATATGAAAATATACCGTTTACACACCAAACAAAACTTACCTATTAGCTTAGATGAAGCATGGGAGTTATTATCGGATCCAAAAAATTTACAAAAAATTACCCCAGAATATATGGGATTTAAAATTTTGTCAGGAGCCGACAGACCAATGTTTCCAGGACAAATTATCCAATACATTGTAACGCCAGTTTTAGGCATTCCTACTAAATGGGTTACCGAAATTACCCATGTGGTAAACAAACAGTATTTTGTAGATGAGCAACGCTTTGGACCTTATGCATTATGGCATCACAAACATTTCATTAAAGAAATTCAGGGTGGCGTTGAAATGGAAGATATTATAGATTATAAAGTACCTATGGGGATTTTAGGGCAATTAGTGCATCCTTTTTTGGTGAAACCAAAACTAGATGAAATTTTTAATTATAGAAGAAAAAAATTAATTGAATTATTTGGTGAATTTAAAAGTTAAAATTCCAATATATGAAAAATATACTATTAATAGGCGGTTCATACGGCATCGGATTAGCCATAGCAAAAGAACTTCAGAACGATAATAAGCTATTTGTAGCTTCAAGAACCAATGAAAATTTAGCGGGATTAAACGTCACCCACATACCCTTTGATGCTACGACTGATAGTTTGGACACGTCACAACTACCTGCCGTTATTGATGGATTGGTGTATTGCCCAGGAAGTATTAATTTGCGTCCGTTTAGAGGATTAAAACCCGAAGCCTTTGAAGCTGATTTACAGATTAATTTTATTAGTTTGATAAAAGTTATTCAGGCCGTATTGCCTAATTTAACCGCTGGCGAACAATCGAGCATTGTATTATTCAGTAGTGTTGCAGCAACGATGGGAATGCCTTTTCATACTAGTGTAGCGGCTGCAAAAGGAGCTATTGAAGGTTTTGCAAAAGCATTAGCGGCTGAATATGCACCTAAGATTAGAGTCAACGTGATTGCACCTTCTTTAACCGATACACCACTAGCTGATAAATTCTTGAACAACGAAACCAAACAAGAAAAATCTGCCGAGCGTCATCCATTGAAACGATTTGGAACACCAGAAGACAGCGCTCAAATGGCAACTTTCTTATTAAGCGAAAAAAGCAGTTGGATTTCTGGACAAGTGTTTCATGTAGATGGCGGTATGTCGACTTTATTGGTCAACGGATAATAATAGTAAAAATGAATATTTTTTGGTTTAGACGCGATTTAAGAATTGAGGATAACGTAGGTCTTTTTCATGCTTTGAATAGTATTGAAGAAGTACTTCCTATTTTTATTTTTGATGAGCATATTTTATCGCAACTTCCAAAAGATGATGCTCGTGTTAGTTTTATTCACGAACAATTAGAAAAAATCCAATCAGAATTAAATAAAATTGGTAAATCGTTAGCGGTATTTCATGGAAAGCCGATTGAAGTTTTTGAAAAACTAATTACTGAAAATAAAATTTCGGCGGTGTATACCAATCATGATTACGAACCTTATGCGCGCAATCGGGATAAAGAGTTGAATCAATTATTTACAGCCCATACTATTTCATTCCTGACTAGTAAAGATCAAGTTATTTTTGAAAAAAGCGAAGTCGTAAAAGATGACGGAACGCCTTATGTGGTGTTTACACCCTATTCAAAAAAATGGAAAGAAAACTTCAAGAAGATTAAATTAGTTCATTATCCATCGGAAGAAAAATTGGATAAAATTTCGAAGCACTCCTACCCTTTCTTATCGCTAACTGATATTGGGTTTGAAAAATCAACCATTAAAATCACGCCTTTTAATGTTTCTGCAACTTTAATTCAGAATTATGAAGCTACACGAAATTTTCCTGCGGTAAATAAAACCTCTTATTTAGGAATTTATCTTCGCTTTGGTGCGGTTTCCATACGTAAAATGATTGAAAAAGCGATTGCAGAAAACAACGAAACGTTTTGGAACGAATTGATTTGGCGCGAATTCTTCATGCAAATATTGTGGCATTTTCCCCATACCAAAAATGGTAGTTTCAGACCGAAATATGATGCGATTCGATGGGACAACAATGAAGTATTGTTTCAAAAATGGTGCGAAGGAAAAACCGGTTATCCGTTTGTAGATGCGGGCATGCGCGAATTAAACGCAACGGGGCACATGCACAATCGGGTGCGTATGATTGTGGCGAGTTTTTTATGCAAACATTTACTCATTGATTGGCGTTGGGGTGAAACGTACTTTGCTCAAAAATTGTTGGATTACGAAATGTCGAGCAATGTTGGGAATTGGCAATGGGCTGCAGGTTCTGGAGTGGATGCTGCACCGTATTTTAGAATCTTCAACCCCACAGAACAAATTAAGAAATTTGATAAAGACTTGGAGTACATTAAAAAATGGATACCAGAATTAAACACCGATAATTATCCTAAACCTATTGTAGACCACAAAGAAGCTAGAGAGCGTTGCTTGAGAGTATATAAAGAAGCAGTTGGTTAATTAATATTTATAATGTTTTCAAAATTCAATTCCTTAAAGTGCTGAATTACCCTGTTTGCTTTTGATAAATCTTGGTCTTTGGAATGAAAACTATCGTAACCTACACAAAAAATTCCTGCTGAAACTGCAGCTTGAATACCGTTAGTGCTGTCTTCGATTACAATACAATTTTCTTTTGGAGCGTTAGATAAACTCGCAGCGTGCAAAAAAATCGCAGGATGTGGTTTTGATTTTGGAAAATCTTCACCCGAAACAATTTGGGTAAAATATTGATGCAAATTAAAACGGGTAAAAACGCGATTAATCGTAACATTTGATGCTGATGAAGCTACAATCAATTGGATTTCGTTATTGTATAAATCCTTAATTAAATCCTCTACTCCTTCAATCAGATATAAATCTTCTTTCAAATCAAAAGCTTCATTGAATAAATGACGTTTTCTCAAAATTAAATCTTCCACATCTTCTTGTAAATCGAAATGTGTTTTTAATTTCTGAAAGATATTTCGAGTGGAATTACCTGTAAACGATCGATACATTTCATCAGAAACTTCAATGTTTAACTCATTGAAATGTTGGTAATAGGCATAATGATGTACTGGTTCGGTATCTACAATTACGCCATCCATATCAAAAATTACTGTTTGTATCATATTAAAATTCAAATTCTTTTCCGTCGTCTGCTAAAAGTACGTTTTCAAAAATAGTCTGCGCTTCCGTTTTAAAAGGTTCGATAGCACCATAACGCGTGGAATAATGTCCTAAAATCAGTTGTTTTACATTGGCTAACTTCGCAATTTGAGCTGCTTCTTTTGCAGTAGCGTGTTTTGTTTTTTCGGTAAAGTGTGCTTCCGAATCTAAAAAAGTAGCTTCGTGATAGAGTACATCAACTTCTTTTATGATGGGAATAATAGATTCATCATATTGGGTATCACTACAAAAAGCATAACTTTTAGTTGGGTCTGGAGGTAATGAAAGTAACTCATTTCCAATTACTTCTCCCGAATCTAAAGTAACACTACCTCCTGCTTTTATTTTATCAAAATATACTTTTTCAATTTTATAATGGGCGACCGCTTCAACGTTCAAATGGCGTTTACCTACTTTTTCTTGAAATAAAAATCCGTTAGTATACACGCGATGATTTAATGGAATAGTTGTAACAATTAGCGTTTCATCTTCAAAAATGACTTCACTTATTTTAGATTCTAGTTCGTGGAAATACAAATTATAACCTGTATACGAACCCGAAGCACGCAATTGTAATAAAATGATTTCTTTGATTCCTTTGGGTCCATAAACGTGTAAATCATTTTCACGATTGAGCAACATAAACGTCGAAATCAAACCGATCAATCCATAAAAATGATCCCCGTGAAGGTGCGATATAAAAATATGATTGATGCGAGAAAACTTGATTTTATGCTTTCGCAATTGGACTTGAGTTCCTTCGCCACAATCAATTAGAAACAAATGGTTTCTTATTTCTAAAACTTGTGAGGTGGGATTGGTTATGGTTCTTGGTGTGGCAGCATAACAGCCAAGTATGTTTAGTTTCATCTTCCTTAAGGTACCTGCTATCTATTTTAATGATGAACTATCTTGATTATTTTGTTCTTTTCCTAATTTGACTATTTTTATAATAAAATATAGCATAATTAGACCATTTGCAATTAGTTTAAAATAATCATAATCATTTGTTTTAAAAGATGTTATGATACTTTTTGCTAATAAAAATGTCATTGCAAATAAAGCAATGGCATACAAATAAATAAGAGTTGTTTTTGATATTTTCATATAATTAAAATCCTAAATCACGTTCAATTTCTTCCATATTGATGATGTCGTGCGCCTCCAAAATAGTTGGCACCAGAGTTAAAGAAACTGGAACTGAGTTATAATCAATAGTGTTTGCAACGATTACAAACGATTTATTATTTTTTTTATGCAATTTTGAAATTTGAACAAATTGTTTTATTGAAGTACTGGTTATGTTTGAATTGTGCGTTAAATCAATAATTAGATTTTGATCTTTAAAATCAGTCAATTCATTTAATAAATCTTCCGAAAAAGAAACAATATTATCATGTGTATCCTTTATAACAGTCTGATTTTCTTTATGCTCTACGTTCATTATTGTTTAATTTTTGAAGCTAACAAATAAATTACCGCCATTCGCACTGCCACTCCATTTTCTACTTGATCTAAAATCACCGATTGTTGCGAATCGGCAACATCAGAAGTAATTTCAACTCCTCTGTTGATTGGCCCTGGGTGCATGATTACGATTTCTTTGTTGAGCGAATCTAATAGCTCTTTCGTTACTCCATATTGTTGAGTGTATTCTCTAGTAGTTGGAAAATAACTCACATCTAAACGTTCGTTTTGAACACGTAACATATTAGCTACATCACACCATTCTAATGCTTTACGTAAGTTTGATTCAACTTTTACTCCAAGTGATTCAATGTGCTTAGGCATCAATGTTTTTGGTCCGCACACTTTTACTTCGGCGCCTTGCATTTGTAGTGCAAAGATATTTGATAAGGCAACTCTTGAGTGTAAAATATCACCCACAATTACAATTTTCTTTCCGCCAACATCTCCTAACTTTTCTCTAATTGTAAAACTATCCAATAAGGCTTGTGTTGGATGTTCATGAGCTCCATCTCCTGCGTTTACAAT
The DNA here is from genome assembly GCF_044338735.1 of Flavobacterium sp. Lineage (GTDB taxonomy): Bacteria > Bacteroidota > Bacteroidia > Flavobacteriales > Flavobacteriaceae > Flavobacterium. Next base: position 3,462 of record NZ_JBIIWV010000038.1, on the reverse strand, counting down.
ACTTGCCTTTACATTTTGAGACAAAAAATGAGCAGCTCCTGGGCTGCTGTGGCGCATTACCACCATATCTACTTTCATTGATAAGATATTGTTTACCGTATCTATTAAGGTTTCTCCTTTTTTTACTGAAGACTGTGCTGCAGAAAAACTTATAACATCTGCAGATAAACGCTTTTGTGCTAATTCAAAAGAAAGTTTAGTTCGCGTACTGTTTTCAAAGAAAATGTTAGCAATAGTTACATCCCGTAATGAGGGCACTTTTTTAATAGGCCGATTGATAACTTCTTTAAACTGGTCAGCAGTTTCGAAGATTAAATCAATATCTTGTTTGGTAATGTGTTTTATTCCGATTAAATGATTTACTGATAATTCTTTCATTGCTTTGGATTTTCTGTTTTTATTTTGTTACCAAATAAACGGCGTCTTCTCCATCGTTTTCAAGCCATTTAACTAATACTTTTTCGTTATTTATAGCATCTACTTGTCTGCCTCTATAATCAGGTTGAATGGGTAAATGACGGCTAAATCTTCTGTCAATTAAGGTTAAAAGTTCAACTTCAGAAGGTCTTCCAAAGGATTGAATGGCGGTTAAGGCTGCATTAATACTTCTTCCAGTGTATAATACATCATCAATAAAAACCACTTTTTTATCTTCTACTAAAAAATCGATTTGGGTTTTATTTGCTTCTAATGGTTTTTCGCTTTTTCTAAAATCATCTCTAAAAAAAGTAATGTCTAAAAATCCTAATTGGATTGCAGTTACTTTATATTCTGTTTCTAAAATTTGTTTGATTCTTTCGGCTAGGAATTTACCTCTTGGTTGTAAACCGATTAAAATTGTGTTTGAGAAATCTAGATGATTTTCAATTAGTTGGCAAGCTAATCGATGCAAGATGATGTGTACTTCTTTTGAAGTGAGCAAAACTTTTTGACTCATAGTTAGTTGTTTGTACAAATTTAGAATTTATATTTCTAATAGCAATCGTATTGTAAAAAAAATCCCGTTACTAAAACTAGCAACGGGAATATATTATGAATACATTTTCTGTCTTAATTCTTTTATTTTTTCATCTTCTAAATATTCATCAAATGTCATGTATCGGTCGATGGCGCCATTTGGAGTTAATTCTAAGATTCTGTTACCTACGGTTTGTGCAAATTCGTGGTCATGAGTAGTGAACAATATTGAACCTTTAAAATTATTTAAGGAATTATTAAAAGCTGTAATTGATTCTAAGTCCAAGTGATTTGTAGGTTCGTCTAACATTAACACATTTGCTCTAATCATCATCATACGTGATAACATACAACGCACTTTTTCTCCACCAGATAAAACGTTACATTTTTTTAAAGCTTCTTCACCAGAAAAAATCATTTTTCCTAAGAATCCACGAACATATACTTCATCGCGCTCTTCTTCGGTTTTTACCCATTGACGCAACCAATCCACCAAATTTAAATCAATTCCATCAAAATATTCGTGATTATCTACCGGTAAATACGATTGTGTCGTAGTGATTCCCCAATCAAATGAACCCGCATCAGCAGTTATTTTATTGTTTAAGATTTCATAAAAAGCAGAGGTGGCTCTTGAGTCTTTTGAAAAAACTACAATTTTATCGCCTTTAGCCATGTTTAAATCAACATTTTTAAACAATGTTTCACCATCAACTGAAGCGGCTAAACCTTGTACATTTAAAATTTGATCACCTGCTTCTCTTTCTACATCAAAAATTATTGCAGGATATCTTCTGCTGGAAGGCTTAATCTCGTCTAAATTTAATTTTTCGATCATTTTTTTACGGGATGTAGCTTGTTTTGATTTGGCTACATTCGCACTAAAACGACGAATAAATTCTTCCAATTCTGCTTTTTTCTCTTCTGCTTTCTTATTTTGTTGTGCTTTTTGACGCGCAGCTAATTGCGATGATTCATACCAGAATGTATAATTACCCGAATAATGTGTAATTTTTCCAAAATCAATATCGGATACGTGTGTACATACTGCATCTAAAAAGTGACGGTCATGCGATACTACTAAAACGGTATTTTCATAATTGGCTAAGAAATTCTCTAACCAACCAATAGTTTCAAAATCCAAGTCATTAGTAGGCTCATCCATAATTAATACATCTGGATTTCCAAATAAAGCTTGTGCTAATAACACACAAACTTTCAATTTTCCGTCTAAATCAGCCATTAACGTATAATGATGTTCTGTACCAATTTCTAAATTAGATAACATATTTCCAGCATCGCTTTCGGCATTCCAACCATTCATTTCGTCAAACTGTAATTGCAATTCGCCTATTCTGTTAGCGTTTTCATCGGTATAATCGGCATACAAAGCATCCATTTCAGATTTTATCGTGTGCAATACTTTATTTCCCATCAATACTGTTTCTAAAACCGTATGTTCGTCAAATAAGTTGTGATTTTGATTTAAAACCGACATCCTTTTACCAGGCTCAAGAATTACGCGACCCGATGTTGGGTCCATATCTCCTGAAATAATTTTCATGAAGGTAGATTTCCCAGCACCATTGGCACCAATGATTCCGTAGCAATTTCCTTGGGTGAACGTTGTATTTACTTCATCGAATAAAATTCGTTTACCAAATTGAACCGATAAATTTGAAACTGTTAACATTTTTGTATTTTTATAAAACTGATGCAAAAGTAGTAAAAATAGTAGATTTTTGAATGGTTTCTTACTATTTAATATTTGGTTTATTTTAACTGAATGTTAACAAGCTCGTTTGAATAATACTAATACATTTGTTTTTATATAAAATAATCAAGTACATGGTTAAAAATTACGTTAAATACACTTTACCCCTATACATACTGATTTTGTCTTGTTTCACTTCCTGTAAAAAGGAGTTTGAAGCAGCAAACTATGTTGCATATTTTGGTGGTGAGGTGCAAAACCCACAAACGAACTATGTGCTTTTCCTAAAAGATAATGCTGTCCTTGATACTATTTATTTAGACAAAAACAATCGATTCCTGCATAAATTTGATTCGTTAGCTCCAGGTTTATATACATTTAAGCACGAACCTGAATATCAATATGTTTATTTTGATAAAAACGATAGTTTAATGGTTCGAATGAATGCTTTTGATTTTGACAATTCTATTGTTTTTTGTGGTCGTGGTGATGAAAAAAACAATTTTTTAATGGAAATGTACTTAAAAAACGAAGAAGATAAAGGTACAATGTATGATGTTTTTGATCGGAATGTAAAACAATTTACAAAAAATATAGATTCTAGTTTTGCCATTCGTAAATCATTTTATTTAAAACGCAAAGCAGAAATTGCTTGGGACAAAACATTTGACGCAGTAGCAAAAGCCAGTCTAGATTTTCATCATATTACCAAAAAAGAAATCTATCCTTATGCGCACGAGTTTAGAACAGGTGAAAAAATTAGAAAAACCTTACCTTCTAATTATTATGCA
>NZ_JBIIWV010000151.1:0-4920 GCF_044338735.1 Flavobacterium sp. | reverse complement strand
TATACATGGAAGGACGCATTCTTACATGCTCCATTCCTTCTAACGCCTGAATACTGTCTGCCGAATAATTGTTTTTCTTAACTTCTTCGCTCATATAATTATCTCTTAAATATTCGATTTTTAATTATCAGACAAATATAACTATTTCGTAAAAAAATTAACTACAAATAAGCGCAAAAACCTATTAAGTTATTAACATTTGTTAAAAACAAAAAAGCCAACAATTTCCAGTTGACGCATTCTAAAAAATCCGATTATTTATGAAAAATTAGACCTACTTATTCCACTTCAAGTATGGTAAAAGTAGTTCCATTTACAACTACGATATCATGTTGTTTTTTACCCATTAATTGACTTCCAAGAGGCGATTGTGGCGAAACAGACAAAATGGTAATTTCATTAATAGGAATTTTAGGTAAAGCAGCACTAATAAATAATTGCATTGCATTGACTTTTACATAACTTCCTAAGACAATTGTTGCTGTGGTTTTGGAAACATCAATTTTTTCAAGAATCTCTTTTAAAACAATAGTTTCTTTGAGTTTATTGGTTAACTTTTCTTGTTCTAAATGCATCATCGATAAAGCCGTTTCGTGCTTATCGCCTGCCGAACCTTTTGCATCGTTTTGTGCATCATTAGACAAACCCAAAATCATATCTTGATAGACATCTATTTTGTCTTGTAATAATACTAAATGATGTTGCTTTATTATTTGTTTGAATGTCATGATAAATTTTTAACCACAAAGTGTAAAAAAATTAGTAACTCTAGTGTAAGACTTTGCAATATTTGTGGTTAATTATTTTTAAAAATCAAACTTGTAATTAGCTCCAATTAACACTTGAATTCCTTGCACTGGAAAATTTGCCCATCGATCGCTCTGTTGATTCGCTAAATTATTTCCTTTTAAGAAAGCGGTTAATCTTGTATTATACTTGAAGCCGACGTGAGCATTCAAATCGAAATAACTATCTAAATTCACCACTTGTTGAGAAAATGTTGGTGGAAAAACAGTAGCATCATTTTGGATTGATACCAAATCTTTTCTTTCTCCAACAAAAAACACATTTGCACCGGCATACCATTTTTTGTTTATGTCAAAATCCAGTGTCGTTCCAATTTTTAATTGAGGTAAATTCCATGCTTCAGCTTGCGTATCTGATGAATAATTATTGTAAGTACCGTTGATTCCAAATGAAATGTTTTTAGAAAAATCGGCTTTTAATTCACCAAACAAACTCATTGTTTTTACATTATCATAAACTACTCCAAATGAATTACCGTAAGCATATCCTTCTGTATTTGTGGATAAAACATTGAATTTATTATTTAAAAATAATGCTTTGTTATCTTGATTTAAAAAGGAAGCCTTTACATTAAATGCAACCGAATTAGCTAATTTTCCTTTCAAACCTGCATAAATATCAAATTTATTATCGGTTGGCTCAATAAAAAGTGTAGGAGATAAAAACGGATTCTCATCGACAAAATCAGCGTACGAGTTTTGTTGCAAATTACCTTCTGCGCCAGCATAAGCAATTAAAATATCGCCTACTAATTTATAGGATGCTTTGATGTTTGGATAAATATAAATGCTATTTTTGTTTAAAGGCATTCCAATGGTATTTCTATTTAAAACTGAGTAAAAAACACTTGCGCCTACTTGAACTGACAAATCGTCTTGTTGGTAGAAAATACTTGGACTAAAGCCGAAATTAAGTGAAGAGTAGTTATATGCAGAATTGATTAAATCAATATGTCTATCAAAATCTCCGCTAACATAATCAAAAACAAAATCTGTATTAATTTTTTGATTCAGCACTTTAAAATTCAAAGTCGGTTTTACAAAAAATCGATTTTCGCTAGAATCAAAACCATCGGTAAAACGCTTAAACTGAATACTTGCTTCATTGAAAACACCTTCCTTTAAAGCTATTTTTCCGCCTAGAGCAATAGTATTATAGTTTTGTTTCGAATCGATATTCTGGATAATCGCATCCGTAAAAATACTATAATTAGGCAATCCATACCAGTTATACATTTGATTTTTAACCCCTAAATCAATATTCCAACTCAAATTGCGCTCACGAACACCATAGGTTAAATCTAAACTAGTATTGGCATATTTATCATCTAAAACCAAATCTTTGATTCCGCCTTGAGAAGATAAATGACGCAACATAGTACCAAAGTAACTTGTTCTACTTATGTTTTTTGTTATAAATAACTCGGCGTTAGCAGTTCCATAATTACCAAAACCAAGCGTTGCATAATTGCTGAATAATTTTTCTTTTTCCTGAGGATCAACCGTTGCTGCTGTTCCTTTACTTGGTGTAAAAGTTGAAGCTACCGGAAACGAAAAAATATTGTACTGGATTTTTTCTTTTTTATGCGTTTCTTCATCTGCTAAAACAGGTGTCTCTTTTACTTTAAAAGCATCAGAAATGGTTGGTGTATATGGTTTTACAATATTCACCACCTCTGAACCAATATTTTCATCTTTTACTTGAGAAAAAGAAAATTGGATTCCAAATACAACTAAAACTACGGCGATTACTTTTAATTTCTTCATGTTCAATATTTTTAAATGAGATACTGAAACGAGTTCAGTATGACAATGAAATAAGATTATTAGTTAGTGATTGATGAATTACGTTTGGCTTCTTCTACTTTTATATAATCTAGCTCTTTTTGGGCCTCAGCAACTACATCAGCATAATCTGTAAAATTTTCAATAACACTTTGCAAAATTTCGGTGGCTTGAAAGCTATCATTCATACTAAAATAATTTTTAGCCATAATGATTAATGCTTTCGACCCAAAATATTTATATCCCGAATAGTCTACAGCAATGTTTTCAACCACTTTGTTTGAAGCTTCAAACTTTCCTTCTTTATTTTTAAAATAAGCATCATAATATAAGGCTTCGGCTTTTAATTCGCCTTTGGCAATTTTATTTAATTTTTCGTAAGCCTCTTTTGCTTTGGCTTCGTCATTGGTTTTTATAGCCGAACGTGCAACTATAATTTGCGCATCACTTTTAATTTGATCTTCAATTTTATCATTTTTCAATACTTTATCGGCATAAACCACTGCGTTTGCATAATCTTCTTTTTCATAAAATGATTTCATCAAATTAGATTGAGCATAAGTGGTATTTTGAGGAAATTCTGCTTCGGTTTCTAAACGCTGTAAAACAGGAATAGCATTATTATAATCCTTAGCTTTTAAATACACTTGACACAAACGAGCCAATGCCTGTTCTGTATATTCACTACGCGATTTAGAAACTACAAATTCATAATGTTTGATGGTATTATTTTCTAAATTATCTGCAAAATATAATTGTGCTAAATAAAAATTTGCTTTTAGCGCATGTAAACCATTTGGAAACTTACTCACATAACTTGTAAATCCAGAAATTGCTTGTTTTGCATTATTTTGTAAGTATTGTTTTTCAGCTGATTCATACGTATCGTTATCTAAATCTGCGTTTGAAACTTCAATAAAAGAAAGTGTTTTAACCCAATCGGCATATTCATCTACTTTTCCATTATCTACATAAATTAAACGTGCCGTTGAAACTGCTTCAAGCGATTCTGGAGAATTAGGAAACTCTGCCACCACTTTTTTAAATTTTACTAATGCTTGCTCTTCTTTATTGCCATTGTAGTGAATTAATCCTTGCTTTAAAATAGCTTTAGCCACATATGAACTTGAAGTATGCTTAGCAATTAAATCATCATATGTTAAAAGTGCTTTTTCATTTAAAGTCTGATTTACATAGGTATTCCCTAATTCATACAACGCATCATCAATATATTGCGATTTAGTATATGTTCTACTAAACTTTTCTAATTCCTCCATTTTTCGTTCTGGCTTGTTTACAAAACCATAACTGATTCCTTTTTGAAAAGCGGCATAATCTGCATCAACACTTTTCATATCGATTACTTTGTTATAAGCATCCATTGCTGGCCAGAATTTTGCAGCCATAAAATTACAATCGCCCAAACGCAAGTAAGCATCCATTAATCTTATTTTGTCTTCTTTTTGAGAAAGAGTGTAATCTCCAAAATATTTAATGGCGCTAGCATAATCTTTCAATTTAAAATAAGCATATGCTAAATTGTAATTTACATTTCTAAACTCGGGCGTAGTTGAAGCTTCAGAAGCACTTAAAAACTGTAAGAAAGTTAATTTTGCTTCTTCAAATTGATCTAAATTATACTCGGTTTCCCCTTTCCAAAATAGAGCTCTAGCCGTAATTTTTGCTTCTTTATTTTCGCCCATCGATTTTTTAAATAATGAATAAGCTCCTTTATAATCACCATCGGTATATAATTCTAAACCTCTAAAGAACATTACTTTTTGATAGGCTAATTTATTTTCAGGTGATTTATTTTTTTCCAATAACACTAATGCTTCTTTATAATTTTTTGAAGTAATGTAGGAACTAATCAATAAGGTATTGATTTCTTGTTTATAAGAAGTATTTGGATATTTAGACAAATAAACATTCATGATTTCTGGAACCGATTGATATGGATTTCCAATTTCATAGCTTAATTTAGCATAATTCAAATAAGCATCTTCTTGAATTTTTAAATCAAATGTCATTTCAGAAGCCGTTTTAAACGCATTCAAAGCTTGTTGTTTTTTATCGGTTTTTAAATAACTTTCTGCTAAATGATAATAGGCATTTTGAGACACAACATCTTTACCTTCAATTATTTTATTAAATTGAGTTATAGCATTTTCATAGTCTTTTTGTTGGTAATAAACATAACCTAATTGATATAAATCTGTATTATTCCATTTTCCATTTTTTCCTTTATAATCAGCTAAAAAAGGTAATGCCAAATCATATTTTTTCAAATTAAAATAACTTTCACCAATGATTTTAGATAATTCACTTT
>NZ_JBIIWV010000150.1:0-4932 GCF_044338735.1 Flavobacterium sp. | reverse complement strand
ATTGAAATATTTTGAGCGTTAATTTTCACATTCCCTTTTCCTAATAAAGAAACAATAGGTGCGTGATTATTTAGCATTTGAAACTCACCGTTAATACCAGGAACAGATACCGAAGTAACTTCTCCTTTGAATAATGTAGCTTCTGGTGATACTATTTCTAAAATCATAATTTAAGTTTAAAATTCCAAATTTTAAAATTCCAAATTCCAAAATGGTATTTGTGATTTTATTTTTTGAAGTTTATCAAGCTTCGCTTGATTTATGCTTCTGCTAACATTTTTTGTCCAGCTTCAATAGCTTCTTCAATGGTACCTTTAAGGTTAAATGCTGCTTCTGGTAAGTGATCTAACTCACCGTCAATAATCATATTAAATCCTTTGATGGTATCTTTGATATCAACCAAAACTCCAGGAATACCAGTAAATTGTTCTGCTACGTGGAATGGTTGAGACAAGAAACGTTGAACACGACGTGCACGAGATACTGATAATTTATCCTCTTCAGATAACTCTTCCATACCTAAGATGGCGATGATATCTTGTAATTGTTTGTATTTTTGAAGAATCTCTTTTACTCTTTGAGCACAGTCATAATGTTCTGCACCTAAGATTTCTGGAGTTAAGATACGAGAAGTAGAATCTAATGGATCTACCGCTGGATAAATACCTAACTCAGCAATTTTACGAGACAATACTGTTGTTGCATCTAAGTGAGCAAACGTTGTTGCTGGTGCAGGGTCAGTTAAGTCATCCGCAGGTACATAAACCGCTTGAACTGAAGTAATAGATCCTTTTTTAGTTGAAGTAATACGCTCTTGCATTGCACCCATTTCAGTTGCTAATGTAGGTTGGTACCCTACCGCAGAAGGCATACGACCTAATAAAGCCGATACTTCAGAACCTGCTTGTGTAAAACGGAAGATATTATCCACGAAGAATAATACATCTTTCCCTTGGTCAGAACCAGCTCCATCACGGAAATATTCTGCGATAGATAATCCTGAAAGTGCTACACGAGCACGAGCTCCAGGTGGCTCATTCATTTGTCCGAAAACGAAAGTAGCTTTAGAGTCTCTCATTCCTGGCATATCAACTTTAGATAAATCCCATCCTCCATTTTCCATAGAGTGCATGAAATCGTCACCATATTTTATAATTCCAGACTCAAGCATCTCACGAAGTAAGTCATTTCCTTCACGTGTTCTTTCTCCTACTCCTGCGAATACAGAAAGTCCACCGTGACCTTTTGCAATATTGTTAATCAACTCCTGAATTAATACTGTTTTACCTACTCCAGCACCACCAAATAATCCAATTTTTCCTCCTTTTGCGTAAGGTTCAATAAGGTCAATTACTTTAATCCCTGTAAATAAAACTTCAGAAGAAGTAGATAAGTCTTCAAATTTAGGCGCTGGTCTGTGAATAGACAAACCATTATCACCTGCTTTAGGTAGATTTCCTAAACCATCAATTGCATCACCAATTACATTAAATAAACGACCAAAAACGTCTGCTCCAATTGGCATTTGAATTGGCGCACCAGTAGCAACTACTTCTACACCTCTTGCTAAACCATCTGTAGAGTCCATAGAAATGGTACGCACAGTGTTTTCACCAATGTGAGATTGAACTTCTAGTACTAATAAAGTACCGTCTTTTTTAGTGATTTCTAATGAATCGTAAATTTTAGGTAATTCAGAATTTGAGTCATTAAAAACGACGTCAACAACTGGTCCAATAATTTGTGCAACTTTTCCTGTGATTCTAGACATTGCTTATGTATTTATTTGATAGCTAATTAATGTTGGGAATTGATGTATTTTTCCGAGTGCAAAGATAGTTTTTTTTGAAACAATTTTGCAATATATTTTTTGAATTTTTTATAGAAAAAAGCGAAATTTTTCAATTTCGCTTTTAAAATACTATTCTACTGTTACCGATTTTGCCAAATTTCTGGGTTGGTCCACATTACAACCTCTCAAAACAGCAATGTGATAGGACAAAAGCTGTAACGGAATTGTCGTTAACAAAGGAGTAAAGGGCTCGTTTGTTTCTGGAATTTCAATAACGTGGTCTGCCAAGGCTTTTACTTGTGTGTCGCCTTTGGTAACTATAGCAATTATTTTTCCACTTCTCGATTTTATTTCTTGAATATTACTTACTACTTTATCATAATGTCCTTTGTTTGGTGCAATTACAATAACTGGCATGTGTTCATCTATTAAAGCGATAGGGCCGTGTTTCATCTCTGCAGCCGGATAACCCTCTGCGTGTATGTACGAAATTTCTTTTAATTTCAATGCTCCTTCTAAAGCTACTGGAAAATTATATCCTCTACCTAAGTATAAACAATTGGTTGCGTCTTTATAAATTTCGGCAATTTGTTTGGCAACGTCATTTGTTAATAACGCTTCTTGTACTTTTTCTGGCATTAATTCTAATTCCAACAAATAGCGTTGGTAATCTGAATTACTCATTGTTCCTTTTGCTTTAGCCAAACGTAATGCTAACAAGGTAAGAATAGTAATTTGAGTAGTGAACGCTTTTGTAGAAGCAACTCCGATTTCTGGACCTGCATGAGTGTAAGCTCCCGCATGTGTTTCGCGAGAAATTGAAGATCCTACTACATTACAGACTCCAAATACAAATGCACCGTTTTCTTTAGCTAATTTAATTGCTGCTAACGTATCTGCTGTTTCACCCGATTGTGAAATTGCTATTACAACATCATCTTTGTTAATTATAGGATTTCTGTATCTAAATTCGGACGCATATTCTACCTCAACAGGAATTCTTGAGAATTCTTCTATAATGTATTCCGCCACTAATCCTGCATGCCATGAAGTTCCACAAGCTACAATAAGGATTCGTTTTGCATTTAAAAATTTTTCTAAATTATCTTCAACGCCTGACATTTGGATAATTCCATTGTTTGCCAAAAGTCTTCCTCTGTAAGTGTCTTTGATTACGCTTGGTTGTTCATAGATTTCTTTCAGCATGAAATGATCATAGCCGCCTTTTTCAATTTGTTCCAAGTTTAACTGAAGCTCTTGAATATATGGATCAACCAATGAATCGTCTTTGATTTTTCTAACTTTTAATGGTTTGTGTAAACGCACAATCGCCATTTCTTCATCTTCTAAATAAATAGCATTTGAAGTATATTCTATAAAAGGAGTTGCATCAGATGCAATAAAAAATTCGTCTTCTCCTATTCCTATTGCTAACGGACTTCCTAATCGGGCAACAATAATTTCGTCAGGTTTTTCAACATCAATTACCGCAATAGCATAAGCACCAACAACTTGATTTAATGCTACTTGAACCGCTTTTCCTAATTTGCAATTTTCTTTTTTCTTAACCTCCTCAATTAAATTTACTAATACTTCCGTATCGGTATCCGATTTGAAAGTATAACCTCTTTTAATTAATTCTTGTTTTAATGGCTCATAATTTTCAATGATTCCATTGTGGATGATGACTAATTTTCCTGAATTTGAAAAATGTGGATGAGAGTTAACATCGTTTGGAACTCCGTGAGTTGCCCAACGTGTATGCCCCATTCCTACTTTACCAAAAAGAGTTTGTTCTTTTTCGGCCTTTGCTTCAAGGTCTGAAACTTTTCCTTTGGTTTTTGAAAGTTTAAGCTCTTTACCGTCATATAATACTATTCCGGCACTATCATATCCTCTATATTCTAATCGATGTAATCCTTTAATAATAATTGGATAGGCATCTCTATGACCTATATAAGCTACAATTCCACACATATATTATTGGTTAGGTTTAGTAAAATATATTTCTAATTTTAATTTTTTTGCAACGTTTGGATCTCCGGCTGGTATATTGGTTCCATACAAGACCGTGCCTAAAGGACTCATAACTGAAGAAACAGGGATAAATGGAACATTAGTAGTTCCTATAATGATTGGACTGGCTGGATTAATGTATGCATTTGCTGGCGTATTAATATCCTCAATCACAGCAACACCCAGTCGTACATTATCGTCATAATCGGTATTTTTGTTTTTGATTAATTGACGAATGTATTCTGTTAATCTAACTTTATATTTAATTCCTTTTTTATTTCCATTAACGTCGGTGACCGTTTCTCTTTCAATTATTCCTCCAAACGAACTTTTATTCTTTTTAAAATTTGAACCGGAAGAATTATCGGCATAGTAATCTAAAATTGGTTCATGATTTGTAGCATCAAAAATGTAGATTCGTTCTGCTTCATTTTGTTTTGAATCAGACATAGCTGCTTTGTCAACATAGAAAACCAAATTTGCCTCATTAATCAGCCATTGATTTAATTTCATGTTGATTCTTAACTCATCTAACTCATCAGGAACGCCATTCCCATTTGGGTCAGAAACAAGAACATCATCTACTACCTTTTTCACATCTGGACCAAACACATCAATAAAAGCCACTGAACCATTTCCGCCTTTTAAATAAAGTTTACTATCACCATTCACTATATCTGAACTAGTTAATGACGAATTATATGCTGCGGTTCTAGTATGCTCAATAAAATTAATAGAATTTGCTTTTTTATTAGTCGTTGATTTATAACCCATTTGTAGACTCAACGTTCTTCTTATTTTTGCAGGGTTTGGAACTTCAGTTGTAGGCGCTAAAGTAGCTGCTTTAAAAATAATTTTAAATTCAGCAGTTGAAAAATCCAGCATGGCTAGAGCACCTTGATCAGGAGAAATTGCTTCCACCTCAAACAATAATCCTCTAAAGTATTCTTTGAAAGCATTGTTATTAAATAAAGCCCCAGAAGTCGCTGCGTTTAAAATTTTTTGTTGGAAAAAACTATTCTTTAAATCCAACCACATTCCAGGCAACTTACGTTCTTTAATAACTCGCAATGTAAGATCGTTTTGATCGGCTAATACAGTTCCTGTGGCATTAACATATGCTC
>NZ_JBIIWV010000149.1:0-4958 GCF_044338735.1 Flavobacterium sp. | reverse complement strand
ATTCATTATCGCTTCAATTTCCTCAATTTCTATTGGAATATTGCGCATTAAATTAAACGCAGCTCCTGTAGATTGAATCACCATATCGTCTTCTAAACGAATACCAAAACCTTCTTTTGGAATGTAAATTCCCGGTTCAACGGTAAACACCATATTGGCTTGCATAGGTTCATGAAGTAAACCATAATCGTGAGTGTCTAATCCCATGTGGTGCGAAGTGCCGTGCATGAAATATTTTTTATAGGCTGGCCAATCTGGATTTTCGTTTTGCACATCGGCTTTGTCAATCAATCCTAAACCTAATAATTCTGAAGTCATAATTTTGCCCACTTCTACATGATATTGTTTCCATAAAGTTCCTGGAACCAATAGTTTAGTAGCTTCATTTTTCACATTTAAAACCGCTTGATAAACCGCGCGTTGTCTATCGGTAAAACGACCCGAAACAGGAACCATACGCGTCATATCACTAGAATAATTAGCATATTCTGCACCAACGTCTAATAAAATTAAATCGCCAGCTTTACATTGTTGGTTGTTTTCAATATAATGCAACACATTCGCGTTGTTACCTGAAGCAATAATGGGTGTGTAAGCAAAACCTTTCGAACGATTTCTTAGGAATTCATGCGAAAATTCAGCTTCAATTTCATATTCCATCACGTTTGGTTTTACGAATTGTAACACACGACGAAATCCTTTTTCAGTAATATCACACGCTTTTTGGATTAAGTCCAATTCTTCACTTTCTTTTACTGAACGCAATCTTTGTAAAATAGGATTTGATTTTTCTACTTTATGTGCCGGATAATTTTCCTTCCACCATTTAACAAATCGTGCTTCACGAGTTTCGGTTTCAATAACCGCTCTATAATGTTCGTTGGTGTTGATATAAATCGTGTCGGCATAAGCCATAATTTCTTTCAAAGTCTTGTGAAAATCTTGTAACCAAATCACCGATTTAATTCCTGAAACTTCAAACGCACGTTCTTTGTTTAGTTTTTCGCCTTCCCAAATAGCAATATGCTCATTAGTTTCTTTTAAGAATAAAATTTCTTTCAAATGTTCGTATGGTGCATCAGGAAAGAGCAATAAAATACTTTCTTCTTGATCCACACCCGATAAATATAAAATATCTCTGTGTTGAGCAAAAGGCAAAGTACTATCGGCACTTACCGGATAAATGTCGTTAGAATTAAAAACCGCAACACTGTTTGGTTTCATTTGAGCCGTGAATTTTGCCCTATTTTTAATATACAATTCGCGGTCGATTTGATGGTATTTCATAGTATGGAGAATTTTCAGGTACAAAATTATAAAGATAAAAATGAAAAGATGTTAAAACCAATAGAAATTTTGTGAAAGTGTAATGTTTTGGTTAATTTTCAGCAAAATTTTTTAAGATGAAGCAAATTACCTTATTGTTTTTGTTGATTTTGCAATCGGCAATGGCTCAAAATTCTATGTTTACTCAAGTGAAGGCAGCAAATATTGGCCCTACAATTATGAGCGGTCGTGTAGTTGATGTTGCTGTTAATCCAAAAAATCCAACCGAATTTTATGTGGCGTATGCTTCTGGCGGACTTTGGTACACGAACAACAACGGAACTTCATTTGAGCCCGTAATGGACAGTGCCGAAACTATAAATTGTGGTTCGGTATCAGTAGATTGGACTTCAGAAACCATTTGGGTGGGAACAGGTGAAGTAAATGCTTCTCGCTCGTCTTATGCTGGAGTTGGGGTTTTAAAATCTTCTGACAAAGGCAAAACTTGGCAAAATTTAGGGTTAAACGATTCACATCATATTAGCCGAATTTGGGTTAACCCAAGTAATACTAACGAAATTGTAGTTGCGGCTGTTGGTCATTTATATACAAACAATACAGAACGAGGAATTTATAAATCAATCGATGGCGGAAAATCGTGGAAACAAACTTTGTTCGTTGCGGAAGATACTGGAATTATTGATTTAGTGGTTTCAAAAGATAATCCAAAAATTATGTTTGCGGCGTCTTGGCAAAAAGATAGAAAAGCGTGGCATTTTGATGGTGATGGCGAAAAATCGGGTATTTATAAAAGTGAAGATGGCGGAACTACTTGGAAATTAATCACTACAAAAGAAAGCGGCTTTCCAGCTAATGAAGGTTTGGGAAGAATTGGTTTAGCTTTATTTAATGAAAATGTGATTTATGCCGTTGTTGACAATCAGAATAAACGCCCAAAAGCGGTTTCAAAAAATAAATTGCAACTCATGCTTGCTTCACCTGGTGAGGATTTTCAAAGTATAGATAATAAAGAGCTTAATAATGCCTTGAAAGAAATTGGTTTTAGTGAAAAATATCGTGCTGAAAACATTAAAAAATGGGTAGAAAATGCTGGAACAAATGAAGTGCTAGAGCAACTTTTAGATGCCAACAAAGCTTTGTTTGAAACCGAAGTTATTGGTTGCGAAGTATATAAATCTGAAAATGGTGGAATATCTTGGAAGAAAACGAATGCAAATTATATCGATGATATGTATTATACCTATGGGTATTATTTTGCGAATATTTCAGTGGATGTAACCAATCAAAATCGATTGTACATTGGCGGTGTACCATTATTGTTTTCAGAAGATGGCGGAAAAAGCTTTACATCTATTTCAAAAGAAAATGTGCATGCCGATCATCATGTTACTTGGATCAATCCTGAAAATCCAAATCATATTATTAACGGAAACGATGGCGGAATTAATATTTCATACGACAACGGTGCACATTGGATTAAATGTAACAATGAAGCCGTTGGGCAATTGTATGCAGTGAATGTGGATAATCAAGAAAATTATAATGTGTATGGTGGATTGCAGGATAATGGCGTATGGTTTGGACCCAACGATTTTAAGCAAAATGTTGCTTGGCATCAAGAAGGGAAATATCCATATCAAGAATTAATCGGTGGCGATGGTATGCAAATTCAAATCGATAGTCGCAATCCAAATGTGGTTTTTACAGGGTACCAATTTGGAAATTATTACCGCATCAATCAAAAAGAAGGTCAGTTTGATTTTATTTCGCCAAAAGCAGGAAAAGATGAAAAACCGTTGCGATACAATTGGCAAACGCCTATTTTACTTTCTTCGCACAATCAAGATATTTTATACATGGGTTCTCAGTTTTTACATCGTTCCATGAATCAAGGCAAATCGTGGGAAAAAATTTCAGAGGATTTAACAAACGGACCTAAAGAAGGAAATGTAGCTTTTGGAACAATTACTACAATTTCTGAAAGTAAATTCCAGTTTGGATTACTTTACGTGGGTTCTGATGATGGAAAAATTCAGGTTTCTAAAGATGGTGGCGTTTCTTGGCAATTGATTTCGAGTCCCGAAACTTCAGGATTACCTCAAAATTTATGGGTTTCAAGAGTGGTAGCTTCTTCGCACAAAAAAGAACGGGTTTATGTCACTTTAAATGGTTATAGAAACGATAATTTTGAAAGTTATGTTTTTGTTTCGGAAGATTTCGGAAACACTTGGACTGCTATTTCCAATGGATTGTCGCAGGCCGTAAATGTAATTGTTGAAGATTCGGCTAACGAGAATATTTTATACGTTGGAACGGATAATGGATTATTTATTTCTATTGACAAAGGTTCAACTTGGCAAAACTTCTCAAACGGAATGCCAAAAGTTGCGGTGCATGATTTAAAAATTCAAGCCAAAGCAAAAGAACTAATTGTAGGAACACACGGGCGTTCAATTTATAAAATAGACCTTTCGAAAGGGCAAGAATTGACTAATGAAGTTTTAGCAAAAAACATCCATTTGTTTAAAATGAATGATAGAACTAAATCGGAACGTTGGGGAAGTCAAAATTATGCATGGGAAGAAGCTAAATCGCCTTCACAAGAAATTTGGTTATATTCAAACGGCGACGGAATGGTGAATCTTATCATTACAAATGAATCAGGATTGATGGTTCATACTCAAAAAGTATCAGTAATAAAAGGATTGAACTCGATTGCTTATGATTATTCGCTTGTAAAAGAAGTTGCAGAAAAGTGGAACAAAAAAGATAAAAATATCAAAATTAAAGCCGCTGATAACAATAAGTTTTATTTGCCTTTAGGGAAATACAAATTGGTAATTTCAAAAGATAAAACATCAGAAAATAGTACGTTTGAAATAACCGCTCCCAAAAAAAATAACTAAATTTTATTTGTTCTAATAATCACAAGTTAAGTTTAAAGAAATCATTTTTGAAAGAGAAAAATTTATGAGCAGATCATATTTGAGGCTTAATTCTAACATATCTTAATTATTTTTTTCTTTAAAATGAGTTACACAAACCATTCAGAGCACTATAACTTGTTGATTTTCAACAGAAGTTAAATTATTTTAAATTCATTATAAATTAACGCCAAAAGGTTGTAGTTAATTTCAAATAGCTGTATTTTTGTTTTGATTTTTATAAAACTATTACAATCAAATAAAATTATGGCAAAATCGGCACTTTTAAAGTCATCTATCGCAAAAAAATATTGGATGGCTCTTACGGGTTTATTTTTATGCTTGTTTTTGGCAGGTCACTTAGCGGGAAATCTTCAATTACTTGTTCCAAACAATGCATTGAATTTTAATCAATATGCTTTGTTCATGACTTCCAATCCGGCAGTAAAATTACTTTCTTATTTAACCTACATTTCTATTTTATTCCATGCAATCGACGGAATATTATTAACGATTCAAAACAAAAAAGCTAGACCAATCGCTTATGCAAAAACAGATGGATCTTCAACTAGTTTAGCTTCAAGAAATATGGCGGTTTTAGGAACTATTATTTTAGTTTTTATAGCGACTCACATGGTGAATTTTTGGGCAAAAATGCATTTTGATAAAAACATGCCTATAATGACAAAAACCATTGAGGTACAAGGGCAAAAACAAGTTTTTTATGTAGGAACTCAAGTAGGACAG
>NZ_JBIIWV010000148.1:0-4961 GCF_044338735.1 Flavobacterium sp. | reverse complement strand
TTAAATTAGTATTAATTTTAATATTCTTTATGAAAAAACTTGTATTGAGCGCATTACTAGTGCTACAAGCTGTTTTTGTTTTTGCTCAGCAAAACCCTGCCTTAAAAGGGAAGGTTGTCGATGCAAAAAGTCAAAAACCACTACAAAATGTTGTAGCTACTATTCAAAGTAACAACCAGTCTGCCTTAACTGATTTTGAGGGGAACTTTGTTTTTCAAGCTTTGCCTTCTGGGGCACAAGTATTGGTGATTAAATCTAATGGATACAATCAACAAAGTTTAATGCTTGAACCGTTTACAGGCGAAACCATCGACTTAGGAACAATTGTTTTGGAAGAAGACATTACTTCTGAACAACAATTAAGTTTAGTTACCATCACTGAAAATGACTTAGGAGATGATAATAGTGGTTCTGAAAGCACCTCGGGTTTATTACAAGCTACGAGAGATGCTTATCAACAAGCGGCTGCTTTTAACTGGGGACAATCACGTTTTAGAATTAGAGGATTAGATAATGAATATGGCGTTACCATGATTAATGGTATTGTAATGAATAAATTGTATGACGGAAGACCACAATGGAGTAACTGGGGTGGTTTAAATGATGCCACAAGAAACCAAGAATTTACTATGGGTTCTGCGCCGTCTGATTATACTTTTGGTAGTGCATTAGGAACACAAGAAATTAACACTAGAGCTTCATTTTACAGACCAGGATCTAGAATTTCTATGTCGGGAACCAACACAAATTACAGTTGGAGAACCATGGGAACCTACGCATCTGGAATGGACAAAGACGGATGGGCGTTTGTGGTTTCTGCATCAAGAAGATGGGCACAAGAAGGCTATTTTGAAGGAACAGATTATGCAGCAAATTCTTTATTTGCAAGTGTTGAGAAAAAAATAAACGACAAACACAGTTTAAACTTAACTGCTATGTATGCTCAAAATAGCAGAGGAAAATCGTCGCCAAACACGGAAGAAGTTAATAATTTAATGGGAATTAAATACAATTCTTACTGGGGATGGCAAGATGGTAAAAAGCGTAATTCAAGAGATAAAGACGTTGAAGAACCATTAGTGATGTTATCGCATTATTGGAAATTATCTGAAAAAACATCTTTAAATACCAATGTTGCTTTTCAAACTGGAACCATTGGAAATTCTAGATTAGATTATCAATTAGGAAATAATCCAGATCCAACCTATTATAAAAATTTACCAAGTTATTTCAGTAACTTAGTTGGAGGTTTAACAGATACAGAAAATGAATTTTATTCAAATGCATTCAAATCTAGATCACAAATTGATTGGAATGCTATGTATATCGCCAATCAAAATAGTGCCTTTCCTGGAAGAAGCGTTTATGTGTTGTATGAAGACCGAACTGACGATAATTTACTGAATGTCAATTCTATCATTAATTCAAGTTTATCAGATAATATTGTATTAAATGCTGGAGTTAATGTGCGAAAATTACGTTCACACAATCACCAAAATTTACTTGATCTTATGGGAGGACAGTATTTCCTTGATATTGATCCGTTTTATTCAGGAAATGCCGGTCAATCTGATTTAAATAATCCGAACAGACAAATAGGCGAAAATCAAACATATGGTTACAACTATTTGTTACATGCGTTAACTTTTGATGGTTTTACTCAATTTAAATTTACATATGACAAAGTTGATTTTTATTTAGCACAAAACTTCTCTAGAACAGAATATCAAAGAGAAGGTTTATACAAAAACGGAATCTATGCCGATAATTCTTATGGAAAAGGAAATAGCATCACTTTTGAAAACTTTGGTTTTAAAGGAGGTTTGACTTATAAAATAAACGGAAGAAATTATTTTGATTTCAACGGATTATATCAAACTAAAGCGCCGAGTTTAAGAAATACTTTCTCTAACGCCCGACTTAACAATGTAATTACTCCAGATATTCAAAGCGAAAGAGTTACCAGTGCAGATGCAAGTTACATCTTAAAAACACCAAAAGTAAAAGCTCGTTTGACTGGTTTTTACACAAAAATTCAAGATGCTACTGAAATTTCATTCTTTTACGGAGAAGGAATTGGAAGCGATGATGGTGGAGACGAAGACACTTTTGTAAGTGAAATCGTATCTGGAATTGACAAACAAAATATGGGTGTAGAACTTGGTTTAGAATATAATATTACTTCAACCATTAAAGCAACTGCTGCTGCTTCATATGGGCAATATATCTTTTCAGACAATGCAAGATTGAAAACAAACGATGATGCTTTAGCTGCTGCCGGAAACAATTCATTAACTGATTTTGGAACCGTTTACATTAAAAATTATCACCAACCAGGTATGCCACAAACAGCTGCTTCTTTTGGATTAGAATATAGAGATCCTAATTTTTGGTGGATAGGCGCAAATGTTAATTATTTAGCTAACAGCTATGTTGATTTTGCAAACATTCTAAGAACCGATAATTTTAGTATTGATAGTGCAACAGGCGATAATTATACTGGTGCAACGCCAGAAACCGTTAGAGCTATTCTTAAACAAGAAAAATTTGATAGTTTTACATTGGTTAATTTAACCGGAGGGAAATCATGGAGAATTAGCAAAGCAAACAGAAACACAGTTGGGTTTTTTGCCTCTGTAAATAATGTATTTGATATCCAATACAAAACTGGTGGATTTGAGCAATCTAGAAAAGCTACTTTTCCTGATTTACAAGCTGATCAGTTAAATGGAACGCCTTCTTTTGGTTCTAAATATTTCTATGGATACGGAAGAACGTTCTTCGTTAACTTTTACATAAATTTCTAAAAAATTATATTATGAAAATAAAATTTTTAAAAACAATATTTTTGTTAGGGCTTGTTTCAAGTTCGTTAACAAGCTGTGTAGGAGATGACGATTATGTGATTCCTACGGTGAATGAATATGCCTTTAAAGAAGGTTTTGAAACTTCAACTACCGGAAGTGGTTCAAACGAAGTTGCCATATCATTAACAGGTTGGATAAACTATAATGCAACTGCAACTCGTTTATGGCATGCAAGAACTTTTTCTAATAACATTTATGCAGAATTTTCATCTTTCTATTCTGCTACAGGAACCAATGATGTAGCTTGGCTAATTACACCTGCTATTGATTTAACAGCAACATCAGGGGAAATTTTATCTTTCAATACTAAAACAAGATATTCAAACGGTTATCCTTTGACTGCCTTTATTTCAACTAACTATAATGGAACTACTGCAGGAATTGCAACTGCAACATGGACACCATTGACTTTTACAACACCAACAGCAGATGATGTCTTTGTAAATAGTGGAAACATAGATATTAGTGCTTTTGAAAGCAACAACGTTAGAATTGCTTTTAAATACACAGGAAGTAAATCAGGTGTAACAACAACTTGTCAGTTAGATAATATTAAGATCACTAAAAATTAATAGCTATGAAAAATATAAAATTAATAGTAACAACAGTAATTTTAGCAACTTTATCAAGTTGTGTAAATGGCGACGATTATGGTGTGCCAGATTTATCAAATGATTGTGTAACTATAGTAAAAACTAAAGAAGTTAGTGATATTACAAATAGTGCTACTGCTACAACAGTTCCTTATACTACCTCTGAAACAGTTGTAGATTATATTGAAGCTTATGTTACATCAAGTGATGAAGGTGGAAATTTTTACAAATCGATTTCAATGATGTCGTTAGACGGATTAAAAGGGTTTAGTATGCCTGTTGATAATTACAACTTATACACTGAATTTGAACCGGGCAGAAAAGTAACCATTAAACTAGACAAAAATCGTTATTTCAACAAACAACACGGTTCTACTGTTATTGGTTCTTCTTATAATGCTGGTGTTGGTAGAGTATCTGGCGTTGAGTATAAGAATGTTATTTTACGTTCTTGTACTGATGTAAATGAAAACGATATCAAGAAAAATTTAACGATTGCAGTTGCAAAAAACGATCAATATTTAAACATGTTGATTGAGTTTGATGCGGTTCAATTTACTGATGCTTCTCTAGGTAAAAAATATTATGATGCTACTTTAAATAGTTTTGGTGGTGCCACAAATCATGAAATTACAGATCAATTTGGAAATAAAGTAATTTTAAGAGCAAGTGAATTTGCAACATTTGCTTCAAATGCTGTGCCTTCTCAAAATGGTAAAATTCGTGGGGTAATGACTAAATATAATAGTGATTATCAATTTATGATTAGAACATTGAAAGATGTTGATTTAACAAACAGCCGTTTAGACATCGATTTGTATCCACCTATTGGCGGAACTGCAATCGTTTATGATGCTGCTTTGAATGAACCGTTTACAAGTTATACCACTACCAACCAACAAGTATTCCCAAAATACATCAACGATGCTGCTGTAGGAAGCAGATATTGGCAAAGAAAAGTTTTTGGTGGGAATACTTATATCCAAATGTCTTCTTTTGGAGGAACGCCTGAAGCAAATCGTTCTTTATTTATTGTTCCTGTTAACATGACAACGGCTAATACACTTTCTTTTAAAACAAAAGATGGTTTTAATAATGGTGCTGTTTTAAAAGTATATTATACTACAAATTATGTTCAGGGTTCTCAAATTACAACTGCTACTTTAGTAAATATTACCTCAAGCTTTACAATTGCTTCAGGATCTACTTCTGGTTATGCTACAAACTTTACAAATAGTGGAACTTACAATATTCCTGCGGGTGTAACCGGAAACGGTTTCTTCGTTTTTGAATATGTAGGAAATGGTTCTGGTGGAGCTACAACAACCATGCAAATAGATGATATTGTAATTAACTAATTACAATTCTTATACTTCAAAAGCGGCTCATTTGAGTCGCTTTTTTTATGCTTGCTATTTCGTACCTTTGTATTCTTAAAGAACGATTATGTTAGAGAAAGAAGTTATTGACTTTGAAAAATCAATTATAGTTGGAATAATAA
>NZ_JBIIWV010000037.1:0-16582 GCF_044338735.1 Flavobacterium sp. | reverse complement strand
AAATCTTCGGGTGTGAAGATGTCTTCGCATTTTGTTTCTTTAACAAGGAATTGACCTCCTCTAATGATATTATTCATAATTCTTTTGTTTTATATTTCTAGCTTGTCATTTCGAACAGCGTGAGAAATCACATTATATTTAGTTAATTTTATGAGATTCCTCCTTTATCGGAATGACAAAATAGGAAATGTTTTTTTTTACTTCAAAAATTCAAAAACTCCAGCAGCTCCTTGTCCGGTTCCTACGCACATTGAAACAATACCATATTTGCTATTTCTTAATCGCATTTCGTCAAACAATTGAACCGATAGTTTAGCACCTGTGCAACCTAGTGGATGGCCTAAAGCAATGGCACCACCATTTACGTTTACGATTTCTGGATTTAAACCTAATTCTCGAACAACTGCCAATGATTGTGCTGCAAACGCTTCGTTTAATTCAATTAAATCAATTTGGTCTTGCTTTAACCCCGCTTGTTTTAATGCTTTTGGAATTGCTGTTACTGGACCGATTCCCATAATTCTTGGTTCAACTCCAGAAGCCGCATAGCTTACCATTCTTGCAATTGGCTCTATGTTTAATTCTTTTACCATTGCTTCGCTCATAATTAAAACGAAAGCCGCTCCATCACTCATTTGAGAAGAATTACCTGCGGTAACCGATCCATCAGCTGCAAAAACAGGTTTTAATCCTGCTAAAGCTTCAACTGAAGTACCAGCTCTTGGGCCTTCATCTTTATTTACAATATATGATATAGTCTCTTTTTTACCGTTTTCATTTACAAATATTTGTTCCACTGTGATAGGTACAATTTGTTTATCAAATTTACCATCCGTTTGCGCTTTTAAGGCTTTCATGTGTGATTGAAAAGCAAACTCATCTTGATCGGCACGAGAAACGTTGAATTGGTTAGCAACCGCTTCAGCCGTTAACCCCATTCCCCAATAATAATCTTCGTGACCAGCAGCCGTGATTTTATAATCTGGAGTAGGTTTGTAGCCTCCCATTGGAATAAAACTCATGCTTTCTGCTCCACCAGCAATGATACAATCAGCCATTCCTGATTGAATTTTAGCAGTTGCCATAGCGATGGTTTCTAATCCAGAAGCACAATATCTATTGACTGTAACGCCAGGAACATCGGTGATTTTTAATCCCATTAATGAAATTAACCTTGCTACATTCAAACCTTGTTCAGCTTCGGGCATGGCATTTCCTACCATGACATCATCAATACGGGTTTTATCAAAATCTGGCAGCTGCGCCATCATGTGTTCGATGGTTTCTGCTGCTAATTCGTCTGGTCTTTTGAATCGGAAAACGCCTTTTGGTGCTTTTCCTACTGCGGTTCGGTAACCCGAAACTATATATGCTGTTTTACTCATAGTTATCTTTATTTAGTATATTGTATTGTTGTATATTGTATATTGAAAAAAATGAACAGTTATATTTTCTTTTTAATTGAACTTTTTAGCTTAATTAACATATTTTGAATGTGTTGTATTTCTGATTCTAGATATTTAAAATCTTCATTATTAATAAATTCTAAATTTTTGCAAATAATTAATTGAGTTTCAAATTCGAAAGCAGAACCTAATGAAATCCCTAAAAAATTATTGAAATCTTTATCCGTATTTCTTCCACAACCTTCTGCAATATTTGATGGAATAGAAACGGCACATCTTCTTATTTGAGAAGCTAAACCATAAATTTCTTCTTTAGGAAAAGATTGAGATTTTAAATATGTTTCCGTAACTAATTCAATAGCTTTTTGCCAAACTTTTAATTCTTTAAAATAATTCATTAATACCAATTTACATTATACAATTTTACAATATACATTATACAATTAGTTGCGTAACGGTTTCCCCTTAGTCAACATATACTGAATTCTTTCTAACGATTTTCTTTCACCTGTTAGTGATAAAAATGCTTCTCTTTCTAAATCCAATAAGTATTGTTCAGAAACTAGCGTGGCTTCTGATAAATCGCCACCCGCCATTACATAAGCTAATTTGTTGGCAATTTTTTTATCGTGTTCAGAAATGTATTTACCCGCTTCCATTTGGTCAGTTCCAACTAAGAACATACCTAAAGCTTGTTTTCCTAATACTTTGATATCTTTTCTTCTAACAGGTTGTGTGTAGCCTTGCTCTGCCATTTGTAAAGCTACTTGTTTCGCTGTCGCAATTTGGCGGTCTTTATTTACAACTACTATGTCTCTACCTTTTTGTAAAATGCCAATATCAAAGCCTTCATAAGCCGAAGTTGCTACTTTTGCCATTCCCACAGTTAAGAAATATTCTTGTAAAACGTTTAATTCTACATCGTTTTTACGGAATAAATCAGAAGCTCTCAAAGCCATTTCTTTAGAACCGCCACCACCAGGAATAACTCCCACACCAAATTCTACCAGTCCAATGTATGTTTCTGCTGCAGCAACCGCTCTGTCAGAATGCATGACTAATTCACAACCACCACCAAGGGTCATTCCGTGAGGAGCAGCGATAACAGGAATTGAAGAATAACGACAACGCATCATGGTGTCTTGAAACATTTTAATAGCCATGTTTAATTCTTCATATTCTTGTTCGACTGCCATCATGAAAATCATTCCTAAATTAGCTCCAACAGAGAAATTTGCACCCTGATTTCCAATTACTAAACCATTGTATTCTTTTTCAGCAATATCAATAGCTTTGTTGATTCCTTGTAAAACACCGGCGCCAATAGAATTCATTTTTGATGTAAATTCTAAATTGATGATGCCATCACCTAAATCGGTAATGATTGAATCGCTATTGTTCCATATTTTTTTGCTGTTGCGAATGTTATTTAAGATAATGAAGGCATCTTGACCTGGAATTTTCTCTACCATTTTGTTAGTGATAGAGTAGAAGTGTGTTGATCCATCTTTAACTGAATAGAAAGATGTGTTTCCAGTAGCTAACATTTCGCTAATCCAAGATGCAGGATGATAACCTTCCGCTTGCATTAATTCGATTCCTTTTTCCACTCCGATGGCATCCCAAATTTCGAATGGACCGTTTTCCCAACCAAATCCAGCTTTCATAGCATCGTCGATTTTGTAGAAAGCATCTGTGATTTCAGGAATTCTATTGCAACAATATTGAAACATTGAAGCGAAGTTTTTTCTATAAAATTCGCCTGCTTTATCTTTTCCAGTAATTAAAACTTTGAATCTATCAATTGGTTTTTCAATCGTTTTTGTTAATTCTAAAGTTGCAAAAGATGCTTTTTTATTAGCTCTATATTCTAAGGTGTTTAAATCTAAAGTTAAAATGTCTTTCCCTTCTTTTTTATAGAAACCTTGTCCTGTTTTGCTTCCAAGCCATTTGTTTTCCATCATTTTATTGACAAATTCAGGAAGTTTGAATAATTCATGTGCTTCGTCAGTAGGGCAATTTTCATAAATTCCGTTCGCAACATGCACTAAAGTATCTAAACCAACCACATCAACTGTTCTAAAAGTAGCAGATTTTGGACGACCAATTACTAGACCTGTTAGTTTATCTACTTCTTCAACGGTTAATCCCATTTCCTTAACTTGGTGGAACAAACTTTGAATTCCGAAGATTCCGATTCTGTTTCCAATAAAAGCTGGAGTATCTTTTGCAACGACTGAAGTTTTTCCTAGGAATTTTTCGCCATAACTGGTTAAGAAATCTAGTACTTCATTAGAAGTTTTCGGTCCAGGTATGATTTCAAATAATTTCAAATAACGTGCTGGATTGAAAAAGTGCGTTCCACAGAAATGTTGTTGGAAATCGTCACTTCTTCCTTCGCTCATGAACTGAATTGGTATACCAGAAGTATTTGATGTGACTAAAGTACCGGGTTTTCTGAAATTATCAATTTGTTCAAAAACTATTTTTTTGATGTCTAAACGTTCTACTACTACTTCGATAATCCAATCTACATTGGCAATTTTAGACATATCATCAGTGGTGTTTCCTGTAGTAATTCTTGAAGCAAAATTTTGATGGTAAATTGGTGAAGGTTTTGACTTAAGAGCGTTAGCTAAATGATCATTTACTATGCGATTTCTTACTTCTTTGTGATCAAGTGAAAGCCCTTTTTTTTCTTCCGCCTCTGAAAGCGAATTTGGAACAATGTCTAAAAGCAACACTTCTACACCAATATTCGCAAAGTGGCAAGCAATTCCGCTACCCATGATTCCAGATCCTATGACTGCAACTTTTTTAATGCTACGTTTCATTTTTATTTTTTTATATGGGGTTGTTTTTAAAACTATATGTATTATTTATCTCTAAAAATTTTCTTATCCGTAATCAGTTGATTGATTATTTCTGAAACTTCTATAAAGTTTTTTAATTTCTCATCTGATAAGTTAGCTTTAACGGTATCATTAAATAATAAAACGGTATTTTTAGAAAGTTCTCGTTTTTCTTTGCCTAAATCGGTTAAATAAATTAGAACGCCTCTTCCATCAGCAGGATTCTTTTTTCGAAAAATTAATCCTTTATCTTCCATTGATTTTAATGTTCTTGTCAAGCTTGTTGCTTCCATTCCCATTTTTGGTCCTAATGTAGTTGATGGGATCCCTTTTTCTTTATCAATAGTAAGTAATGCAAATCCAGTTGCCATCGTTGCTCCATATTTTGTAGCTTCTTCATTATACATTCTAGCAACTGCTTGCCAGGTATATCTCAATATATAATCGATTGTTTTATCTTGCATAATCTAATTTTGTTCAAATATAAAAAAAAATACTATGCGCGCATAGTATTTTAGTATTTATTTATGATTGAATTAAAAATTTAACATTTTAATAATAAAGTCTGCCATAAGACAGACTTTAATCTATTGTTAACCGTATATTTTTGTGTACAAATCGTTGTATTTTTCTTTAATTACTTTACGTTTTAATTTCATTGTTGGTGTCAAATGGCCGCCATCAATAGACCACACATCGGGTGTTAACTCAAAGCGTTTTACTTTTTCCCAACTTCCAAAGCGTTCATTGTAATGTTCAATTTCTTCTTGAATTCGTTTTATTAAAGTAGGATTTGTGATTATTGCTTCATTAGTTGTTCCTAATTTTGCTTCAGGATGTTTCAAACCCCATTCTTTAATAAAATCGAAGCTTGGTTGTATAAAAGCGGCTGGCATTTTTTCACCATCACCAATAACCATAACTTGTTCAATAAATCGAGATTGTTTAAATGTGTTTTCTAGTAATTGTGGTGCAACATATTTACCTCCTGAAGTTTTGAACATTTCTTTTTTACGATCGGTGATTTTTAAAAAACCTTCATTATCAAATTCTCCAATATCACCAGTGTGAAAATAACCTTTTTTGATTGCCTCATTGGTTTGTTCTTCATCTTTGTAATATCCAATCATTACATTCGGACCTTTGCAAAGAATTTCTCCATCAGCAGCAATTTTAACTTCCACACCATCAAGAACTTTTCCAACAGTTCCTGCTCTAAATCCTTTATTTCTCATGTCATTTACAGAAATTACAGGAGAAGTTTCTGTTAATCCATATCCTTCCATAACAGGTATTCCTGCTGCGGTAAATACTTTAGTTAACCTAGGTTGTAATGCAGCACTTCCAGATACCAATAATTCTAGTTCGCCTCCAAGTGCTTCCTGCCATTTTGAAAAAATTAATTTACGTGCAATTTTAAGTTGGAATTCATAAAACCAGCCATTTTCTTTATAAGGTTTATAGTTCATTCCTAACTCTAAAGCCCAAAAGAATAATTTCTTTTTAACACCCGTTAAATCAGCACCTTTTGCATATATTTTATCATAAACTTTTTCTAACAAACGAGGAACAACTGACATTACATGTGGATGAACTTCTTTTAAATTGTCTGATATTTTTTCGATGCTTTCTGCAAAATAGATTGATATTCCATAATACTGGTACAAATAGGTAAGCATTCGTTCAAAAATATGACAAATAGGTAAGAAACTTAATGCTCTTGTGCTTCCTGCTCTTAATGGAACTCTTGGTGCGCTCATTAAAACATCGGATACAATGTTTTGATGTGTTAGCATTACACCTTTTGGTTTTCCGGTTGTTCCAGAAGTGTAAATTATAGTAGCTAAATCGGTCGTTGCAACATTGTTTTTTCGATCTTCAACAACATCTTGATTTGATTCATCTGCTCCAAGTTCAAGAATTTCTTGCCAATTTTTACAACCTTTAATTGAATTGTAGGAAAAAATCTCTTTTAGATTTGGTATATTTTTTTTAACAGCAATTAATTTATCATAAACTTCTTGATCCGAAACGAAACAATACGAAGATTCAGAATGGTTTAAAATGTATTCATAATCTTCTGACGTTATTGTTGGATACATTGGAACCGTTTGGGCACCAGTTTGAAGAATCCCAATATCGGTTATATGCCATTCGGTTCTATTGGTGGATGAAATAATGGCTATTTTATCGTTTTTGTTTACCCCTAAACGAAGCAGACCTCTAGAAATAGCGTTTGCTTTTTCAAGATATTCTTTAGTAGATGTTTTAACCCATTCGTTATTGTATTTTGTAACAAGTGCGTCAGATAAATTGTGTTTTTCCAATTGATAATATGGAAAGTCGAATAAACGTGTAATATTTGTCATAATTCACTATTAATATTTTCATGCAAATTAAAAAAATAAAATGTAAAAAACAATTTTGATTTATTGATATTTTTTATGTCTTCAATAAATTATTCTAATAAGGAGAGTGTGATGCAAATTATTGAAAGAATTGCAAGAAAAATTCCAATGTAATTTAGTTTTGAAAGTTTCTCTTTAAATATTAAAATTCCAGCGATACTGCCTAAAATAATGACTCCCATATTCATACCTGCAAATACGGTAGACGGATTGTTATGAAGTACTTTGTGGGCATTTAAATAAAATAGTATGTTTCCAAAATTTAAAATGCCAATCCCAATTCCCCAATAGCTGTTTTCTAATTTTATAGTTTCTTTTTGAATGAGAACTTTATATAAAACAATTAAAATGGATAGGAGTAAAGCGCCTCCAAAAATAAAAAATAAAATGGTAGTAAACGGGATCTCGCTTATAGTTGCCACTCTTTTAAAAAGCGTGTCTATAATTCCAAATCCTAAAAGAACGAGTATAGGATAAATCCAATTTGTGTTTGAATTTTTATGTTCAGTTTTTTTTGAAAGGGTAAAAAATATCGCTGAAAATCCAAAAATTAATCCGATAATTTTATAAATAGTAAAAGTTTCTTTAAAAATAAAATAGGCCGCTAAAATGGGAATAAAAAGGGACAATCTTTGTGCAATATCGGTTTTTACAATTCCTATATTTTTAATTGAAGCATTTTGAAAAAGAAATACAATTGGTAAAAGTATTGCTAGACTTAGTAACAATTCTATCGGAATCTTTTCGATACTTTCTTTAAATTGGGGTTTGAAAAAGATATAAGTTAAAACAAACGCTGTAGCATAATTCCAAGTGATTATTTGAAAAATATTTACTTGAAAACGTTTAGCAATTTTGAGCAGTATTCCTACTGAAACACTGCAAATAATACTTAATACAACATACCACATTATTGATTTTTTTAATCGAAATTTTAGTTACATTTGTGCAATATAATTAAAATTTAAATTAATGTATAGATTTTTTAGAGTTAATGAATATAAAGTTTTAGCCTACAGATTGTTGTTGGTTTATATAATGTATTTTGTAGCTAGAGTATTATTTTATTATTACAATAATGATTTGTTAGATGTTCATGGTTTTAACTCATTTATAGCTATTTGTTACCATGGTTTAGTGTTTGATACTACTGCAATTTTATACATTAATTCAATTTTTATATTGTTTTCAGTATTTCCTTTTTGGATCAATACAAAACCAGGTTATCAAAAATTTCTATTTTACTGGTACATGGTAACCAACTTAACTTTCTATTCATTAAACTTTGTTGATTTAATTTACTACAGATATAATTTTGCCAGAACGACTATGGCTGTTGTAGATATTTTGAAAAATGAAAAGTCCTTAACTTTTATGTTTATTAGATTTCTATTTACCTATTGGTTAGTATTTTTATTATTTATATGTATTTCCATTTTATGGATATTTTTATATAAGAAAATAAAAGTTGTCGAAATTCAAAACAAACCTAAAGTAATTCCCTATTTGTTGTCATCAATTATTGGAGTTTTAATCATTGCTACTTTATCTGTTGGAGGCATTAGAGGCGATTTTAAAAAGAGTACAAGACCAATCAATTTGGTAGATGCCAATAGATTTGTAAAAAAACCACAACAAGCTGATTTAGTTTTAAATACACCATTTGCTTTCTTAAGAACTTTAGGAGTTAAAAGTTTTAAAAAGACCAATTTTAATATTCCTGAAGCATTTGTTAATGCTGCTTTTAGTCCGATTAAACAATACAATAATAATCCTTCAACCCAACCCAATATTGTTTTAATTATTACAGAAAGTTTTGGAAGAGAATATTCGGGTGCTTTTAATAAACATTCAAATATCAAGGATTATGTGAGTTACACACCATTTATTGATTCTTTAGCGCAGCATAGTATGATTTTTTCAAATGCGTATGCCAATGGATACAAATCTATTCATGGAATGTCATCAATATTATCTGGTGTTCCTTCATTCAAAGATGCTTTTACGTCATCACCTTATGCAAAGCAAGATATTCAATCGTTAGTTTCAACGTTGAAAGATAAAGGCTATGATACCTCATTTTTTCACGGTGCACCCAATGGTTCAATGGGTTTTTTAGGTTTTGGAAATATATTAGGCTTTGATCATTACTATGGTATGGCTGATTATGGAAATGACGATGACTTTGATGGATCTTGGGGTATTTGGGATGAACCATTTTTTCAATTCATGAAGAACACTATCGATACTAAAAAAGCACCTTTTTTTACTACTTTATTTACTGTATCGTCACATGAACCTTATATCGTTCCTAATAAATATAAAAATAAATTTCCAACAGGGAATATACCAATGCACCAGTGTATCTCGTATACCGATTTTTCGTTTAAAAAGTTTTTTGAAGCTGCAAAAAATGAACCTTGGTATAAAAACACACTATTTATTATAACTGCAGATCATTGTAATCAAGTCAATTACACAGATTATTATTCAGAACAAATAATGAATCGTCTGGCTATTCCAATTCTTATTTTTGATCCCAATGGGAAGTATAAAGGTGAAAATACTGATTTAGCGCAACATATCGATATTTATCCTACAGTTTTGGACATGATTGGTTATAAAGATCCATTCAGGAGTTGGGGTTCTAGCTTGCTAGATAAAAAGCATAAAGATTTTGTATTTAATTATAATTCAGGGGTTTATTACTATGCTGAAGGAAAGTATATTTGTACTTTTGATGGTAAGAAAGCAATCGGTTTTTACTCAGCTACTGATAAAAAATTGACCAAAAATTTAATTAAGTCTAGAAATAAAGAAATGAATAATTTAGAATTATCTTGTAAAGCTTTTTTACAAGATTA
Organism: Flavobacterium sp.; assembly: GCF_044338735.1. Classification (GTDB taxonomy): domain Bacteria; phylum Bacteroidota; class Bacteroidia; order Flavobacteriales; family Flavobacteriaceae; genus Flavobacterium. The sequence goes on along the minus strand of NZ_JBIIWV010000037.1, from coordinate 7,052 downwards.
TTACCATCGAATTATTGATAAAAAATTAAATATAAAGTAATGAACTTCAAGAAAAAAATTGGGCTAGTTATTGTTGTTTTTATAACAATTGGCATTGGAAAATATGTATATGATATGCATATTAATCATAATTTTGAAACAATTACAGAAGGTAAAGTATATAAAAGTGGCGTAATACCTCCAGATGAAATTGAAGATTATGTAAAGGAATACAAAATTAAAAGTATTATTGATTTGCGTTTTCCAGGAACAGGTGATGAGGTGAATAATCCTGAAATTCCTGCTGAACTTACTGCTGAAAAAGAAGCTATTGCAAAAATTAAGGGCGTAAACTATTTTAATAATGGTTCTGATCAGGTGCCTGAACCGCATAATCTAGATACTTTTTTCAAAATAATGGATGATCCTAAAAATTATCCTGTATTAATTCATTGTTATCATGGCGTTGGAAGAGCAGAAATGTACTCTGCAATTTACAGAATAGAGTATGAAAATATGGAAAAGGATGAAGCTAGAACAAATACCCGATTGTTAACTAAATGGAGTTCATTTGATTTAGGAAAACCTAAAGGAGATTTTTTACATAATTATCAAAGAAGAAAAGATACATTAAAATAAAACTTACTGCTTTTGGGCAGTTTTTTTATGTGTTAAATTGAACGTCACCAAATTTCCAATTACTTAAATACCCTACAATAAAAAAAGCAAATACATACAATTCGAGTAAGGTTAAAAGAATAAATAAAATTACTCGAAAAGCAAAAGTACCTTTTTTGTAATACTCTTTAAATGTTTGATAATAGCTAAAGATTGGAAGTATAATAATAGTAATTCCAATAATTATTGTGAAAATTTTATAAATAATAGCAAAATATTCTGTAAATATTAAAAAAGAAACTATAGTGTCAAGTGTATTGATTAGTAATATTCCTAAGAATGTAATTCCTGCAATAATTAGATGTTCGCTGAAGTTTAATTTACGTTTTCTGAACAGAATAAAGCTGTTTATGGCAAATAGCGGAACGAATGAAAAAATTAAAATTTTAGCATTTTTCACCAAAAATGGTTGAAATTTATTACCAAAAGTATCATTTATTACTATAATTGGATGCTCAAAATATTCGGCGACTAATTGAGCATGATAATTAGATAAAAATAGATTTAAACCAATAAGCAATAAGATAAAATAAAAAACATTGTAATACCTAATTCTTTTACCTTCAATATAATCTAATGCTGCTTTTCCAGGGCGTATTAATGATTCTTTAGCAGTAAATAGCATTCCTTTTTCAACATGAAAAAGACCGTGCAAAAAATCATGTTTTATGAAATTTTTAAAGTCAATTCTATGAATAGCTGTTTTTTGTCCACAGTTACTGCAAAAATTTCCATTAACTACAGATTCGCAATTTAAACACTTTTGAGAGTGATTCATAGGGTATGATTTTGAATTATAATAATGAAAATATAAAATTATTTTTTGTTGTCAATCCATTTTCTAGCATTCACAAAGGCTTCTAGCCAAGGAGAAACGGCATCTTTTTGTTCTCTTTCTGGGTAATTTGCCCAATTCCAAGGGAAAGTAGAACGTTCAATATGTGGCATCATTACTAAATGACGACCAGATGTGTCACACATCATCGCCGTATTATAATCCGAACCGTTTGGATTGGCTGGATAGCCTTCGTAACCGTATTTTGCAACAATATTATACGCATTTTCAGGCATTGGTAAATTGAATTTTCCTTCTCCGTGCGAAATCCAAACCCCTAAAGTAGCACCTTCCAATGAAGAAAGCATCACCGAGTTGTTTTTTTGAATTTTTACAGAAGTAAAGCCACTTTCGTGTTTGTTAGAATCGTTGTGTTTCATTTTCCCGTGCACTTCGTGTTCTGGATTGATGAGTTCTAATTCCATCATCAATTGGCAACCGTTACAGATTCCAACAGAAAGTGTATCTTCTCTTTTAAAGAAGTTTTTTAAAGCGGTGTTTGCTTTTTCATTGTATAAAAAGGCACCTGCCCAACCTTTAGCGGAACCTAATACATCTGAATTAGAGAAACCACCCACAGCACCAATAAATTGAATGTCTTCTAAAGTTTCACGTCCCGAAATTAAATCGGTCATATGAACGTCTTTTACATCAAATCCTGCTAAGAACATCGCATTTGCCATTTCACGTTCGGAGTTACTCCCTTTTTCACGAATAATGGCAGCTTTAGGAGCCCCCTCCCGACCTCCCCCGAAGGGTGAGGAGAGTTTGCCGGTAAAATGTTTCGGAAAACTAAATTGTAAAGGTTGTTTATCGAAATTCTCAAAACGTTCTTTTGCTTTACCGTTTTTAGTTTGTTTTTGGTCTAATAAATAAGACGTTTCAAACCAAGTTCTTCGGTACGATGCAATATCCAAATTCCAAGTTCCAAATTCCAATTTTCCAGAATTTGTAACTTCACCAAGATTGAAAAATTCTACTTGATTTTCATTCAAATAAGCTTCAAATTCTTCATTATTAGCAGGTTGAACGACAACGCCGATATTTTCTGAAAATAATATTTTTATCAAATCTTTTTCCTCAAAACAATCAAAGTTTAATTTCATTCCCGTTTCCTCAAAGTTTGAGGTTCCCCCTTCGAGGGTTAGGGGGCTGAAACATAATTCTAATAAAGTAGTAATCAATCCACCGCTACCAATGTCGTGTCCAGCTTTTATTTTTCTTTCTTTAATTAACTCTTGTAAAGTGTTGAACGCTTTCTTGAAGAATGCAGCGTCTTTTATAGTTGGTGTTTCAGTACCAATTTTATTTTGCGTTTGATAAAATGAAGAACCTCCTAATTTAAATGTATCTTGTGATAAATTGATGTAGTAAATATTTCCGCTCCCGAGGCTTCGGGATTGTAAAACAGGTTCCACTACTTTAGTAATATTCGAACAGTTTCCAGCTGCCGAAATAATAACCGTTCCTGGTGCAATAACTTCGTCATTCGGGTATTTTTGTTTCATTGATAAGGAATCTTTTCCTGTTGGAATATTGATTCCCAATTCGATAGCAAAATCCGAACATCCTTTTACTGCTTCGTATAAACGGGCATCTTCGCCTTCATTTTTACACGCCCACATCCAGTTTGCCGATAAAGAAACCGAAGCTAAACCGTCTTTTAATGGTGCCCAAACTAAATTTGATAACGATTCTGCAATTGCATTTCTACTACCTGCTACAGGATCAATTAAAGCTGAAATAGGAGCGTGCCCAATGGAAGTGGCAATTCCTTCTTTTCCTTTATAATCTAAAGCCATTACACCTACATTATTTAAAGGTAATTGTAATGGACCTGCACATTGTTGTTTGGCTACTTTTCCACCTACACAACGGTCTACTTTATTAGTTAACCAATCTTTACAAGCCACGGCTTCTAATCGTAAAACGTGATTTAAATAGGTTGGAATTTCACTGGCTTTATATTCTGAATTACTATAATTTCTTGTAATTGTTTTGTCGTTCATTATGGTTTTTGGCGAACTACCAAAGAAATCTTCTAAAGCATAATCCATAGGTTTTTCACCTGTCGATTTTGATTCAAAAGTAAATCGATGGTCGTTGGTTACATCACCCACTTCATACATTGGTGAACGTTCTCTATCGGCAATGCGTTGTAACGTTTCGATGTCTTTTTGACCAATAACCAAGCCCATTCTTTCTTGCGATTCGTTTCCGATAATTTCTTTCGCAGAAAGGGTAGGGTCGCCAATTGGTAATTTGTCTAAATCAATTAAACCACCTGTTTCTTCCACCAATTCCGATAAACAATTTAAATGTCCACCCGCACCATGGTCGTGAATTGAAACAATCGGGTTGTTATCACTTTCTACCATACCACGAATGGCATTGGCGGCACGTTTTTGCATTTCTGGATTGGAACGTTGGATAGCATTTAGTTCAATTCCTGAACCAAAAGCACCTGTGTCTGCAGAAGATACTGCGGCACCACCCATTCCAATTCTATAATTTTCTCCACCCAGAATGACAATTTTATCACCTGCAGTTGGTTTCTTTTTTATCGCTTGGTCTAATTTTCCATACCCAATTCCACCTGCTTGCATAATTACTTTATCGTAACCTAATTTGCGCGCTGCTTCTTCGTGTTCAAAAGTTAAAATAGAACCCGTAATTAAGGGTTGCCCAAATTTATTTCCAAAATCGGATGCTCCGTTTGAGGCTTTAATTAAAATATCCATTGGCGTTTGGTACAACCAAGGGCGAGCTGCCATATCGTTTTCCCAAGGGCGTTCTTCATTTAATCGAGAATAAGAAGTCATATACACCGCAGTTCCTGCTAAAGGCAAAGAACCTTGTCCACCAGCTAAACGGTCACGAATTTCTCCTCCCGAACCCGTTGCAGCACCATTAAAAGGCTCAACAGTTGTAGGGAAATTATGTGTTTCTGCTTTTAATGAAAGTACCGAATCAAATTCTTTTTCTTCATAAAAGTCGGGTTTGTCAGCGCTTTTTGGTGCAAACTGGGTTACTTTTGGACCTTTAACAAAAGCCACATTATCTTTATATGCCGAAACGATATCATTAGGATGGGTTTCAGATGTTTTTCTAATTAATTTGAATAACGATGTTGGTTTTTCTTCGCCATCTACAACAAAAGTTCCATTGAAAATTTTGTGACGGCAGTGTTCTGAATTGGCTTGTGAAAAGGCAAAAATTTCAGAATCGGTTAGTTTTCTATTTAATTTAGTAGCTAAATTATTTAAATACTCAACTTCTTCTGGGTTCAATGCCAACCCTTCAGTTTTGTTATATCCCGCAATATCGTCAATTTCTAAAATAGGTTCAGGTTGAATATTTATGGTGAAAATATCTTGATGTAATTCGGAATATTTTTGAAACAACATCGGATCAAAATCATTGAAATCTGAACTTACTTTTTCAAATTCTTCAATTCTGATAATTCCTGAAATACCCATATTTTGCGTAATTTCAACGGCATTTGTACTCCAAGGAGTAATCATTGCGGCACGAGGTCCAACAAAAAAATCCGCAAGTACGGATTTTTCTATTTTATGTGCGTTGGCAAAAAGCCAATTTAATCTATTGATGTCTTCAGTCGATAAGTTGTGTTGCGTTTGTACCGCAAAAACAGTATTGGATTGGTTTCCGAAGAAATGAATCATTGTGTAGTTATTTTATTCCGCTGCGCTCCGTACAATTCGGCTTCGCATCGGGTGTGTTGTTGTTTGTAAGTGCAAATTTATTTTAATTGTTTGAACAAACAAAATTTAACGCCTACGAAATAGATAAAATTTAATCAAATAGTGTCCAATTGTATGCACCCATATCCGTTGGACTTGTTCTATTCCGATTTAAAAGATCGTTAAAAGTGGAATATTGTGTTTTTGCAGTTCCTTTAGCTGCCGAATTTTCTCCAATTCTCAACAAGTTATTTGTTGGATTTTCAAAATCAGGTTTATTTATGGAACTATTAGTTGCAATTAAACAAGAAGTAAACAAATTAACATTCGAAAATTGATATAATGGATTGGAAGTAAACAGATTACTATAATCTATAAATTTTATTAAGCAATGGTCAAAATGGTAATTAAAAGGTGTTGTTGTACCTTTCTTTTGCAGGTTTATTGATAAATTACTTGATCCGTAAATGATGCAATTTTTAAAATTTGCTTTTATTAAAGGTTCAATTGTATATCCTGAAGTTGTTTTAATATAATCATCCAGAACTACTGCTGTTTGATTGGGAGTTGACCAATAATTTGCAAAAGTACAATGTGTAAATTCATAACTACCGCCAAAACTTCCTGCAAATGACGCTTGACCAGACTTGTTGATAACTACGTTTTTTCCTTCAATAGTACCTGTTCGGGCTAAAATTCCAACATTCGAACAATTATAAATCTGACTATTTTCAATAGATAGAGTAGGAGAAGTTGTACCATCATTCCCGGTAACCAATAATCCAACGGTAGCATTTTTTATCGTTAAATTTGAAAGTTGATTATTTGTACTTCCTTGACTGAACCAAATAGTTCCCCATTGACCAGGAACTTCCGAAAAATCGGGTTCTAAACGATCGCCTTCAAAAATAACTTCATTTTCTAATTCTGGAGTAGTTGAATGAGCTCCATTTACATGAATGGAAGCATTATTTGCAACTATTAAGCCCGATTCTGCATGAAAATGAATTCGAGCGCCCGCATCAACAACCAATGTTTTATTAGAAGGAACAGCGGCATAACCATACACAACATAGGGTTTAGAATTGGTCCAATGCAATTCATTTCCGTTCATTGGATTACTTTCCTCTAAAAAACGACCACGAATTGTAACTGGATTTCCATCACCATCAAGACCTAAGTTTAATTCATCGTAAGTATAACTTTCATCAGGATTTTGAAATCTTCCAGGATAAATAAAATAAGCATCTTGTATTAAAGTAACCAATTCCACTTTTTGAGTGTTTGATCCTTCACCAAATAATATTTGGTCAGTATACAGAAAATCAGTAGTGTTAGCATCAATTACATTAGCGGTTACTTCAACAAAGATAAACATGCTATCTTTTGCTAATAGTTCTACATTATCAAACACTTTTCCAGGAATTCCATCGACCATCATTCGGTATTTTGATGCTTCACCCTTAGCTAATTGTACTTTTGGAATCGAAATATTTTTATCGCTTTTATTGTATACTTTTAAGGTGTAAGTACTTGAACCGATGTTCGTAAAAACAGTGTCTAAATAAACGGTATCTTTTGAAAAACTAAGGTTTCCGGTGCTTGATTCAAACTCAAAATCATTTCGACATGAAGTTAACGATACGGCAAATCCAACTAAGATTAAAAGTAATAAACGACGCATGTATGGTGTAATTTTTGTAAATGTACTTATTAATTTGATTTTTTAAAAAATAAATCAGCTATTATCATCTACTAAAACGAAAAATATTCTATATTATTCTAGCAATAATGATTAATTTTACAAAAAAAATAATACCATGTTTGATAGAGATACCATGTTGCAATTGTGTAAT
>NZ_JBIIWV010000036.1:0-16634 GCF_044338735.1 Flavobacterium sp. | reverse complement strand
AGGAAAAGGCTATTTAGAAGAATTAGAACAAAGAGAAAGTATTGCTTCAGGTATTCCATCGTTGAAAGTTTCGTTCAATAATGTTTTTGGATATTATATAGAAGTTCGAAATACACATAAAGATAAAGTTCCAGCCGAATGGATTCGTAAGCAAACTTTAGTAAATGCAGAGCGCTACATTACTGAAGAATTAAAAGAATATGAATCGAAGATTTTAGGAGCCGAAGAAAAAATTCATCAATTAGAATCGCAGTTGTTTGAGCAATTGGTGAATTGGATTGCTACGTATATCAAACATGTTCAGTTGAATGCCAATTTAATTGCGCAATTGGATTGTTTGACTTCTTTCACACAATTAGCGATTGATAATAAATACGTTTGCCCCGATTTAGATGAAAGTTTCGATTTAGAAATCAAAGAAGGACGCCATCCTGTTATTGAAAAGCAGTTGCCTGTGGGCGTGCCTTATATTTCTAATGATGTCTATTTGGATAGAGAATCCCAACAAATCATCATGATCACCGGTCCAAATATGTCGGGTAAATCGGCCATTTTGCGTCAAACAGCTTTGATTGTGTTGATGGCTCAAATGGGTAGTTTTGTTCCTGCAGAAAGCGTGCGAATGGGTGTAGTGGATAAAATTTTTACTAGAGTAGGAGCAAGTGATAACATTTCGATGGGCGAATCTACTTTTATGGTAGAAATGAACGAAACGGCTTCGATTTTGAATAATATTTCCGAAAGGAGTTTGGTGTTGTTAGATGAAATTGGAAGAGGAACTTCAACCTATGACGGAATTTCAATTGCTTGGGCGATTTCAGAATTTTTACACGAACATCCAAATAAGCCGAAAACATTATTTGCAACACACTACCATGAATTAAACGAAATGGAAGTAACGTTTGATCGTATTCAGAATTTCAATGTTTCGGTAAAGGAATTAAAAGATACGGTTTTATTCATTCGTAAATTAGTAAAAGGTGGAAGCGCCCATAGTTTTGGAATTCACGTAGCAAAAATGGCTGGTATGCCTCAAATTGTGATTCAAAAAGCACAAAAATTGTTAAAGCAATTAGAAAAAAGACATTCGAGCGAAGAGTTGTCTGGTATTAAATCGACAAATGATGAATTGCAATTGAGTATCTTTAATTTAGACGATCCACTTTTGGAAGATATTAAAGAAGAAATCATGAATATTGATATCAATACTTTAACACCTGTAGAAGCTTTAATGAAGCTAAACGAAATCAAGCGAATGTTGGTAAAAAAATAATTTTTCAAATAAAATATTCGTTATCAAAAGGTTATAAAAAAGATTTATTTTTTATATAAAAACTACTTGTGAAAATAAAAATATATATTATATTTGCACTCGCATTACGAAAGATATGCATACGTTCCTTTAAAATTGCGAAAATAGCTCAGCTGGTAGAGCGCGACCTTGCCAAGGTCGAGGTCGCGGGTTCGAGCCCCGTTTTTCGCTCAAAAATAAAAATACCAATTGTTGTGTTTACACAATAAGATGCTTGAGAATAACTTTAATTAATTTTTTCTAAAAATTAGCTAAAAAAGTTCAAAAAGCAGACATGCTTGAGTGGTGGAATTGGTAGACACGCTGGACTTAAAATCCAGTGGGTAGTAATGCCCGTGCGGGTTCAAGTCCCGCCTTGAGTACAAAAAGCTCCAAACTATGTTTGGAGCTTTTTACATTTTAAAACATGATTACTCAAAAACTTTTTGGTAAATCTTTTGCTCCATGTAATACCCTTACAATCCTAATGTGATCAGTATGTATAGTATAAAATACTACATGACTTTCAATGGGTAAACTATATAAACTTTTTTTAATCTCATTTCTGCTTCTTCCCATTTCAGGCGTATTTATAATCTTGACAAATACTTTGGCAATTTCATCTAAATACTTTACCGCTTGATTAAATCCGAATTCTTCAAAAGTATAGTCAAATATTTTTTCCAAGTCATTGTCCGCTTCAAGGGATAACACATATTTATTTCTTGGCATATGCTGCTTTTTTTGCCTCAATTATATCTGCAATAGACCTATCACTACTTTCAGATGACCAACCCTTTTCGATTTCATTTCTCAAATCAGTAATTACTTTTTCTCTATAAATTTCATGCAAACGTAAGGCATCTCTTATCACTTCACTATTGTTTTGATAATCACCTGTTTCCACTTGTTTATTGATGTAAATCTCCTGCTTTTTTGTAAAACTTATATTCATGATTTCCGCAATTTATTGTCTATATGTAGCAAATATAGATAATTTTAATTTATCTGAAATTATTTTTTTTATGATTTATATTACATAAAATAATTCATATGAATGAATAGTTTTTATTTACAACTTAACTAATTTCGTTTAAAATAGTAACTTCGCTTCAAATATTTTTATAAAATGAGTACATTTATCATTGTACAACGAACGTACGGAGCTTATAAATATGAATTTGTTTCCCGAAAAGGGAAAACTATTTTTACTAGTAACGACTTTGAATTGCGTTTTGAATGTGAAGAACAAATAGAATTTCTTAAAAGTGCAATAGAACGGTGTGTTTTTCTTCGTTTTAAATCATCTAGCGGTAAGTTTTTCTTCCGATTGATACTAGATGACCATGAGATAGCTGTTAGTAGACGATATACAACGCAATTATTGCTTCAAAAGGGAATTGATGAAATTATTAAATATGCAGATAAAGCTGAATATCTAGATTTTTCATCTGCGGAAGATGTTTTTGGACAATCTTAGAAATAAAAAAAGCCCCACCTAGTGGAGCTTAATTTTTCTGTAGCAATAAATTACTTAGCAGGTGCAGCTTCAGCAGCAGGTGCAGCAGTAGAATCAGCAGCAACAGCAGTAGAATCAGCAGGAGCCTCTTCAACAGCAGGAGCTTCAACAGCAGTTGAATCTACAGCTTCTGTAGTTTCAGCAGCAGTTTCTTTACAAGAAACGAACATAGCAGCAACAATTGCTAAACTTAAAATAACTTTTTTCATCTTACTAAATTATAAAGGTTAATTATTAATTCAAGGCAAAGATATAAATTTTTTAACATGTCAAAATATTTTTTGACAAATTTTTTCATTTTTTTTTCATTGCTTTCTTAAATGCTTCATTTCAAATGGCGTGCCAAACTTTTATTTATATAAAATAGTTGTAATTATTTTGTATTTTTTGACTTAGGATACACTATTGTAATCTCCTCAATAAGGTTTTTAGCACCAGCAAATTTATCAATCACAAACAAAATATAACGTGTGTCTACCATAATGTTTCTACAGATTTCGGGGCTGTAATAAATGTCACTCATAGTACCTTCCCAAACTCTATCAAAGTTTAATCCGATAAGATTTCCTGATGCATCTAAAGCCGGACTTCCAGAGTTTCCTCCCGTAGTATGATTTGTTGCAATGAACGCTAATGGCATTTTTCCGTTTTTATCTGCATATTTTCCGAAATCTTTCGCATTATATAAATCGATTAATTTTTTTGGCACATCAAATTCATAATCCCCTGGGACATATTTTTCGATAACTCCGTCTAAGTAACTTATAGGTTGATAACTAACGGCGTCACTTGGTTTATAACCCTTTACTTTACCGTAAGTTACTCGTAACGTACTATTTGCGTCTGGAAAAATTCTATCATTAGGAAAAAATTCTAAAATTCCCTTCATGTAGGTTCTCTGTAAGGCACTGTTTTTTAAATTGATTTCATCAAATTTAGGCGCTACATTTTTTAGATAACTATCTGCTATTATTTTAACTAGTTTATAGGCTGGATCCTGATTTAATTTTTCTAAAACCGCCTTTGGATCACCATTTAATAATTCTTTCAAGCCACTATAGTTGGTTAATTTTGAGTTATCAAAAATAAGTCTTGCCGACGATGTTGGATTGATATTTTGTACCGATTCTGGTAAAAATTGTTTTGGCGATTTTGTAGCGTATAAACCGATTAATTGTTCAAAAACTTTTTCGTCAACTTGCGCACTGTAATCTTTATATATCCCTTCAAATCCAGATATTAAATTATTTTTTCTATCATTAAAAGATTGCTCTCCTTTTGTATTGTAAACTTGCTCTAATTGATATAATCGATACGCAAAGGATAAGATTTCTGAATTACGCAAAACAACTTCTGTAAAGTAATCTCTTGCAATAGCTAATTCCTTAATTTCTGAATAGTTTTTTTCAAAATCAGCCAAAATAGTCCCATATTCAGCTTTTTTGCCTGCTTTATTTACTCTTTCTTGGAATTTTTTTTCAAAATCTTTTTTGATGGCAACTGCATTTGATTTTTTCAAACCTTTAGTTTCTCCAATCCATTTTTTCCAATAATTGGCTACTCCAGCATATTTTGAAGCATATTGAATTTTAATTGCATTGTCTTTTCTCATGAAACCATCTTGTACTTTTAAAGCAGCATCACGTATTTCAATTTTTGCAGGATTTAAATCATTTACAATTTGCGCTACAGCAAATGAGGGTAAATATTCCTGAGTTCTTCCCGGATAGCCCATTACCATTGTAAAATCGTTTTCTTGAATTCCTTTTGCAGAAACGGGAAAAAAGTGTTTTGGTTTATAAGGAACGTTGTCTTTTGAATATTCTGCAGGGCGATTGTTTTGATCAGCATAGATTCTAAATAAAGAGAAATCACCTGTATGACGAGGCCACACCCAGTTATCAGTATCTGATCCAAATTTTCCAATTGAACTAGGCGGAGCACCAACTAATCGAACATCTTTAAAGGTTTCGGTTACAAACAACACGTATTGATTTCCGTCATAAAAAGCACGAATCATCGCTTCCTGCCATGCTTCTTTTGGAAAACTTTTGCTTAAAGCAGCTATATTTTGTTGAATTTTCTTTTGTTTGTCACTTTCCGAAGGAAGATTTAAAACACCTTCAAAAATTTTAGCGGTTACATCTTCAATTTTAATAATGAAAGTAACTGTTAGATCTTTATTTGGTAATTCATCTTCCATTTTGTAGGCCCAAAAACCATCAGTTAAATAATCATGTTCAACAGTTGAATGACTTTGAATATTGTCATAACCACAATGGTGATTAGTTAAAAGAAGCCCTTTTGGAGAAATCATTTCTGCAGTACAACCTCCATCAAAATGAGGAACAGCATCTTTTAGGCTAGAATTATTTACCGAATAAATATCATCGGCACTAATTTTCATTCCCAAGGCTTTCATTTCTTTTTCGTTGCCTCCTTTTAAAAGGCTAGGAATCCACATACCACCTTGTTGTGCAAAGGCGGGTAAAACCAATAAAATAAGTAATATTCTAAAAAACTTCATAGTATTATAATTAATTTGTAATGCAATTTTTAACGATGGCAAGATACAATTTTGTTGCTTTTGTTTATAAAAATAAATCCTCATGTTGTGTTCATGAGGATTAATTTTTACTCTTTTGCTGATTCTTTAATTTTTTTTGCCTCTTGTTCTACTTTTTCGGCACCTTTAACTAAAAGTTCTTTTGCGCCTACTTTTGAAGAATCAATAGCATTTTCTGCTTTTGTTTTAACAGAATCAATCGACTCTTTTACATCAGTTGAAACCGCTGCAGAGGCTTCTTTTAATTTTTCTTTGGTTTCTTCTTTACAAGCCATTCCTATTGTTGTAACGGCAAGTAATGCAATTATTTTTCTCATAATGAAGGATTTAATTTCTATAAATATAACAAAATAGGTGCCAAATTAATAAATTGAAAAAGAAATATTTATGCAGAAATCGTTTCGACTTCTTTATTGATTTTATTTACTAATCCTACTAGTACTTTTCCTGGTCCCACTTCTGTGAAACTTGTAGCGCCATCAGCAATCATTTGATTAACGGATTGAGTCCATTTTACCGCACCTGTTAGTTGAGAAATCAAATTATTTTTAATTTCAGAAGGATTTGAAACTGCCTTAGCGGTTACGTTTTGATAGACAGGGCAGGTAGGGTTTGAAAAAGTTGTTGCTTCAATAGCAGCAGCTAATTCTTCTCTTGCAGGTTCCATCATTGGTGAGTGGAAAGCACCTCCAACAGGCAAAATTAAAGCGCGTTTGGCTCCAGCTTCTTTCATTTTTTCACATGCCAATTCCACAGCTTTATATTCGCCCGAAATTACCAATTGTCCGGGACAATTATAATTTGCAGCCACTACAATCCCATTAATTGAAGCACAAATATCTTCAACAATTTTATCTTCTAAATTTAAAACCGCAGCCATAGTTGAAGGAGTGATTTCACATGCTTTTTGCATGGCTAAAGCTCTTTTTGAAACTAATTTTAAGCCATCTTCAAAAGATAATGCTCCATTGACTACTAAAGCTGAAAATTCGCCTAATGAATGTCCGGCAACCATATCAGGTTTTACCTCTAAAACTTTAGCTAAAATTACCGAATGTAAGAAAACAGCTGGTTGTGTTACTTTGGTTTCTTTTAATTCTTCAGCCGAACCTTCAAACATAACATCTGTAATTCGGAAACCTAAAATTTCATTAGCTCTTTCAAATAAATTTTTTGCTACTGTTGAGGTTTCATATAAATCTTTACCCATTCCTGGGAATTGTGCTCCTTGACCTGGAAATATGTATGCTTTCATAAGTTTTGTTTCAAGTTTAAAGTTTCAAGTTTTTCTTGAATGGCAAAAATAACAATTTTTTTAACTGAACACTGAATACTATTTATTATTCCATTGGAATTTCCATTAATAAAAACTTCGTATTAGTTGTGGCTGTAAATTCCAAATTTTTAAAATTCCAAATTCCAAATCCATCTCGGGTTTCTAATTTTTGACCATTAACCGTAATTGTTCCTGAAATCACAAATACGTATATGCCATTACCTTCTTTTTTTATTTCGTACGTTTTAGAAAAATCTTTGTCGAAATCAGCTAAATGAAACCAAGCATCTTGATAAATCCAAACTCCAGCATCATCAGCATTTGGTGATAAAATTTGAGCGAAATTATTTTTTTGTTTGGCAACATCTAAAGTAATTTGTTGGTAGCGTGGTGTTACATTTCTGGTTTTTGGAAATAACCAAATTTGAAATAATTTCGTTTGTAAATCAGCATTCGGATTGAACTCACTATGTTGAATTCCAGTTCCAGCACTCATAACTTGGACATCTCCCGTTTTGATAATAGATTCATTTCCCATACTATCTTTATGTGCCAAATCACCTTCAAGTGGAATGGTAATAATTTCCATATTATCGTGTGGATGCGTGCCAAAACCCATTCCTGCGGCAACTGTGTCGTCATTTAAAACACGTAACGTTCCAAATTGTACCCTATCTGGATTATACCAACTTGCAAAACTAAAACTATGATAAGCATTTAACCAACCGTGATTGGCGTGACCTCTTGTATTTGCTTTGTGTAAAACTGTATTTTCCATAGATTTTTCTATAATTTAGGTAGCTGTATGGGCATTAATTTAAAATACGTTACAATAAATATATTATCTTTTATTTCTCCAACAACTTCTGCCTTTCTAATGCAGGTACAAAATCCATCTTTGGCGTGGGCATCGCCATGAGAATCAATTGAAGTTCCTTTTACAAAATAAGATTTACCTTCAATACGAACGGCTAAATCACAGTCGTGACCTTTCATTCCAAATTGACATTGGCCACAGGATGCTTCTACAATTTGATTTTTCGAAGTTTCATTTTTTTCTTGTGCGAAAATAATTGAGCTGTTACATATCAATAAAAACAATAGTATTTTCTTCATAATTACGTTATTTAATTAATCTTCCTCTTCAATTTCAAATTCGGCATCTTTTTCCCAAATTTCCATTTCGCAAGGTTTGCAATTGAATTTTAGTTTGTATTCTAATTCGCCTTGTTTCAAAACTAAAGGTTCTTTTACTTTTTTATCTCGATGTTCTGGATGATATTTTGGACAGCGTTCCAATTCGTATTTAATACAATATTTGGTAGTCATTACACGCGATTTTCCTGGATCCCATTGTAATTCGAATGCTTTTTCGATTTCGGTTACACCATGACGTTCGTAGAATTTTCGAGCGGTTTTATTGGAAACATTGTACATAAAATCCAATTTTGCTTCTGGATAAGGATGTGATGTTTTTACTATTTGATGCTCCTTTCGAACATAATTATTTAAACGAATTTCCGATAACTGTTCGAAAACGGTTCTTCGCATTTCGTTAATTTTCGATATTGGTAAAAACCAATTTTGAGAAAATTCAATCGTAATTTCATCAGCATTATAGGGTGTAAACCCAGTTTTTGCTAAATTAACTTTGAAATTTTCTGCTATAGATTCATTATTTTTAGTAAGCTCTTTTTGGTGAATTAAATTAGCAATACTTACATTTCCATCTTCGTCAGTTGCAATTAATTCAAAACCCGTTTCGTTTTCTTTTAATTCTAAAGTGGTACTGATTTTTCGAACGGCACTGTCTTCTCGTTCTACCAATTTAATGAAAGCCGCATCGTTATTTCGGTATATAAACGCTCCTTCTTTGATTTCTTTCAATACATTTGGATAAATAATTCCGTTTTCGGCACGGTTGACGTAAATTCCTTCGGCTTCGTTGTTTTCGTTGATAAAACACAATCCGTCACCATTATTTAGTAATTCACCATTTTCAATTTCGTATGAATTTCCAACGGTTTTTATCAGTTTTCCAATGTATTGCCCTTTTGATTTTGGACTTTCCCAAGAACCTATTGATTGATGCCTTTCGTTTACAAAATAATCGGTATAACCACGATTAAAGGTTCTATCTAATGAAGAATCAAACAAAAACGTGCATTTTCCAGAAGAAGCTTTGGTGTATTTTTCAGGATTTTCAGCTAAGAAAGCATCTAATTTCTGACGTAAATAGGAAACATTATTTTTTACATAAACGATATCCTTCAATCGCCCTTCAATTTTAAACGAACTAATTCCTGCTTCGACTAAATTTGGAATTTGATCCGAAACATCAAAATCTTTAATCGAAAGTAAGTGGCTATTTTTGATTAGAGTGTCGCCATTTCCGTCAATTAAATTATAAGGTAAACGGCAATTTTGCGCACAAGAACCTCTATTTGCTGAACGTTCACCGTTTGCCACACTCATATAACAATTTCCGCTAAACGAAACACATAAGGCACCCGTAACGAAAAACTCTAATTCTACATCAGAAGCTTCGCTGATTTCTTTGATTTGATGCAAGTTTAATTCACGTGCTAAAACGACACGCTTGATTCCGGCATCAGCCAAAAATTTAATTTTATCTGCATCCCGATTGTTAGCTTGCGTGCTGGCATGTAATACGATTGGAGGCAATTCCATTTCCATAATTGCCATATCTTGAATAATCAAGGCATCTACGCCAATCTCATATAATTTCCAAATCAACTGACGGCAAGGTTCTAATTCATTATCATATAAAATTGTATTGATAACCACAAAAACCTGAGCATTAAATAAATGTGCATATTTTACTAACTCGGCAATATCTTCAACAGAATTGGTAGCATTTGAACGAGCACCATATAAAGGAGCGCCAATATAAACCGCATCGGCACCACTATTTATAGCTGCTATTCCTTGTATTAAATTTTTTGCAGGCGCTAAAATTTCGATCTTCTTCATTAGTAAAGCTTTAATTATTTGGAATTTGCCCAAAAAAAGTATGCAAAGTTCTTATAAAAAATTCGAGATTTCTAATTCAAGTTCGCTTTTTTTGAATTTAGAGCATAAAAAAACACGAATTACACTATTGTATAATTCGTGTTGAATATATTTTTTGATTTAAGAAACCGCTTCTTTAATTCTTTTCATCGCTTCTGTTAATAAAGCTTCGCTAGTAGCGTAAGAGAAACGAATACAATTTGGATTTCCAAAAGCATCACCTGTTACCGTTGCAACGTTTGCTTCTGCTAACAAAAACATAGAAAAATCGGTTGCATTTTTAATTTCGGTCCCTTTTAAGGTTTTACCAAAATAAAAAGAAACATCTGGGAAAACATAAAACGCTCCTTCTGGAACATTCAATTTGAATCCTGGAATTTGTTTTACTAATCCAACTACTAAATCTCTACGATTTTTGAATGCCATTACCATTTCGTTCAATACACTTGGATCTGCTTCAACAGCAGTAATTGTTGCTCTTTGCGCTATTGAATTAGCTCCTGAAGTAACTTGACCCTGAATTTTTGTACACGCTTTTGCAATGAATTCAGGAGCTCCGATATAACCAATTCTCCAACCTGTCATAGCGAATGCCTTTGCAACTCCATTAACCGTTATTGTTCTTTCTAACATTCCAGGAATTGAACCAATACTACAAAATGTTCCTGAAAAATTGATGTGTTCATAAATTTCGTCTGAAACTATATATACATGCGGGTATTTTTCTAATACTTTAGCTAACGCTGATAATTCTTCACGATTGTAAACCGAACCACTTGGATTACAAGGTGAGCTGAACCACATCATTTTTGTTTTTGGAGTAATTGCCGCTTCTAATTGTTCAGGTGTAATTTTAAAATCACTTTCTACAGAAGTAGGAACTTCAACGGGAACGCCACCAGAAAGCTTGATGATTTCGAAATAAGAAACCCAATAAGGTGCAGGAAGAATTACTTCATCACCATCATTTAACATGACTTGCGCAATGTTGTATAATGATTGTTTAGCTCCAGTAGAAACTACAATTTGAGATGGTTTATAGTCTAAATTATTATCTCTTTTGAATTTTTTGCAAATCGCTTCTTTCAATTCTAAGTAACCTTCTACTGGTGAATAAGTGCTGTAGTTTTCATCAATTGCACTTTTTGCAGCTTCTTTGATAAATTCAGGAGTGTTGAAATCTGGTTCTCCTAAACTAAGGCTAATAATGTCTTTTCCTTGTGCTTTTAATTCTCTTGCTAAAGCTGCCATTGCTAAAGTTTGAGAGACAGCTAAATTGTTAATTCTATCCGATAACGGGTTCATAGTTGTGTGTTTGTTTATTCTAAAAAATGAAATGACTTGAATCAAGTTCTTAAATCAAAAATCTTAATTCCTAAATCGTTAATTTTATGCTAATTGTGGTTTTCTTCCTAATTCTCTCAAATGTTTAAAGTGAGAAGCAATTGCCGCGCGGGTTGTTTTAAACTCATGATATGGCAAATTACATTCAGCTGCGGTTTGTTTTACAATTTCAGCAATTTTGTTATAGTGAACGTGACTAATATTAGGAAAAATATGATGCTCAATTTGGTGATTCAAACCACCGGTATAATAGTTTACAATCCAGTTTTTTGGTGCAAAGTTAGCAGTAGTGAACAGTTGATGAATTGCCCAAGTATTTTCTATTTCTCCGCTTTCATCTGGAATTGGATTTGCCGTATCTTCAACCACGTGTGCTAACTGAAATACAACACTTAAAATTAAACCAGCAGTGTAGTGCATTACTGCAAAACCAAGGATAACTTTCCACCAAGTAATTCCTAAAAGCATTGGTAAAACCAACCAAATGGAAAAGTAAATTACTTTAGTAATGACTAAAGTTGTCCACTGAAAAGTAGAACTTTTTGCGTCACCATAAGATAATTTTCTTTTTAAATAACGTTTCATTTGAAGGAAATCGGTAGTGATAGCCCAGTTGAATGTTAGTAATCCATATAAGAAAACCGAATAATAATGCTGAAATCTATGATGACTGTACCATTTAGCTGTTTTTGAAAAACGTAAAATTCTTCCTGCTTCTAAATCTTCATCATGACCAATAATATTTGTATAGGTGTGGTGTAACACATTGTGCTGAACTTGCCAGTTGTAAACATTTCCAGCTAAAATATAAATACTTCCGCCCATTAATTTGTTTACCCAAGATTTGGTGGAATAGGCGCCGTGATTACCATCGTGCATTACGTTCATTCCTACGCCTGCCATTCCAATGCCGATTACTACATTAAGCAATAAATAAGTCCAAAACGGCATATCCATTGCTAATAAAAAGAAATAAGGAGTTAGGAAAAGACCAAACATTACAATGGTCTTTACGTGAAGTTTCCAATTTCCAGTTTTATCTAGTTTATTTTCTTTAAAATAATCGTTGACTCTTTTATTTAGGGTTCTAAAGAATTTTAGATTGTCGTCTTTCGAAAAAACAGGTGTTGCTGTATCCATATTTTAAAATTCAAGTTTTGTCAAAGATAAATATTATAATTTTTTCATTTATGATATTCCATACTTTTTATTAACCAAAAAACGTATTTTTGTGGAAAATTTAACGAATGGAAGCCATTTTAAGTCAATTTCCTAATTTAACTGAAATTCAAATACTTCAGTTTAAAAAATTGCAAGCATTATATGAAGATTGGAATGCAAAAATAAATGTAATTTCTAGAAAAGATATTGATGAATTATACACACGTCACGTTTTACATTCATTAGGGATTGCAAAAATTATCGAATTTCGTCCTGGGTCTAGAATTATGGACGTAGGAACTGGTGGTGGTTTTCCGGGAATTCCATTAGCGATTTTACATCCTGAAGTTGATTTTTATTTGATTGATGTTATTGCTAAAAAAATAAAAGTAGTCAATGAAGTTGTTGCTGGGTTAGGATTGAAAAATGTTAAAGCTGAACAAAAACGTGCCGAATTAGTAAAACAAGAATTTGATTTCATCGTAAGTCGTGCTGTAACCAATATGCCCGATTTTGTGAATTGGGTGGAAGATAAAGTAACTAAAAAACAAAATCACGAATTAGCCAACGGAATTTTATACTTAAAAGGTGGCGATTTAACCGAAGAATTGGCAACGTTCCCAAAAGCCACAGAATACAATTTATCAGATTTCTTTACCGATGATTTTTTTGAGACTAAGAAAGTGGTGCATTTGCCGTTGAAGTATAAGAAGTAGTTTTGGGTGATGGGTGTTAGGTGATGGGTGAAAGAAAAATAATATAAAACAAAACCCGATTCTCAACTGAAAATCGGGTTTCTTATTTTGTACTTCGTACTTCTAAACTCGTATTTCGAATTACCCTAAAAACGGATATTTATAATCTTCTGGTGTTACGAATGTTTCTTTGATCGTTCTAACAGAAGCCCAGCGCAATAAGTTTTGTGCTGAACCAGCTTTATCGTTAGTTCCAGAACCTCTTGCGCCTCCAAACGGTTGCATTCCTACAACAGCACCTGTTGGTTTGTCGTTGATGTAGAAGTTTCCTGCTGCATTTTGTAGTGCAACGGTTGCTTCTTCCACTGCATAACGACATTGGCTAAATACCGCACCTGTTAACGCATATTCTGAAGTTTCGTCAACTAATTTCAATGTTTCAGACCATTTGGCATCTTCGTAAATATAAATTGTAACTACGGGTCCAAATAACTCGGTTTCCATGGTTGCGTATTTTGGATTAGAAGTTAAAATAACCGTTGGTTCAATGAAATATCCTTTTGATTTATCATAATTTCCGCCCAAGATTACTTCGGCATCGCTGTCTTTTTTGGCTTGGTCGATGTAACGTGCTAATTTATCAAATGATGCTTCAGAAATAACCGCCGTAATAAAATTACTCATATCTTCTGGCGACCCCATTTTCATTGATTTCAAATCGGATTCTAATTGAGTTTGAACCGCTGGCCACAAACTTTGTGGTACATAAACACGAGAAGCGGCACTACATTTTTGTCCTTGGAATTCAAAAGCACCTCGAGCAATCCCTACTGCAACTTGCACTGGATTTGCAGATGGATGTGCAATGATGAAATCTTTTCCACCTGTTTCTCCTACAATTCTTGGATAGGTTTTATAATTTGCGATATTAGTTCCAATATTTTTCCAAATATCATTAAAAACACCAGTAGAACCTGTAAAGTGAACTCCTGCTAAATGCGGATTTGATAAAACTACGTCAGAAACCATTCCAGAATCACCCATTACCATATTAATTACACCGTCTGGTAAACCTGCTTCTTTGAATACTTGCATAATCACATTTGCAGAATAGACTTGCGTTGCAGCTGGTTTCCAAATCACTACGTTACCCATTAAAGCGGCACTTGAAGGTAAATTTCCTGCAATAGCGGTGAAATTAAAAGGCGTAATTGCATATACAAAACCTTCTAAAGGTCTGTACTCAACTCGATTCCACATGTCTGAAGTAGAAGCGGGTTGGTCTGCGTATATTTTGGTCATAAATTCTACGTTGTAGCGTAAGAAATCAATTAATTCACAAGCAGCATCAATTTCGGCTTGATGAATAGTTTTTGATTGTGCAATCATAGTAGCCGCATTGATTTTAGCGCGGTATGGTCCTGCTAATAATTCGGCTGCTTTTAAGAAAATACTTGCACGATTTTCCCAAGCCATTGCGGCCCATTTTTTACGAGCCTCTAATGCAGAAGAAATAGCTTTTTCAACTAACGCTCTGTCGGCTTGATGATAAATTCCCACTACATGTTGGTGATCGTGTGGGGCTGTCATTTTTTTGGTATTGCCTGTTTTAATTTCTTCGCTACCAATATAAAGCGGAACTTCTACTGAAGCGTTCCACATGGTTTTATAGGTTTCGGAAACTTTTGTTCTTTCTACAGAACCAGGCGCGTATGATTTTACGGGTTCATTAACCGCTTTTGGTACATTAAAAAATCCTTTTAACATGGTTTTCTATTTTTGCTTCACTTATTTAGAACAGCGTCTTAGGGTGAAAATTAAAAAATTTTGAGTGCTAATTTGTGTGTTTATCGTAAACGATTACAAAAATACAAAGTAAATTTTGAATAATCGATAACAAAAGTGCGTTAAGGTATTATGGAAAAAAATAAAATTAATTAAGCGCAAAAGGTGCTCCTAATTTAAAGGCAGGAATTTCAACTTTAAAACAACGTGTAGAAGTGAAATTTACCATATTAAAGTGGCCTTTCATAGCTCCAATAGGTGAAGACAACAAACAGCCTGAAGAATAAGTATACGTTTCTCCAGGTTTTAAAACTGGTTTTTTACCAATAACTCCTTCACCATCTACCATTTCCATGTCGTTTAGTGCATCAAAAATTTCCCAATGGCGCGAATTTAACTGAACAGAATCTTTACTTTGATTTTCAATTGTTACATGGTAAGTAAAGGCATAATGAATTTTATAGTTTTTGAAGTAAGTGCCTTCAAAACTAGTTAAAACAGAAATCTTTATTCCTCTTGTAATTTGGCTTACCATTTATTAAATATCTTTTTCAAAAGTAATCTTTTTCAAAATTACAAAAATTATAGTATTTTATTAGAATTGATTGTTAATTTTTTTGTAAAATGATAGAAATCAATTATTTCCAATCTTTTAAGAATTAATTTTTAATATCTTCACTATTGGTGTTTGCAATTCCTATAACCCTGTCGTATCGGTCATTATTGGCTCTGTAATAAATAAGTGCGGTGTAATTGTTTTCGGTTTGGAAATGATTTCCATCTATTGCATTTTCAAAGTCAATTTTCCCAGATTTATCTGCTAAAATATATTGATAATTAGTAAAACCTTGCTTTAATAATAGTGCTTTTTCGTATCGTTTAGTGGTTGAATTGAATTCCATTTTTGAATCTTCAGAAAGAGCATAATTATTAAACATTCCGACAACAAATAGTTCTTTTTCTAGTGCAAATGGTGCGTCTAAAGAAAAATAAACCCAAGTATAATCGGCTTCCGTTTCGGGATTGTTTGAATTAGCATTTTGAATAAAAAAATTGCCATTAATATCTGGAAAATAAGTATAAATACTGTTTTTTCTTGGAATATTTGTATAAAGATAGGAGTTGTAAATATTGTCACCTGAAGTTACTTTATAGACTGTATTGTTTGTGGCTCGGATTATTTTATTATCAATTGTATAGCATTCGTTTCCGCCCCAAAATTGTGTTTCTTTATTGTATCTATAAATCAATTCAGAACCCAAAGTATATTGTGGTTTAATCCCTGAAATAGTAGTTTTCCAATTTCCATTTTGAAACAACGTTACTTTTATATTTTGAATTGGATTTTGTAATATTTTATCGCCATAATTTATGGTCAATTCAATATTTTGTTTTGTATCAATAGTTTCAAAATCACGCGATCTTCTAATAAGTAATCCTACTGCTGTTTCTTCTTCGTATAAAATGAATTTTCTGGAAAAAATAACTTCACTTTCATCATTTAAAACGGTAATTAAATAATTACCACTTTTTGTTATTTGATTGAATTTATTTGGGAATACTTGCTTGTAATGCGAATAAAGCTGTAAAGTATTGAATGAATTTTGATAGGTAATTATTCTTTGATTGTCCATTCCCGTTAAGTATTCGGCCTTGGATAAATTTGACGGACCACTCCAATCGGAATTATAATGCGTTATTGTGTAATAATAATCGGCTTCATCGCTGTATAAATCATCAAATTGAATTTCAAATGTATCGCCCAATTTAAAAAACGGAATAACATTTCTACCATTTTGAACAAAAGAAATTGTTTTAATGTTAAACGGCGGATTTTGTTCTTCAACAGATTGTGCTACTAAAGAAATTGAAAAAAAAAGTACTATAAAAAGGAGCCAATAATTTTTCATTTGAAAAAATTTAATCCTTGTAAAAATAGCAAACAATTTTAAGGTCTGCAACTC
>NZ_JBIIWV010000035.1:0-16689 GCF_044338735.1 Flavobacterium sp. | reverse complement strand
TGCGCCTGGAACATACACGTTAAATCAAACTGGAGGTTCAGGTGCCTTGAGTTGTGATATTGTTTGTGGTGTTACATTGGGTCCTGATAGAATTCTGTGTGGGACTAGTTCTAGTGTAACATTAAACGCTAATTTTTTACAGGCTCCCTCACTTCAAGGAAGTCCTATTTATACATGGTATTTGAATGATGTACAACAATTTACAACACCTACAAATTCAACAACAGTAAATCAGAGTGGAACATGGAAAGTTAGTGTTACAAGACCAGGCTGTAGTGATGTTGCAACGGATGAACTTGAAGTACAGTTCATTGGCGTAGTTCCTTTTAACAATATTGGGCCTATTGCTACTCCAGCTGGACAGTGTAATCCAATAATTGATTTGACGTCCTATCAGTCAGCACTTGTGGCACCATATGATCCCGTTAGTTTTGTTTTTGTATATTATGACGGAAATGGAGCTGTTATTACTAACCCTTCAAATTTTTCACCAACTACATCTACAACTATAGCTATTGAAATTATTGCAGGACCTTGTAGTAATTTTGATATTGTAAATATTGTTGTAGATTGTGTGCCTCCAACCTGTAACTTAACATTAACATCTGCCTCAAATACAACTAATCAAATTGTTTGCCTTGGAAGTCCATTAACAAATATTGTTTATTCTACTACTGGTACTGTATCGAATGTTACTGTTTCTGGTTTACCTACTGGATTAACTTCTAGCTATTCAAACCAAGTATTTACTATAACTGGTACACCTACTCAAACAGGAATTTTTAATTATACTGTTTCTACTGTTGGTTGTACAACTAATGATACAAAAACCGGAACAATAAGAGTGATAGAAGTACCAACTGTTCCATCAACTTCGCAAGTTCCACCAACCTGTTCTGCGCCAACAACAACTACAATATCAAATTACAGTACTTCTGTAACCTATATTTTTTCACCTACAGGTCCTTCAGTAGCCTCAAATGGTGTTGTGTCTGGTATGGTTGTAGGTACTTCATATACTGTAAGCGCAACTAATGGTACTTGCCCAACATCTCCTTCAGGTTCATTTGTTAATAACGCTCAGTTAACACTGCCTTTAACTCCTGCAATTTCAATTGCAACACCTACATGTTCATCGAACGGAATTGCTACTATTTCTAATCATGTTACTGGATTGAATTATACATTTACACCAACTGGACCTACTGTTTCATCAACTGGAGTAATATCTGGAATGAATGTGGGTCAAAATTATGTTGTTCTTGCAAATAATGGAAGTTGTTCATCTTCTAATACTAGTTCATTTAGGATTGAATCAAGGTTGCCTGCCCCTGTAGCTCCATCAATTACAAATACAAATCCAACTTGTAATGCAAGTGGAACAAGTACAATTTCAAATTATAATTCTACATATAGTTATAGTTTTATTCCAACAGGACCTACTATACTTTCTGGAGGTCAAATTTCAGGAATGGTAGAAGGGACATCATATGTTGTAACAGTAACCAGCCCTCCAATAACTTGTCCATCATCTTCTAGTTCATTCAGTAATGCTGCTCAGTTAATAACACCTACAGCACCTACATTAACGGTATTAGATGACTTAATTTGTTTTGGTGAAACGGCAGTTTTTCAAATTAGTGGAATTCCAAACAGTAATGTAACTTATTCCATTAATAATGGTTCTTCACAATCTGTTACTTTAACCAATCAAGGTACTGCTTCTGTAGAAATTGTTAATTCTTCAGAAACGGTTAATATTGAATTACTAGGTATTAGTAATGGTAATTGTACTTTTAATTTTTCTGACTCTGATGCTGTTTCTATTCAATTATGTGACATCCCAAAAGGAGTTTCGCCTAATGGTGATGGATTGAATGACACATGGGATTTAAGTGGATATAATGTTAAAAAAGTAGAAATTTTTAACCGATATGGCACAAAAGTATACTCAAAATCAAGTTATATTGATGAATGGCATGGACAATCAGATAATAGTAATGAACTTCCAGATGGAACTTATTATTATGTCGTAGAATTTAACGATAGTCCAGTTAAAACAGGTTGGGTTTACATCAACAGAGAACAATAAAAGGTGATTTCTATCATAAATAAGAATATAATCAAATGAAAAAACTATATTTAGTAGCTTTAGTTGTATTTTCCATCACAATGGATTTACAGGCTCAGCAAGATCCACATTATACGCAATACATGTATAATATGAACGTTATCAACCCGGCATATGCTGGTAGTAAGGAGAATTTATCCATTGGGATGTTATACCGCAAGCAGTGGGTTGAGATTGAGGATGCGCCTACCACGGCTACTTTTTCAGGACATGCTCCAGTGGGTAAGAATGTAGGATTAGGATTATCGGTTATTTCCGATAAGATTGGTCCGGTTGAGGAGAATAACATTTATGGAGATTTTTCCTACACGTTACAATTAGGAGGAGAGCATAAACTAGCTTTTGGATTAAAAGCGGGATTGACCTTACACCAAGTAAGCTTGTTTAGTGATATTAATCATACCTTACCTGATCAGAATGATCCAGCTTTTGCAGAAAACACGAGTAATAGTTACTTTAATTTAGGAAGTGGTTTATTTTATTATACTAATAAGTATTATTTAGCTTTATCGGTTCCAAATATGATGAAGTCAAAACATTTGGATTACAACGGACGTAAGTTTGGTTCAGAGGTTTCTCATTATTTTGTAACAGGAGGTTATGTTTTTGATGTTTCTGAGAACATTAAATTCAAACCTTTTTTCATGATGAAATCGGCATTTAATGCGCCTACTTCATTAGATTTATCGACAAATTTTTTGTTTAATCAGAAATTTGAAGCGGGTATTACATACCGATTAGAAGACAGTTTTGGTGCAATGATTAATTATGCCATTTCACCTAATGTAAAATTAGGCTATGCGTATGATCACATTGTTTCGGATTTAAATGTCACTACACCATCCTCTCACGAGATTGTATTGTTGTTTGATTTGAATTTCCCAAGAAAAGTATCTAGTTCACCACGATTTTTTTAACCTAAAAGCGAAAACGACATGAGAAAAATATATTTAACATTGAGTTTTGTGATGGCAAGTGGTTTACTTAGTGCGCAAAACAAAGACACAAAAGTTGCAGATAAATTATTTGATCGCTACGAGTATGTAGATGCTGCAAATGAATATTTGAAACTAACCCAAAACGGCAAAGGCGATACTTATGTGTTCAAACAATTAGCCGATAGCTACTATTCAATATTTAACACCAAAGAGGCAGTTAAATGGTATGCAAAAGCTGTAGCACAAAAACAAGACGCAGAGACGTATTATAAATATGCTCAAATGCTAAAATCGGAGGGCAATTATGCAGAGTCAGACAAACAAATGAAACAGTTTGCAAGTATGGTTCCAAGCGATCAACGCGCAAAAGCCTTTACCAGTAATCCTAATTATTTACCCACATTAAAAGGACAAACTAAGTTGTTTGATGTAAGTAAATCAGATATTAGTAGTGATAAGACCGATTTTGGTGCCGTACTTACTAATGATAATTCGGTTTATTTCTCAAGTGCTAGAAATACTTCAAGAAGAAATAGCAACTGGAACGAAGAGCCTTATTTAGATTTGTATAAAGCAACGTATAATTCCAATGGTACCATTAGCGAAGCGGTTGCTGTTTCTAATCTAAACACCAAATGGCACGACGGACCAGCGAGTGTTTCAGCCGATGGAAAAACGATGTATTATGGAAGCGAAAGTTTCAATGAAAAAGAGTATACGAAAGACAAAGCTAAGAAATCAAAATTCGGAAAGATTTACCTGTATAAAGCGACTTTCGAAGGGGGTCAATGGACCAACAGCAAACCTTTACCATTTAACAATGCGGCATACGATGTAAGAAACCCAAGTTTGAGTAAAGACGGAAAAACCTTGTATTTTTCATCAAACATGCCAGGCGGATTTGGAGCAGAGGATATTTGGAAAGTTACTATCAATGGTGATACGTATGGAAAACCAGAGAACTTAGGTTCGAAGATAAATACAGAGGCAAATGAGAGTTTTCCGTTTATTACCGAAGACAACATATTGTATTTTTCATCAAACGGAAAAGAAGGTTTTGGAGGATTAGATGTCTTTAAAATCGATTTGAATAAAGCATCAGAAGTAATCAATATTGGCGCGCCAGTAAATACAGAGAAAGATGATTTTTCATTTACCTATAATACCAACAAAAAAGTAGGCTTTTTCTCAAGCAATAGAACAGGGAATGATGATATTTATAAAGCCGATCCAGTTTGTGCAGTACAAGCAATAGCAGTTGTAAAAGATGCAAAAACAGGAACGATAATAGAACAAGCAAAAGTTGTATTGGTTGACGCTAAAGAGAAAACAGTAGGCAATCAAACAACAGCAGTAAACGGAAAAGCGGCATTTGGCATAAATTGTAATACGGTATATTCATTCCAAGTATCTAAACAAGGTTATGAAAGCGGTGTGTTTGGAATAGCAAAAACCGATGGAGGCGAAGTAGTGGTTGAAGCATTATTAACCCCAATTATGCCAATCATCACCGAGAAAGAAGTGATCTTACAGCCCATTTACTTTGAATACGATAAAAGCAACATCACGCAAGAAGGCGCAGCAGAGCTTGATAAGTTAGTTCAAGTGATGAATGAATATCCAACGATGGTCATCTTTGCAAAATCGCACACTGATCAAAGAGGAAGTGATCGATACAACTTAAACTTATCTGATAGAAGAGCAAAATCTACGGTTCAGTATTTAGTATCGAAAGGCATTTCAAAAGATAGAATATCAGGACAAGGATTTGGCGAAAGCGAACCAAAAGTTACCTGCGATAACTGCACCGAAGAACAACACGCTCAAAACAGAAGAAGTGAGTTCTTGATTGTGAAGAAATAATAGGTTTTTATAAAAAAAAGGGTTTGCGAAGCAAACCCTTTTTTATTTATTATCATCAGCAAACCATTCTGCAAAGGAGGTGTCGGTTTCTTGTAATCTAAGCGAGTGTAATGTAATGTTTTTGGGTAATAAATTTTTAATTTTATTAGAAAAATCAATAACCATGTTTTCGCTCGTTGGTTGATAATCTACTAAAATTACATGATGTTCTCTCGATTTTAATTCATGCGCTAACTCAACATGTGGGGTATTTTGATTGAAAACAGTTGCATGATCAAAAACATCAACAATTTGTTCTTTTACAATTTTTTTCAAATCTCCAAAATCGATTACCATGCCATATTTTACATTGTTAGAATCGCTTATAGGAGATCCAATTACTGTAACTGAAAGTTTATAACTATGTCCGTGCACATTTTTACATTTTCCGTCGTAGCCATATAATGCGTGACCCGTTTCAAAACTAAACTGTTTGGTTATTCTTATTTTTGACATAATTAAGTATGTTATTTATCAATATTTTTTTCTTTCTTTTTAGCACGATAATAAAAAAAATAGGCTAATCCAACCAAAACAATAAAAGGGACAAATGAACCTATTAAAACTCCTATTTGGTAATTTTCATCTGGAGCAGATTTTATTTTATCTTCAATATTAATTTGTGCTAAAGCAATAGCTAAAGTTCTCATTTTTTAAATTTTTGCAACGCCAGTTTTGTTTCTTCGGACAACGCTAATTTTCCCGAAATAGCAGCTCTTTCATGCAATAATTGATTCCAGTTTTCTGTTCCTTCCCAAAGTACTTTTTTCATTTCGATTAATGCAGTTTTATTATAACCTGATAATTCGAAGGTAAAATTATTTAAACGAATATCTAGTTCATCTAAGGATTCAAATACTTCTGAAAACAAATGATTTTCTTTGGCCCAGCTTGCAGATTTCCATTCCGTTGGGGTTAAGGTCATTTCCGCAAAAGCCATTTTTCCAATTTTTCGACTTACAGCTGGTTCAATCACAAATGGACCAATTCCAACAGCGATTTCGGATAATTTAATCATACTATTTTGTGTGGCAAAAGTATAATCACATGCCGCTGCTAAACCAACTCCGCCACCAACGGCTTTGCCTTGAATTCTCCCAATAATTAATTTGGAACAATTTCGCATAGCATTAATTACATTTGCAAATCCACTAAAAAACTTTGTTCCTTCTTCTAAAGTAGTTAACGAAAGTAATTCATCAAAAGAAGCTCCTGCACAAAATGTAGTAATTCCTTCGCTTTTAAGGACTATAATAGCAACATCAGGATTTTGATCTAATGTATTTAATTCGTTTGTTAATTGCTGCAATAATGCACTCGGAAAAGAATTGCTTGCCGGATGAGAAAATGTTATTGTAGCTACTGAGTTTTCAATAACAGTACTAATTGAGCCAGATGGTATCATTATCGTTTTAAGCTAAAATGAGATTTAAATTCTTTACGATTGTTGTTCTCGGTATATTCTACTTTAAACCAATAGTCAGTCGAAGGTAAGGTAACTCCATTAAACGTTCCATCCCAACCAGCACCATACGAACTAATTTGTTTAATCAATTTTCCATATCGATCATAAATAGTAATTAAACCATTATAATCTGAAGGTAATCGAATCACCCAGTTGTCATTATATCCATCACCATTTGGAGTGAAATAATTTGGATACGTAATCGTCTGAATTGCATCAGATATTAGTAAATCACAACCTTGAATATCTCTTGCATAAATGGTATAACTTCCATTTTCCAACCCCGAAAATATAGGGCTAGATTGCCAATCAACTGCATTAATGCTGTACTCATAAATGCCAAATCCACCGGTTGCTATTGCCTCAATTGTTGCCAATCCGCTTGAAAATGCAGGCGTTGTTAAAACCACACTTAAATTAGCCGGTGCAGACGAAGTCGTGACAGATACAGAATCAGTAAATTGACATCCAGTACTTGAATTTGTGACAACAACAGCATATGTTCCTGCCGCAGTAACATCATATAGTCCAGAATTACCTAACGAATTAGTTGGAGTCCATAGATAGGAGTAACTTCCAGCTGATGATGGAGTAGCATTAATTGTTTGAGAACCTACTCCTGTAACAGGATCAATACACAAAATAAGATCTTCTCCCAAGTCAAAATCAGGTAATGGGTTTACGACTAAACGTAAATAAGGGCCCAATCCGGCACACTCATATAAATTACTTTCAATGCGAACCCAAATTGTTTGATTGTTTGCAATGGTATTTCTAAAATTTGTGATAGTAACTATGGCGTTTTGTTCTGCAGTTGCATCGGGTTCATTAAGATAATAGCTATAAGTATAGGATTGTCCAGACGGAAATTGCACTGTTAACAATGGCTCAATTAATGTTAAATCAAAATAATCGATACCATCATCATCTGGATCTGAAGCACTTAGGTAATCATCACAAGCAGGAATTGTATACATATAAGTTTGAGGAATCGTAGTTGCAGAAACTACAAGATTGACTTCTGCAGTTCTAGTACAGCCAAATGTATTGGTAATTCTCGCCCAAACTTGTGAACTATTTGAAGCATTATATACAATTTCGTTTGTAACAAAATCTGTATTGTTTAGAGCGCCGAGCGGTGAGTTATGATAACTGTAAACATAAGTTGCATCGGTTGAAATTTTAATGTTTGCTTGGGTTAGATTGAAATCGGTAATAGCATCACTATCAATATCACATTGTTTTAAAGCAACAACAGCATTTACAACAGGTAGCGGTTTTACAACCAAATTAAATGAAGTAGTTGAAAAACAACCCGTAACATTGTTAGTTAATCGAACATGAATTACTCGATTAGTGGTAATAATATTCGTAATTGCATTTTGTCCGTTTACTGCTTCTATAGGATCTAAATGATAGGTTATAGTAATTCCTGTTTGTGTGCCCAAAATTTCAGTATTTTTTTGAATTAAGTCAAAACTAACACTTCCATTTGTATCGTTACCGTCTGCAGCATCATCACATAACTCAAAATTTGAAATAGGTAAGACAATCGGATTTGGATGCACTGTAAAGGTTATGGTAAAAGGGTTTCCTGAACAACCATTTGATCCAATTGGTGTTACCGTGTAAGTTAAAATAACTGGTGCATTCGTTGTATTGGTATACAAATCGGTAATGTTAGTTGCAGATGCAGTTGTTCTTGGACTTCCTGCTGTAACATTGACGCCGTCACTTGACACAACCGAATAGGTAAAGGCATCGCCCATCCCTGTTATTAAACTATCTAAGCTGTAGTTTAAGGCAACAGTACTACAAGTAGCCGCTACTTGATTGGTTACCACTGGTTCTGGGTTAACTGTTACAGCTAATGAAAATGTACTGCCGACACAACCATTAGAACTTATCGGTGTAATTGTATAGGTAATAGTTACCGGGGCAGTAGTAGTATTGGTATATACATCAGTAATATTTGTGCCAGAAGCTACTGTTCGAGGACTTCCTGCTGGAACATTTACATTATCACTAGATGCAACTGAATACGAAAAGGTATCACCTGAACTTGTTAATAATGCATCTAAGCTATAATTTAATGCCACATCACTACAAGTAGCTACTGTTTGATTGCTTACAACAGGCTCAGGGTTTACTGTAACTAGTAAAGTGAATGTATTGCCGATACAACCGTTGACACTTATTGGTGTAATAGTGTAGGTAATAGTTACTGGTGCATTCGTTGTATTGGTATATACATCAGTAATGTTTGCGCCAGAAGCTACTGTTCGAGGACTTTGCGCAGGAACATTGGTATTGTCACTAGATACAACCGAATACGTATAGGTGTCACCAGTTCCAGCTATTAAATTATCTAAACTAAAGTTTAATGCTACATCACTACAGACGGTCACCGTTTGATTTGTTACCACTGGTACTGGGTTATTGGTAACTACAATACTTGCTGAAACACTTGAACAAATAGCACTAGCTGGTATGGTATACGAATAGGTGCCACTATTATCCAATGCTGGATTAAACAAACCGGTTCCAGAAGCTAAAGCTGGAGACCAAGTTCCTCCTGTAGTTACACCTGGGTCTAATAATGTAAATAAATCTACTGAAGTATTATTTTTACAAATGGATAAAGTTTTATTTGTTCCTACAAATGGAGCTTGTTCAATAGCTACAGTTACCGTTACTGGAATTAATAAATTAGAATTATCACAATCTTTACTAAAGGTATAAATATAATCTCCAGGAGTATTAATTGTTCCAATAAAATCATTACCATTTAATAATGGCGCTCCAGAAGGTACTGTCCATGTTCCGTTTGGTTCAGGATTTCCCGTAATGGCATCATATAAATTTACAGTCTCGTTTGAACATAATGATACTTCAGTATCTCTTGGTAAACTTCCAAATCCAGAATAATAACCTCCAAAACCTGCAACACTAACAGCGCCAAAAACACCTGCTGCAAGTGCACCTGTTGATTCAATTTTAACATTTCCAGAAAGTCCACTAATTCTATAAGTAACCCAGTTTAAATTACCTGTTACTAATTGAGGTGTTGCAGTCGTGGTTACATTATTAACCGATACTGTTGATCCAGTTTCGGTTACTACAATAATTTCACTGTTAGGATAATTTGTTGACCCAATTGAATTGAAATTAGGAATCATATCTACACTTTTTTGCCAAAAACAACTTAATGGTGGAATAAAATTTAATCCAGAAGTGGCATCTGATGTTGCTCCAGCAATAATTTGATATAAATAAACAGGATTATCACTTGAAATATACATATTTTGATTAGCAGTTCCAGTATAAAATGAACTAGGAACTAAAAAATAATCGCCCGCATTAACAAGAGTAGCAGCAGCTGTTGGATTCCCATTAATAAAAACTTGGGTGTTATCTTGTGTAGCAATTACAAGAGGCCGTTCAGTATTAGAACTACCATTTCCTTTAACTACTATGTATTCATCACCTACAATATCAACAGGTACAATTTGATCTAAATTAAAGTCTTGGCCGCTCATTTCATCTAACATTCCACCTGTCGCATTTCCGGTATTCACAACTATAGGCTTGGTTGAAGAAAGAAAAGCACCCACAAATCCAGATAAATTTGGACCAAAATCTGTATATCCAGAAACCACTACTGATTCTCCTTCATTTAAATTGAATATTTGAACATCATCATTAATATCCCCGCTTCCTGACTCAAAAACAACCCCACTATCATATTCACTTAGAGTAACAACAGTATTGTCTTCAGTAGCCATAAAACTAGATACAAAATTTCGAACATTACCAGGACTTGTCATGGGTAAACTGCCAAGTCTAAATTCAGTTCCAGCTCCATTTATTCCCTTAGAAACTAAAATTTCAGCATGATTTGTTGAGCGAAGTCTAAAACTAGCATAAAATTCACCCGTACCTTCTAATATTAATCCTTTATCGGTCTTTGCTATATTCAAATCTGCTTGTGACAACATCATAACAGAGGGTTGATTGTTTCCAATAAGAATAGGTGGTGGTGAGTTGCCTTGAGAAATAGTGAAGGGTGAACCCGAAATAGGAGTACCATTTCCGTCTGTTACGGTTACTTCAAAAGGAGTCACTTCTGGTGTTGAAATATATAAATAGTGTTCAGAAACATAATTCTCTCCTCCTCTAGCATGCAAGGGCGGAATCCAATGTTTATTGCTTAATTGCGCATAATTAGCACTTGAAAACAGTAATAATATAAATAATATTTTCTTTGACATCGTATAATTTATTGGGCTAGTTTGTAAATTTAAGTAGAAATGTAGAATTAATCTAATCATTAACTAAAAAAAGGCTCGTAATTGTACATTTCCTGTATGAATAGTTTTACTGGTTTCACTGTTTCTGCCTTGATAATTAATATTTATATCTAAAAATTGGGTTAAATTTTTCTGAAGCAATAAGCGCCATGTTTGGTTTTTACCCGGTTGCAAACCTTCTAACATTTGAAAACCAACCGCTGATAGTGCATTTCCATCATACGAATTGTTGTACATCGAAAATTCGCCATTCATACTAAATCCTTTTTCACTATTGTATGTAAAAGTTGTTCCAAATCGGGTTTGTGTTAAACGCTCCAAAGCGCCAATTTGATTCTCCTTTTGTTGAAACTCGTAAAAAATATCCCAACTCGCATTTTTAGAAAACAAATACCCAATTTTTGGCGCTAATAGAAAACTTTCAATCTCAAAATTTCTATTGGGATAACTTTCTGAATTAGATTTGGTAAGAATAGTATTTCCCGAGAAATTAAAGAGCCAACTTTTTTGAACCAAATGCTGGTATTGCAGCTGATGCGATTTGTTTGTTGCCGAAATACTTCCCACAGAAAGTAAGTTCTGACTTTCATTTAACAAAAAAGAATAGGTGGTAGAATGATGTTGTTTGCCTCGATTAAAAAACAAACTGTTTCTAAAATTCGTATTCAAACCAATCAGTGCTTCTTCCTCTTTTGAAAACGGATTCAAGTCAAAATTACCTTCATTTCTTTTGATTTTCCGGTCGATTAATAACGAAGTTTGATTGTAAAAATGCGAAGCAAATTTCTTAAAACCACGTTCATTTTGCCATTGATTAAAATTTAGATTAATCGATTGTGAAAATTTATTTTGATGGGTTCTCACAAAAACTTGATTGGGTAAAAACACTCGAACATAAATGGCTAAATCGGGATAAGGCGCAATTTCAAATTCTTGCAATTCTTGGATTCCATTGCTGTTGTAATCGTTCCACATATAAACACCCTGTCCGGGCGCTACTTGCAAATAGGTAAATTCTTGCTGAGCAATTGTTCCTGAGCTGGTTTCATAAGCAGTTGTAATTTGAATCAATTGTCCAAAATATCTGTCCGAATATAAAATTCTTGAATTCAACGATGGCTCGTCTTTTAAGTTTGAATCTTCATATTTCAAGGTGCGATAATTCAAAAACACACTCAAATTGCTTTTTTCAGTTTTAATTAATTGCGATTTTAAGTAGTAGGAATTTGAATGATTAACACGCTCAATTCGATTGTTTTGCAAACTATCATTCTGGCGTTGTAAAACCCCTAGTTCCACAAAAACCTTTGTTGAATCACCTCTTCCTATAAACGCACCATATTCTAAAAAGCGTTGGCTCAAGGCCGAAAAAGTTTGGGTTGTTTTTCGTTTTTCTGAATTATCTTCCAAATTTACAGTTGCACCCACCCAGTTTTTACCCAATTTATAAGACGACCGATTTTGGCTTCGAGCAAAAGACGAATTGGATAGTTCGGAATCGCTTTTCATTACACTTGAATTACTCCAAATCATCCAATTTTTTGTGGCATATCTTCCGGATAAAGTGTGTTTATTTCCCGAAAAAGCATCGCCAAAGGTTAAGTTTTCAAACTGATAAATCGCTTTTCCCTTATTATTGAAATTAAAATCCAATCCTGAACTTAAAAAACTTTGATTGCCTAATAAAGTCGAAGTAATGTTCCAATCTCTGTTAAATTCGATGTTGTATAAACGTTCAATAGTTTTGAAATTTTCTTGCACCAACTGATAATTTGCAAACGCATCAATCTTGGTTTTTCCATCAAAAAGGCGTTGTTTTCCATTGAATTTTCCGGCAAATCCTTTGTTGTTAGTATCGTCTAAATTTGAATATAAATTTTGGTCACTATTGCTTAACGCTACTTCAAAATCTAAAATTGTTTTTTCGTTCGGATTGTATTTTCCTAAGACAGTTGCCATTTGAATTTTTGTAGGCGCAATCAAACGAATAATTGGCTCATAATTCCCTTGCGGAATGCCTCCAATTGGTGCTCTATATTCATAAATTTTTCCTACCGCTTGATTGTTGACCAAAACATAATTTCCTTGATTAGTTCCAACCAATGAAAAACGCACATTGTACAGTTCATCACTCGGATTATTCGAATATTCAAACACTTCCACAGCACCAATAAGCACTTTTTTGTACAGAATTTTATTTTCAGAATACGAATCTAAATAGGCTGAAGGCCCATTCATTAAAGAAATAGCATCACCAGCGTTTTGCAAAATAGCAATTTGTTCCGAAGATAAATTTTGCTGCAAAGGTTGATTTTTTACATCGCTTTCCGAATACACATATCCGCCAATTTGCCAATTTTCGCGCTCGTGCGAAATGCCACCGTAGGTTATAAATCGGGTAAAATTTCTATCGGTGTATTGATATTCAACGTTGATTCGCATTTCGGAAGTAATCGGAAATAAAGAGGTAAAAATGATTTCACCAGCGTTGTAATCAATGATGTAATCGTTATTTTCCCCACGTGTTTTTAAAATTCCGTTGACGTAAACCCGTTCCGAACCAGAAATCACTAAAACGTACAATTCGTTATTATTACCGCGCAATTTATAAGGCCCTTGATTGCCTTCTTGTCCTGTGAAAGCACTTCGAGCATATTGTCCACGCACCAAAGCTCCTGCTGCCACTACTTCGGTTTTTTTATCGAGTGTACCAAAAGTAAAATGGGTCGATAAGCCTTGTACTTTTTTATTGAAATTAAGGAATGCCGATTTTCTGTTTTCTAAAAATAAATCACCAGCCCGAATGTTCCATTTATCAGAAAATAATTCGATAAAAATTTGGTCAAACTCATCTAATTTTTGCGAATAACCGCCTTCTTGCAAAGGAATATTGCTGTCTTGAATGGAAGCACGCAAACTCACTTTATCCGAAATTTTTCCTGTGATTTGAAGGTCTAAATTCGAATTCACCACTGTGTTTTGATTGTTTCCAATAGTAATACCGCGTGTAATACTTCCCGAAGTATTCAACCCGTCAAAAGGTTTGTATTTAGTGTTTTTGTCTTTTTTGAAAACGACTAATTTACCAGCTTCGTTGGAAACCACTTTATCATCATCAAAAATCGAATAGGTTTTGGTTAAAAAATCTGGAAATTTTGAATAGCGAACCACTAACGAATCGGAAGTATTGATTTCTTTGGTGAAAACCAACGTTCCTTTTTGGAAATTTACTTGGTAAAAACTAGGGTCAATTACTAATCCTTTTTTGTCTTTAATTTCAAAAAAGGAATTGTTTAAACTGAACTTTTCTATCGAAATCGCGTCTTTTGAAAATGCAATTTTTTTAGTAGGATACGATTGTAGTGTCTCTTGAGCAAAACTGCCCAAAACACAGAAAAAAAATCCCACTAAAAAAACAATTTTTTGCATAAATACTATAACTCCGAATCTTCAAAAGTAGTATTTATTGTTGGAAAGTTTATTATTGTAATCTTTTTGACCAATCAATCGGGGAACGAGAAGTGTGAAAAACTCCAATTACTATGATTTTATCCAAATTAATCAAATAATGAATTCCATAAGGGAATCGTTTAATAAATCTGACTTTTACGTTTTTATATCTAACTTGAAAAAGTTCAGGATTTCTAAATATTTGGCTAATACTATCTTCTAAACAAAGTTCAAAATCATATGACAAACCCTCTCTTTGTTCTTCGTACCAAATTGCGATTTGTTCAATATCGAGAAGCGCTTCTTTTGAAAATACAAGGTTATGCATTTCTATTTTTTTTCAACGTATTTTTAACGTCTTCCCATGTGTAAAATTCGGTTTTATCTTCTTCAACCAATGAAATTCTTCGGTCTAATTCTTGTTTAATGGCATCAGATAATTCTAAATTTTCTTTAGAAACACTTTCCCAAAGTTCTTCAGCTAAAACAATTTTTTCAGCATTAGTATATTTGTCTAAATCTTTGATTTTCATGTCTAAACTTTTTATAAAGGTAGAAAAAATATTCTATAAATTGGCTTATCGTTTAATTGACACATTGCCTAATTGACACATTAAACTACTCCTTCGTAATCACTTGCATTGTTTCTCTCGAAATTTGGCGTAGCAATATTGTTTTATTGGTTTCAACCACTTGTGCAGCGTTTTCGTCAAAATGCCTAATAGTGTACAACGATACATTTTCGTTATAAGAAACTTTGAATTTTTTTGCTAATACTTTTCGCAACTCTTCAAAATTGTTGTAATTATCTTCGATACAAACTGAGAAACTTATTGCCGTGTTTTGAATTAAATTCACTTTGATTTTATATTTTGAAAACAACGCAAAAATTTCACTGATTTTGTTTTCCATAATGAAATCAAAATCAATAGAAGATAACGACAACAACATTTGGTTTTTCTTTAAAATAAAACACGCCGTTTGTGGTTCTAAATCGGCACCTTTTGAAACGCTTGTTCCAGCTAAAGTTGGATTAATAAACGATTTGACATACAATGGAATTTCCTTTTTTTGTAAAGGTTGCAATGTTTTTGGGTGAATTACTGAAGCGCCATAAAACGCCAACTCAATTGCTTCTCTGTACGAAATTTGGTTCAATAAAACCGCATTTTCAAAATATCTTGGATCGGCATTTAAAACGCCTGGGACGTCTTTCCAAATGGTAACACTTTCAGCACCTAAACAATAAGCAAAAATAGCAGCGGTATAATCAGAACCTTCACGACCTAGAGTAGTGGTGAAATTATTGTCATCCGAACCTAAAAATCCTTGTGTGATGTTTAAGGTTTTTTTCTTGATACCTTTTGAAATTAATTTTTGAGTGGTTTCCCAATCG
The DNA here is from genome assembly GCF_044338735.1 of Flavobacterium sp. GTDB lineage: Bacteria > Bacteroidota > Bacteroidia > Flavobacteriales > Flavobacteriaceae > Flavobacterium. The sequence continues at coordinate 1,097 of NZ_JBIIWV010000035.1, read as the reverse complement.
ACTTGTCCGTCTCTATAATTAGCATCGGTTTTAATGAATTGGCGCACATCAATCCAATTGTTTTTTAAGCCGCTGTAGTTAAAATAGTGACTCACAATTGTGGTAGAAACCAATTCACCAATGCTTACTACTTGGTCATATACAAAACTATGATTTGGCGATTTATTACTTCGAATAAAATATTCTAAATCATCAAAATGAGCATTTACATCAAAAAACACTTCATGATCTTCGTCATCAAATAAATCTAACAAAATTTGATTGTGATATTTTCTTACTTCTTGCAGCGAAGCGTGTAATTCTTTCGATTTTTCAAAATAGTTTGCAATAACAACTTCAAGTGCGTTGGTGGTTTTTCCCATAGCTGAGATCACCAATAAAACATCTTCATGTCCTACCGTTTTTAAAACATGCAATACATTTTTTACACCTTCGGCATCTTTAACGGAGGCACCTCCAAATTTGAATATTTTCATGAGTTCAATTACTATTTACTTCAAAAATCTTAAATCGTTAATCTTCAATCAAAAATCGTTCTATTCCAGTTTCATCAATTTGCACCACACGCCAATCCTCTATAACTTTAGCTCCCGATTTTTCATAGAAATCAATTGCAGGAGTATTCCAATCTAGCACATTCCATTCGATACGACGAACCTTGTTTTTTTTACCCTGTTTGATGATTTCTTTGTATAAGGCAAATCCGGCACCCGTTCCTCGTTGATCTGCTTTTACAATTAAATCTTCCAAATGTATGGTTTTTCCTTTCCATGTGGAATAGCGGTAATAAAATAATGCCATTCCGATAATTGTATTTTCTTTTTCTGCAACAATACATTGAAAAAGCGGATGTTCAGAAAAACCATCACGAACCAAATCTGCAACAGTTACAACAACAGCATCGGGTTCTTTTTCAAAAGTAGCTAATTCTTGTATTAATTCTAATACAAAGGGCATATCTTTTTCAGTAGCTTTTCTGATCATCATTTTTATTTTTTTACAAAAGTAAAATTTACTTAAACATCTTTTTCAATTTAATATGTTCATTTCACAAAATTCACGATATTTGCACCAAAATACAACTACAACGTTTTCGT
>NZ_JBIIWV010000034.1:0-16733 GCF_044338735.1 Flavobacterium sp. | reverse complement strand
GCTTGAAGCGAAAAAACAACATCCTTTGATAATTTTGAAAACGTATATTCAAAAAAACCCGGTTTGGTATTCTGTAGAAAATATTCTTCGGATCCTATTTGAATAACTACATTTTCTGGAATTACTGACCCTTTTGTTTTAACTTGTAAAATAAAATCGGTGTTTTGTTGACTCGTTAATGAAGTGTTCAAAACCACAAACTCAAAAGGTGCTGGTGGCGCATATTTTGTTTTGTAATTTACAACTCGAGAAAAACTGCTTGATATTACTGAAGAATTTCCGGTTACAAAAAACAAAATTAAAAGCAGTATAGGCACAATGGTATAGGGTAAAAACTTTTTATTTTTAGCAAAATTTATAGCGTTTGAAAACGGAATCGGTTGAAATGAGGCGGCTTTTTGTTCTATAGATGCTGCTAATAATTCGGAAGTTTGATTTTGGTCTATTAATTGTAAAAAATTCAACAACTTATCTTGAACTTCCGTAAAGTGATTACCAATGATGGCTGATGCCTGTTGATAGTTAATTCCTTGCTGTAATTTAAATAACTTGAACAACGGGAACACAATAAATCGAATCAACAAAAACAATTCAACCACAACAAACAGCCAAAATAAAATAGTTCTTCCAGAGGTTGGCAACCATAAAAAGTATTCAATCAATAAGGTAACAATGAAATACAACAAGCCTAATCCGATAAAAAGAATGATTCCTTTTATAAGTTCATTAGTATAAAACTTTTTGATAAATCTTTCGAGTTTATCGAAAATAATGTTTTTTGCCTCCAAATTTGTTGACTTGTTGTTTATAACCGATAAAATTACAATTTCTTACTTGATTAGTCAATAAGTTTATTACGAAACTTAACATTTAGGATTTGTTTCAGGTTTCATTTTTACTTCCATCATTCAACTTCCATCATCCATCAATCTCAAAATCAAAATTCAAATTGTATCTTTGCCTAAAATTTAATGAAATGTCTGTAAGAGTACGATTTGCGCCAAGCCCAACAGGGCCATTACATATAGGTGGAGTAAGAACCGCATTATTTAATTATTTGTTTGCCAAAAAACATGGAGGAACTTTTTATTTACGAATAGAAGACACCGACCAAACGCGTTTTGTTCCTGGAGCAGAATCTTATATTTTTGAAGCTTTAGAATGGTTAGGAATTGCGCCAGATGAAACCATAGGAAAGAATGAAAAATTTGGACCTTATCGTCAAAGCGAACGAAAAGGGATGTATAAACAATATGCAGACCAACTAATAAATTCGGGTTGGGCGTATTATGCGTTCGATACCGCTGAAAGCTTAGACGCTATGCGAAAAGAAGCAGAAGCAGCTGGAAAAACGTTTATTTATAATTGGGAAACTAGAAATAAACTAAATACATCATTGAGTCTAACTAAAGATGAAATAAAAAATAAAATAAATTCAGGGGAACCATATGTAATTCGTTTTAAAATGTTTGATGGTGAAAAAGGAGAAAGACGAATTTATGCTACTCAAGACTTAATTAGAGGGCATGTATCATTTAATCTTGAATTACTAGACGATAAAGTATTGTTTAAATCGGATGGAATGCCAACGTATCATTTAGCGAATATTATTGACGATCATTTAATGGAAACTTCGCACGTAATTCGTGGTGAAGAATGGTTGCCATCGATGCCATTACACGTTTTATTATACAAAGCATTTGGTTGGAAAGCACCAGAATTTGCACATTTACCTTTGATTTTAAAACCTATTGGTAACGGAAAATTAAGCAAACGAGATGGTGATAAAATGGGATTTCCTGTGTTTCCTTTAGAATGGAAAGATGCTTCCAGCATGACAAAATCGGATGGATACAGAGAAAACGGATTTTTCCCAGAAGCGGTAATCAACTTTTTAGCTTTATTGGGTTGGAATGACGGAACTGAACAAGAAATTTTCTCGTTAAATGAATTGGTAGAAAAATTTGATTTAAACCGAATTCATAAAGCAGGAGCGAAGTTTGATCCAGAAAAAAACAAATGGTTTAATCATCAGTATCTAATAGGGAAAAGTGATGAAAGCCTAGCAAAAGCTTTTGAAAAAGATGTTATTAATCGCATAGGAAAATGTGATTTCTCCTTTGTCGAAATGACAAAAATTGTTTCTTTAATTAAAGAAAGAGCTCATTTTGTAAATGAATTTTGGGATTTAGCCGATTATTTCTTTGTAGCTCCAACATCTTATGACGAAAAAGCAGCTAAAAATTGGAAAGAGGAAACACCGGTTTTAATGCAACAAGTGATTTCAGAAGTGAACAATATTGAAGATTTTACTTCGGTAAACATTGAAACCTTATTAAAAGAATGGATGACGACAAATGAAATAGGAATGGGAAAAGTAATGCAGCCGCTTCGATTGAGTTTAGTAGGCGCTTTAAAAGGCCCGCATTTGTTTGACATTATCGAAATGATTGGTAAAACAGAAACCATCAAACGAATAGAGAAAGCCATTCAAACCTTATAAATATAAAACCTCCAATTGGAGGTTTTTTTGTAACTTTTTACAAAACTCCACGTATAATCACTAAACTTAAAACATACAATTATGGAACTAGCCCTTATTCCTTTCCTTGGTATTGGATTGGTAATTTTTTTCTCTTCTTTTTTTACCGTAAAACAACAAACCGCAGTTGTTATTGAGCGATTTGGAAAATTTACAAGCATTAGGAGTTCTGGTTTACAATTAAAAATTCCAGTAATAGATAGAGTTGCCGGAAGAGTAAACCTTAGAATTCAACAATTAGACGTTATTATTGAAACAAAAACAAAAGACAACGTTTTTATTAAAATGAAAGTTTCGGTTCAGTTTAACGTAATTCAAAGCAAAGTGTATGAAGCATTTTACAAATTAGAATATCCACACGATCAAATTACGGCTTATGTATTTGATGTGGTTCGTGCCGAAGTTCCAAAATTAATTTTAGATGATGTATTTTTAAGAAAAGACGACATTGCTATTGCGGTAAAACGTGAATTAAACGAATCTATGACCACTTACGGATACGATATTATCAATACGTTAGTAACTGATATTGATCCTGATATTCAAGTAAAAAATGCAATGAATAGAATTAACGCAGCTGATAGAGAAAAAACAGCAGCGGAATTTGAATCGGAAGCACAACGCATTAGAATTGTAGCAAAAGCAAAAGCTGAAGCTGAAAGTAAAAAACTACAAGGTCAAGGTATCGCAGACCAACGAAGAGAAATTGCAAGAGGTTTAGTAGAAAGCGTAGAAGTGTTGAACAATGTTGGTATAAATTCGCAAGAAGCTTCGGCATTAATTGTGGTTACACAACATTATGATACTTTACAAGCTATTGGAGCCGATACTAATTCAAACTTAATTTTGTTACCAAACTCTCCACAAGCTGGAAGTGATATGTTAAATAATATGGTAGCGAGTTTTACAGCAAGTAATCAAATTGGGGAAACGATGAAAAATCAACCTAAACGCGCTAAGAAAAAAAATGATCACACATCAACGGATTATAATCCGAGTGATACTAGCGAAGCGTAATAATTGTTAGAATCTGACCCGAGCTTGCGAACTGACGAAGTAATCAAGTTCAGATTGACAAAACGAAACCACCAATTTTACAATTGGTGGTTTTTTTATTGTTCTGAAATTTTTGCCCAAGTATCTCTTAGTCCAACCGTTTTATTAAACACTAATTTTTCAGCGGTTGAATCTCTGTCTACGCAAAAATAACCTAAGCGTTGAAATTGAAAATGGTCTAGTTCTTTTGCAGTTTGTAAACTTGGCTCAACATATCCCGTAATCACTTTTAAAGAATTTGGATTTATAAATTCTTTAAAATCAACTTCTTTGTCTTTATCTGGGCTTTCATTAGTGAATAGTCTGTCATACACACGAACTTCTGCTTCTTTTGCGTGCGGAATAGAAATCCAATGAATGGTTCCTTTTACTTTTCTTTGACTAGCTTCTGTGCCGCTTCCAGATTTTGAATCTACGTCGTAAGTAGCGTGAATTTCGGTAATGTTTCCGTTTTCATCTTTTATAACTGATTCACCTTTAATTATATAAGCGTTTTTCAAACGTACTTCGGTTCCTAATGTTAATCGGAAAAATTTTTTGTGTGCTTCTTCCTGAAAATCTTCTCTTTCGATGTATAATTCTTTACAAAAAGGCACTTTTCTATAAGTCATTACTTCCTCTTCTGGGTTATTTTCAGCTTCCAGAAATTCTTCTTGACCTTCTGGATAATTCGTGATTACTAATTTTACAGGATCTAAAACCGCCATTACACGAGGTGCAATTTTGTTTAAATCTTCACGCACACAAAATTCTAAAAGTGAAACATCAATTAAATTATCGCGTTTTGCAATTCCAATTGTATTGGCAAAATTTACGATAGAATTAGGTGTATAACCACGTCTTCTCATCCCAGAAATGGTGCTCATACGAGGATCATCCCAGCTTGTAACATGTTTATCTTCAACTAATTGCAATAATTTACGTTTAGAAACAACCGTGTGTGATAAATTTCTACGCGCAAATTCTCTTTGTTTTGGACGTACTTTTGATGGGTCATAAATTTGATTCAAAAACCAATCGTATAATTCACGGTGTGGCAAGAATTCAAGCGTACAAAATGAATGAGAAATTTGCTCTAAATAATCGCTTTCACCATGCGCCCAATCGTACATTGGATAAATACACCAATCGTTTCCTGTGCGGTGATGATGCGCGTGCATGATGCGGTAAATAATTGGATCACGCATCAACATATTGTTCGCGCCCATAGAAATTTTTGCACGTAAAACATGAGTTCCTTTTTCAAATTCTCCTTTTTTCATTCGTGTAAATAAATCTAAATTCTCTTCGATAGAACGATTTCTAAATGGAGAATTAGTTCCAGGTTGCGTAGGAGTTCCTTTTTGTTGTGCCATTTCTTCCGAAGTTTGACTGTCAACGTAGGCTTTATCTTTTTTGATTAATTCTACTGCCCAATCATATAATTGTTGGAAATAATCTGAAGCATAACATTCCTTATCCCATTTAAAACCCAACCACTCTACATCACGCTTGATTGCGTCAACATATTCTTGCTCTTCTTTTGAAGGGTTTGTGTCGTCAAAACGTAAATTTACAGGAGCTTTATAATCGGAGCCTAAGCCAAAATTTAAACAAATAGCACTTGCATGACCCACGTGCAAATACCCATTTGGTTCTGGTGGAAAACGAAAACGCAATTTATCTTTTGATAAACCATTTTTTAAATCGTCTTCGATAATTTGCTCTATAAAATTCAATGATTTCTCTTCTTTTGACATTGTTTTTCTTTCTTTTATGCAAAGATAGAAAATGTTTCAGGTTTCAAGTTTAAAAGTATGAGGTTTTATGTAACTTTGGATAAACAAAAACGATTAAAACTAAAAAACCTCAACCTTGAAACTAAAATTTTATGGGAATAATTAAATTACAAAATATTAGAACCTTTTCATATCATGGGTGTTTAGTCGAAGAAGAAAAAATAGGGTCTGATTACAGAGTAGACTTAGAAGTAAAAACCGATTTGAGAAAATCTTCTCAAACCGATGAATTATCAGACACTATTGATTATGTTTTATTAAATAAAATTGTTGTGGAAGAAATGGCTATTCGTTCTAAATTATTAGAACATGTTGGAAACCGAATTATTACAAGATGTTTTACTGAAATTCCTTCGGTATCTAGAATTAAACTTGGTGTTTCAAAATTAAACCCACCTATTGGCGGTGATGTTGAAGCGGTAACAATTGAAATGGAAGAGTTTAGAAATTAGTTCTTATTAATTGATTTAAATTTTAAATTAATTCTTACATATTTTAAACTTTTTGTATACATTTGCAGTCCGTTTAAATAATGGCGTCGTGGCCGAGCGGCTAGGCACCGGTCTGCAAAACCGTCTACTCCGGTTCGAATCCGGACGATGCCTCTGAAACCTTCTAAGAAATTAGGAGGTTTTTTTATGGGATAATTTTTAGAAAAAATTAATTAAAGAATATTTCGAATCCGGACGTTGCCTCAAAAAAGTTGCTAGAAATAGCAACTCTTTTTTTTATAAAAATTAATTATCTTTTTTCTTCTATTTCGTTAACCACTTTCTCTTTAAAGCTAGGAAAAACTCCTTGCAGCAAAAAGAACACGCCAAATATGATTAATATAAAACTAATTACTCTTTTAATTTTATAAATATTTACAGGTGTTAGTCGATGTTTCAATTGTTTTGCTAAGATAATTTTTGCTACATCTATAACTAAGTAAAAAAACAAAGTGGCAGAAAAAAAAGTAAAAACTCGAAAAGGAATCATTTGTAATCTTGGTCCTTGAGTTATAATCACCATCATCCAAAAACCTAATATTCCAACATTAATAATATTTAAGAAAAACCCTTTAAAAAACAACCCTAAATAGTTGTTTTTAGGAATATCATCGATATCTCTTTCCTCGTCAATTACAAATTTTTTCCTTAATTGGATATAAGAAATTAGTCCATAAACCGACATAATTAATCCACCAACAATATATAAATTTGGATTGTCTTTAAATTGAGCTAAAATTTGATTGGAAGCAAAATAAGCAATTAAAATAAAAATAATATCACTAAAAATAATACCACAATCTAACGTAAAAGCCGCTTTAAATCCTTTGGTAATACTGGTTTCAAGTAAAATAAAAAAACCAGGACCAATAGAAATAGCGAGTAAAAAACCCCAAGGAATAGCAGCTAAAATGTCTTGTAAAATCAAGTGGTAAGTATTCAGTTATTAATATTCAGTGTTTTTAATAAAGTACGAATTTACAAAAAATTCTACCAACTAAAAACGGAAAACTTATTACTATTATTTTGCTTGTTCAATAGTTCCTCCAGCAATTTTCTTTTCGTTGATTTGTTTTGGTTTTCCATAAATAATGATTTCACCACCTGCTCTTGTTTTTGCCTCTATTAATTCAGTTGCGAACACATGGGCTATTCCACCAGCATTTACTGTTACAACAGTTTGTTCTGTTTTACAATCTTGACCATCATATTTTCCTCCCGAATTAGATAAAATATCTTGATTTTTTACTGTACCAATAACCGTTACAATACTTCCTTGCGAAACACGAACTTGTAATCTGTCTGCTTGTAAATTGGTAAGTTTAACTTCGGAACCTTCCTTGCAAATGATATCAAAATTAACCGAAGCAATTGCATCTTTTGAAGTAACTCGACTTCCTTCATTAGCTTCCACAGCGTTTAATTTTTTAAAATAAACTGTTACCGAAACAGCATCACCGCTTAACATTTTTGCAAATGGCATTCTGATTTTTAATTCACCATTTTTATTTACTAATTCTACTTCGTCTGAATTAGTGCCGTTTAAAATTACTTTATTTTCGGTTCCTGAAAGTAGTAAAACGTCAATTTTATCAAAACTGGTAACTTTGGTAAAATCACCAATAAATCTCTCGGTTTGTGCGAAAGTTATTGAACTAATTAATAATAAACTAAAAATTATATTTTTCATTTCTTTAATTTTAATAAAACTACTCTTTCTTTCTTAAATAGTGAAAATCCAATTGTTTCTTCACTAAATCTGCATTTTTAACTTTAACATAAATTTCGTCTCCTAATTGTAACATATTTTTAGAAATTTCACCTACTAAAGCATATTGTTTTTCATCAAAAGTGTAATAATCATCTCTAATTTCTCTAATTCTACACATACCTTCGCATTTATTTTCGATGATTTCCACATAAATTCCCCATTCGGTTACTCCAGAAATCACTCCTAAAAACTCTTCATCTTTATGATCTTGCATGTATTTTACTTGCATGTATTTCACAGAATCACGTTCTGCTTTTGCAGCTAAATTTTCTCTATCAGAAGAATGCATACATTTTTCTTCATATTCTTCTTCATTAACACTTTTTCCTCCATCTAAATAAAATTGTAGCAAACGGTGTGCCATCACGTCAGGATAACGACGAATTGGAGATGTAAAATGACTGTAAAAATCAAATGCTAATCCGTAATGACCAATATTTTCTGTAGAATAAGCAGCTTTACTCATACTTCGAATCGTAAGCGTATCCACTAAATTCTGTTCTTTTTTACCTTGAACTTCTTCTAATAAATTATTTAACGAACTCGAAATATCTTTTTTAGAGCGAAAATTTATAGAATATCCAAACTTTGCAATCACTGTTTGAAGATTAATTAATTTATCTTCATTTGGCTCGTCGTGAATTCTATAAATAAAGGTTTTCTTTTGTTTTCCAATGAATTCTGCTACTTTTCTATTCGCTAACAACATGAATTCTTCAATCAAATGATTTGAGTCTTTACTTTGTTTGAAGTACACACCAATAGGTTCTGCTTCTTCATTCAAATTGAATTTTACCTCTACTTTATCAAATGAAATCGCTCCAGCTGCTAATCTTTTTCTTCGGAGAATTTTAGCTAATTCATCCATTTTTAAAGTGGCTTCAACAATTGGTTTTGGAACACTATATTCTATTCCAGTTAATGAAATTTCAGCTGGAATTACGTCTGATCTAGTTTCTATGATACTCTGAGCTTCTTCATACGAAAAACGTTGATCAGAATAGGTTACTGTTCGTCCAAACCACGAATCAACAACTTCCGCTTTATTATTTAATTGAAAAACAGCAGAAAATGTATATTTTTCTTCATGAGGACGTAATGAACAAGCAAAATTTGATAATACTTCTGGTAACATTGGAACAACTCTATCTACTAAATACACCGAAGTTGCTCTATTAAACGCTTCATCATCTAAAATAGTTCCTTCTTGTAAATAATGCGAAACGTCGGCAATATGAACACCTATTTCATAATTTCCATTATCTAATACTTGAAATGACAACGCATCATCAAAATCTTTAGCATCTTTTGGATCAATGGTAAACGTTAAGATATTTCTCATATCTCTACGTTTTTTAATTTCTTCTTCAGTTATCGAAGTATCAATTTTATTTGCAAAAGCATCAACTTCAATTGGAAAATCATATGGTAATCCATATTCAGCTAAAATAGCATGAATCTCAGTATTGTGTTCGCCTGGTTTTCCTAACACTTTTATCACTGAACCAAAAGGTGAATCCGCTTTCTTAGGCCAATCTTCTAAAGTGACTAAAACAACATCTCCATGTTCTGCTTCGTTGATTTTATTTTTTGGAATAAAAATATCAGTATACATTTTAGCATTTGTAGTTGTAACAAAACCAAAATTTTTCTGAATATCTATAACACCTACAAATTCTGTTTTTTTTCTTTCTAAAATTTCTAAAACTTCTGCTTCTGGTTTACGTGAACTTCTTCTGTTATATATATAAGCCTTAACTTTATCACCATCTAATGCATGATTTAAATTTATAAACGGAACAAAAACATCGTCTTCTAATTCATCACAAACAAAATATCCATTTTTACGAGAAGTCATGTCAATAACACCTTCATAATATTCAGATTTGGAAATAATTTGATATTTGCCAATTTCTGTTTCATGTAATTTATCTTGTGATTTTAATATTTTTAAATCTCTAATAATTTCGTTTCTGCTTTTTGTATCTGATAGTTCTAAAACAGCAGCTATTTGTTTGTAATTAAAAGATTTAGAGGGTTCTCTTGATAATATTTTAAATATTTGTGCGGTAAAATCTTTTGGTTTATTTCCTAATTTTTTTTGTTTCTTACTCATTATATCTTTTCTAATTAGTGTTAAAGTTACGAATAAGATATTAGATTTATTAAATTAGATTTCATAATTAACCAAAAAATAACAAATTTGAAACTATTAAAGTTTTCAACATTTATTAAAAACAACAAAAAATATTTTTAATTAATTTTAAATTTATGATGATGATTATAGTGTGTTAATATGTGGTATAAGTTTTTTTAAAGCGATATATTTTTAAAGTTATTTAAAGTTATACAATTTAATAAACATTAATTTTATTAGCTAACAAACTGAAATTTAAGTATAAATGTATTTTTAAAACTATTTTACTAACAGCTGTTCATAATCCTTTTTAATAGTGTTTTGTAAATAACTTTTAGTACCAGATCATGTTAATAAACAGTAATTTTTTATTGATAATTTACCAATAAAAAACAAAAACTATTCTTGCTTTTTTAATTATGATTTTTGATTACAATTTTTTTTAATACAACCTTAAAAAACTTCTTATTTTCTATCCAAAGTTGTTAACAGTTAATGTTAATTTAACATTAACTGATTATCAACTAATTATAAAATTTAATTAACAATCCTTATTTTTCACTTAATTTTATATCATAATTCCTTGAATATAAAATAGTTAATTAAAAAAATCCTAAATAACAATAGGTTATAGTAAGAACTACTAGTAACTTTAGTAATTTTGTAAAAACAAACCACACTATGAAAATATCAATCGGTAATGACCACGCAGGTCCCGACTACAAAAAAGCAATCGTCGATTTTTTAGAAGAAAAAGGACATACTATATTTAACCACGGAACGGATACTTTTGATAGTGTAGATTATCCAGATTTTGGTCACGCTGTGGCGTATGATGTAGAAAGTAAAAAAGCAGATTTTGGTATTGTTATTTGTGGTTCTGGAAATGGAATAGCTATGACGGTTAATAAACATCAAGATATTCGTGCCGCTTTGTGTTGGACAAAAGAAATCGCCGCTTTAGCGCGTCTACATAATGATGCAAATATTATAAGTATTCCAGCTCGATACACTTCTATTCAACAAGCTATAGAAATGGTAGAAGCTTTTTTAACCACTTCTTTTGAAGGTGGAAGACACGCTAATCGTGTGCATAAAATAGCTTGTAAATAATCTTTCAATGAACCACAATCACGTTCACATAGAAAAACACGAAGTAAAAGCTAAAAATTTAGTGTATTCTATTTTATTGAATTTACTAATTACTATAGCTCAAGTTGTGGGCGGAATTGTTTCAGGTAGTTTAGCGTTAATTTCTGATGCTTTGCATAATTTTTCCGACGTTCTTTCTTTGGTTTTTAGTTTAATTGCTAATAAATTATCCAGACGAAAAGCTTCTATAGATCAAACTTTCGGATTAAAACGCGCCGAACTTATTGCTGCATTTATAAACGCCGCGACTTTAATTATTGTGGCTTTTATTTTAATTTATGGTGCTGTTGGACGTTTTATACATCCTCACGATATTAAATCAAACCTAGTAATTTGGTTGGCTGCACTTGGAATAGCTGTAAATGGTTTTTCGGTTATTTTATTAAAAAAAGACGCCAATCATAACTTAAATATGAAATCGGCCTACTTACATTTACTTACCGATATGATGGCTTCAATAGCGGTTTTAGTGGGCGGGATATTAATGAAATTTTTTGGATGGTTTTGGGTTGATAGTGTAATGACTATTTTAATTGCTATTTATTTAATTGTTGTGGGAATAGATTTATTACTTAAGTCCACAAAAATGCTAATGCTATTTACACCCGCACACATTGATATTAAAGAAATTGTTAGAGAAGTGCATAAAGTGTCTGGGGCCGGAAAGTTGCACCACATTCACGTATGGCATTTAAATGAAGAAGAAATACATTTAGAAGCGCATTTAGATTGCCCTGAAGATTTTACATTGACTCAATTTGATGAAGTTTTAAACCGAATTGAATTGGTATTGTTTGAAAAGTTTGGCATCAACCACACCACTATTCAACCCGAATTTAAAAAAGAAGACCCAAAAGATTTTATCGTTCAGGATTAATCAGTTGTACATTTACATAAATTCAGCCTATAAATTCACCCAATATTTTTTCTTTTCATAATGACCCACATTCAATTCATACAAAACCAAACCAATATTGCGCCTAAAAGCATTGAAGCGACTATAAAATTACTTTCAGAAGATTGCACTATTCCATTTATTTCGCGTTACCGAAAAGACCAAACTGGAAATTTAGACGAAGTACAAATCGAAGCTATTTTTAAATTAAACAAACAATTTGAGGAAATCGTCAAGCGAAAAGAAAGCATCTTAAAATCGATTGAAGAGCAAAATGCGCTTTCACCTGAATTGAAATCTAAAATTGAAAATAGTTTTGATTTGCAAGAATTGGAAGATTTGTATTTACCTTATAAAAAGAAGAAAAAAACCAAAGCCGATGTAGCTCGTGAAAACGGATTAGAGCCTTTAGCAAAAATTATCATGAGTCAAAAAAATGATGATCTTGAGTTTTTAGCGTCTAAATATTTGAATGCGAATGTAAAAAATGAAGACGAAGCGTTACAAGGTGCGCGAGATATTATTGCCGAATGGATTAACGAAAATATCTTTATTCGTAAAAATTTACGTCGATTATTTCAACGGAAAGCGGTAATTACCACAAAAGTAGTTAAGACGAAAAAAGAGGAGGAAGCCGCTCAAAAATTCTCGCAATATTTTGATTGGGAAGAACCAATTTCAAAAGCACCTTCCCACCGATTATTAGCAATGTTGCGCGCTGAAGCCGAAGGTTTTGTAAAATTAAATGTTACCATCGAAAAAGAAGAAGCGCTAGATTTTATCGAAGAAAACATCATCAAAAATAAAAATTCGGATGCAACAGAACATTTAGAATTAGCGATTAAAGACAGTTACAAACGTTTATTAGTATCTGCTATTTCAAACGAAACGTTGCAAGAAGCCAAAGCGAAAGCCGATAGTAAAGCCATTGATGTTTTTGCAGAAAATTTACGTCAGTTATTATTAGCGCCGCCTTTAGGTGAAAAAAGAATTTTAGCCATCGACCCAGGCTATAAAAGTGGCTGTAAATTAGTTTGTTTGGATGAAAAAGGCGATTTGTTAAATAACGAAACCATTTATCCGCACGCGCCTCAAAATGATACCGCTATGGCGATGAAAAAAATCCGTTCGATGGTAAATGCGTATAATATTGAAGCGATTTCAATTGGAAACGGAACCGCTTCGCGTGAAACCGAATTTTTCATCAAAAAAATCGCCTTTGACAAGCCAGTTCAAGTTTTTGTAGTTTCTGAGGCCGGCGCTTCTGTTTATTCTGCAAGTAAAATAGCACGAGAGGAGTTTTCAAATTACGATGTAACCGTTCGTGGTTCGGTTTCTATCGGGCGACGATTAAGCGACCCTTTGGCTGAATTGGTAAAAATTGATCCGAAATCCATCGGAGTAGGACAATATCAACACGATGTAGACCAAACCAAATTACAATCAGCATTAGATAGCACGGTAATGAGTTGCGTAAATTCTGTTGGAATTAACATTAATACCGCTAGTAAATCGTTATTGAGTTATGTTTCAGGCATTGGAGAAAAAATGGCAGAAAATATTGTTGCCTATCGTTCCGAAAACGGTCCGTTTGAAGACAGAAAACAAATGAAAAAAGTGCCTCGTTTAGGTGAAAAAGCGTATCAACAAGCTGCGGCATTTATCAGAATTAAAGACGGAAAAAACCCGTTAGATAATTCGGCGGTGCATCCAGAAGCATATGCAATTGTAGAAAAAATGGCAAAAGATTTAGGGGTAAAAACAAATGAACTAATAGCGAATAAAGAAAAAATCACCCAAATTTCTCCTGAAAATTATATTACTTCAGAAATTGGAATTTTAACCTTAAAAGACATTTTAAAAGAGTTAGAAAAACCAGGATTAGACCCAAGAAAAACGGCTAAAATTTTTGAATTTGATCCAAATGTTCGCAGCATAAAAGATTTAAAAACAGGCATGATTTTACCGGGAATTGTAAACAACATCACTGCTTTTGGCTGTTTTGTTGATGTAGGAATTAAAGAAAGTGGCTTGGTTCATATTTCCCAGTTAAAAGAAGGCTATGTTTCCGATGTTAATGAAGTGGTAAAAATGCACCAACACGTTCAGGTTAAAGTGGTTGAGGTGGACGAAGCGAGAAAGCGTATTCAGTTGACGATGGTATTATAATAAATCAAAAACAAAAAATTCCAAATCCCATGTTTTTAAATTTGGAATTTTATTCTTGGAATTTAAAAAAATTTACTCTTTAGTTTCCTCTTCTTTTTTAGAATTAGCAGGTTGGTCATCTTTAGCAGCGTTTTTAAATTCTTTTATGCCGCTACCTAACCCTTTCATTAATTCTGGAATTTTTTTACCCCCAAAAAGTAATAAAACAATAGCCAAAATGACTAATATTTCTGTAAGACCTATTTTTCCCATGATATGTAAAATTTATAACTTTTATTCGTTTAATACCTTACAAAGATAATAAGAAATTAACAAACCATTATTTTTTAACGAATTATTATAGCTATTAAAGTAAGAACACGTTGTATTTACTATATTTGTGTTACTAATTTGTTTCAAAAAATGCTCAATAAAAGACTTAAACGACAACTACTTCTTAATAAATTATACAATAAAAGAAGGTTAGTTATTCTTAACGAAGATACTTTTGAGGAAACTTTTTCATTAAAATTAAATTTAATGAATGTTTTTGTAGGAGGATCTGTAGGGGCTATTTTAATTATTTTTTTTACCACTTTTATTATCGCCTTTACTCCGCTTCGAGAGTATATTCCTGGATATGCTTCTTCTAAGTTAAAGCAACAAGCGCTAGAAATGGCAATTAAATCAGATTCGTTAGAAAAATCTGTAAAAATCAATAACACTTATATTGCTTCAATAAAAAAAGTGTTAACAGGTGATTTAGAGTATGCAAAACTGAACAAAGATTCTATTAAAGCTTTAGATTTAGAGCTCTTAGATGAATCTGAAGTGGATCCAACAGAAAAGGAAAAAGAGTTAAGACAACAAGTAATTAAAGAAGATAAATTCAATGTGTTTGATTCTGCAACGCCTAAAGTTGGTTTTGTGTTGTTTCCTCCCGCACGAGGATCGGTTATTGAAAAATATAATCCAAAAAACAAACATTTAGCAGTAACACTCGCTTTAACAAACAACACTCCTATAAAATCAATAGGCGCCGGAACTATTATCTTTTCAGATTGGACGCCCAACTCTGGTTATGTAGTGATTATTCGCCATAAAGACGATATTTTGTCGGTGTATAAAAACGCGGCATCGGTTACAAAATCACAAGGAAATATTGTGAAATCGGGCGAGGTAATAGCCTTAGCAGGAACTTCAACATCACAAAAAACAAACGCCACTTTACGGTTTGAATTATGGAAAGATGGCTTTCCAATTGACCCAACCCAATTTATCAATTTCAATTAGCATGTCGTTAAAAGCTTTAGCAGCAAAAATTTTAGCAAAAAGAATTTACGCTAAAACACAAAAATGGGCCAATAATCCAATTGAAACCCAACAAAAAGTATTTCAAGAATTAATCAAAGAAGCGACTCAAACAAAATTTGGAAAAGAGCATAACTTTGGCGCCATAAAAAACCATTCCGATTTTACTATAAACGTTCCTGTTCGCGACTATGAAGGCTTAAAATCCTATGTTGATTTAGTGGTAAAAGGGGAAGAAAACATCCTTTGGAAAGGAAAACCTTTGTATTTTGCTAAAACCTCAGGAACAACTTCGGGCGCAAAATATATTCCGCTTACTTCGGCATCCATGCCTTTTCATATTCAAGCCGCTAGAAACGCAATTTTAAGTTACATTCACGAAACCGGTAAGGCTGATTTTGTTTCCGGAAAAATGATATTTCTGCAAGGAAGTCCTGTTTTGGAAGAAAAAAACGGAATTAAATTAGGGCGATTGTCGGGCATTGTAGCGCATTTTATTCCGAAGTACTTACAAAAAAATAGAATGCCAAGTTGGGAAACCAATTGTATTGAAGATTGGGAAACTAAAGTGGATGCCATTGTAGATGAAACGATTAAGGAAGACATGACGGTGATTTCGGGTATTCCGAGTTGGGTGCAAATGTATTTTGAAAAATTGGTCACAAAAGCGAATAAGCCTGTGGGCGAAATCTTTAAAAATTTTAATTTATTCATTTATGGCGGTGTTAATTTTGAACCGTATCGGGCTAAATTTGAAAATCTAATTGGCAGAAAAGTAGATTCGATTGAGTTGTTTCCGGCTTCCGAAGGGTTTTTTGCATATCAAGATTCGCAGAAGGAAAAAGGCATGTTGTTGTTGTTGAATTCCGGTATTTTTTACGAATTCATAAAAGCTGATGAATTTTTCACCGAAAACCCAAAACGATACACCATTGGAGAGGTGGAATTAAATGTAAATTACGTTTTAATCATTTCTACTAATGCCGGACTTTGGGCATACAATATTGGCGATACGATTCAGTTTACGAGTTTAAAACCGTATCGAGTAATTGTTTCGGGAAGAATCAAACATTATATTTCTGCCTTTGGTGAACATGTTATCGGAAAAGAAGTCGAATCTGCTCTTAAAGAAGCGATGGAAGGAACCGATGTTCGAGTAAATGAGTTTACGGTGGCACCACAAATTAATCCAAAAGAAGGTTTACCTTATCACGAATGGTTCATTGAATTCGATTGTGAAGTGTCGGAAGAACCCAATAATTTAGAAGAATTTGCGTTACAAATTGATGCTGCCATGCGCAAACAAAATGTTTATTATGACGATTTGATTGTTGGCAACGTGTTGCGAACGCTGGTTATTACCAAAGTTCCAAAAAATGGTTTTCAAGAATACATGAAATCTAAAGGCAAACTTGGCGGACAAAATAAATTACCGAGATTGAGTAACGATAG
>NZ_JBIIWV010000033.1:0-17051 GCF_044338735.1 Flavobacterium sp. | reverse complement strand
AATTCGGATGAATTTGAAATAGTAGGTTTTAAAGCTTCTTTATTGATTTCAAAAGAGTTGGGATAGGTTTTTAATTCGATATTACTAATTTCTTCTTCATCTTCGGTTAGTAAAAAATCGTCTTCTTCATTTGGAAGTGGTACAATAGGTAATTCATCTTCGGTACTATTTTGATCTTCTGAATGGTTGGCATCAATAATAGGATTTGCACTCGTTTCAGCTGTTAAGTCTTCTTTAAAAGACTTTGTAGATTTTTCAAATATTGAGGTAAACGTATCGGGTGAAACATTGATTTTGAAAACCAAGAAAATTAAAATACCAAATAGTAATACTAAAAGTGTCCCAGTTTTACCAATGTAATCTTGAATGAATAAGTTCATTTCATAGCCAATGACACCACCTAATTGCGGAACATAATCCCAAAGAAACCCTAATAATATAGAACCTATAATGATAAGAAATCCATCCCAAAAAAAGTTTTTCTTTAGTTTTAAAAGACTCATATCTAATACTAGATAAGCACCTATTAAAAACAAGACTCTAACAAATAGAAAAGAGGTAACTCCAAATCCTTGGTATAAGAAAAAGTCAGCTAAAAAAGCACCAATTTTCCCCAACCAATTTTCTGTACTAAGTGCACGATTCGTTAATTGGCTTACAGAACTTTGATCAGCATATCCAGTAATGAAATAAGAAATAAAGGAAAGCAATAAGGCTAACGAAAAGAAAATAAATAAGATGCCTACAATAAATTTTTGTCGGCGACCTATCTTTAAAGATGATTTTTTATTAACTTCGTCAGTTGCATTATTAGCAACGCCTTTTGAATTTTTTTTGGCCATTGAAACGGAACAATTTTTACAAAAGTAGCTAATTTAAAACAAATATGGAAAATAAATAATACATCCGATCACTAGAGCGGTTAATGCGGCAAAAAATACTGCTCCAGCTGCGATATCTTTAATAAAACCAATGCGTTGATGAAAATCGGGGTGCACAAAATCAGCAATTTTTTCAACTGCAGTATTTAATCCTTCAATTCCTAAAACTAAACCAAACACCAAGATTTGCATCATCCATTCCATCCTATTGATGCCAAAATAAAATCCTGCAATGGTCATAACAACCGCAAGTGATGATTGCACCATTATACTATGTTCGGTAGTAATAAGTTTAAAGGCGCCCTTTAAGGCAAATACCATGCTTTTTAGTCGACCCGTAAAAAGGGTTTCGTCTTTTTCAAATTTCATAAATTATAATACAGCTAAGGCAGCTTCATAATTAGGTTCGTCTGCAATTTCATTTACTTGTTCGGTGTGAAGAATAGTTCCATTTTCATCAATAACTACAATAACACGAGAATGTAATCCGGCAAGTGGGCCATCAGTAATTTCTAAACCATAGTTTTTTCCAAAACTTCCGTCTTTAAAATCAGACAAGTTGATTACATTTTCTAATCCTTCTGCACCACAAAAACGTTTTTGAGCAAATGGTAAGTCTCTAGAAATGCACAAAACTTTGGTATTTGTTAATGAACTTGCTTTTTCGTTAAAAGTTCTTACCGAAGTAGCGCAAGTGCCAGTATCGATACTTGGAAATATATTTAATATGATTCTTGCTCCTGTAAAGTCAGCTAGTGAAGCAGTTCCTAAGTCGATTTTGATAAGATTAAAATCAGTTGCTTTTGAACCTACTGATGGTAATTCACCATTTGTGTGAATTGGATTTCCTCCTAGTGTAATTAATGCCATAGTTTATTATTTTGTGTACAAAGGTACTTATTTATTATTATTTTGAATTAACCAATTCTTAAAATCAAAGAAATTTTGAGGTGCAACTCCATGTCCAACTGGATATTCGTGATATACTACTTCTAATCCTAGATTTTCTAAGGCTGGTTTTGCTTTTCGTGCCCAATCTACAGGAATTACTTGATCTACTGTTCCATGTGATATAAAGAATTTCAAATGTGAAATTCCTTTGGTATCGATAACTTCAGGTGCAATATCTTGATTGAAATAACCGCTTAACGCTACAACTTTTGAAATTTTTTCAGGATAGGTTAGGGCAGTGGCATAGCTCAAAATAGCGCCTTGACTAAATCCTATTAAAGTTACATTTTTAATATCGATTGGATATTGCTTTACAATTTCATCAATAAAACTACCAATTAAAGCTACCGATTCTTTCGCTTGCACGTTATCTGAAAACTTATTTTCATCGGCATCAAAATGTATGGCATACCACGCATGACCATAAGGTTCTAAATTATAAGGTGCACGAACAGAAATAACAAAACAATCGTCGGGTAATTCAGCAGCAAAAGAGAATAAATCTTCTTCATTGCTACCATACCCGTGTAATAGCAATAATAATGGGTTTTTTTCTAAACTAATTTTAGGCTCACGAACTAAATACTGTAAATTCATTTTAGAAACTTTTAAATAATTTTTGATATAAATTTCCAACAATTGGAATTGCTTTATTTTCTCCTTTAATAGCTGATAGTATACCAAAAACCCATAATACCGTAAAAAACACCCAAAAAGAAATATAGATTTGCATATTACTAAAGTTAGAAATTAGTAATCCAATTGAAATAAAAGTAAGATTTAATCCTAACGCTTGTTTGATGTGAAATGAAGCAAATTTATTTTTTGATTCAGCATTCATTGAAAGCGCAATTAATATTCCTACTATCAAAATATAACTAGTAATAGCTGTAATCTTTCCTTTTTCGATATCACTTTTTTCTTGCTCTATGTCGTTCATAGCCCTAAAATTATTCATTATCAATTATTCATTATCAATTATTCATTATCAATTATTCATTATCAATTGTCTGTTGTTATAAATTCCAATCGCTTTTCCTTTCATTTGTTGTCCTAAAAATGCGGAATTTTTAGATTTTGACTGTACGTTTTCTTTGCTAAATAGCCACTGATCTTCAGTAGTAAATAGTGAAATATCCGCTTTGTTTCCAATTGCTATTGATGGGTTTTCTACATTGAAAATCAGCTTACTAGAAACTAATTTCTCAACAACTTTTTCAAGAGGTAAACTATTCAACAAAGCTCCAAAAGCACTTTCTAATCCGATGGTTCCATCTTTGGCCAAATCAAATTCTAATTTCTTATGTTCAATGTCTAACGGATTATGATCTGAGGTGATGCAATCAATTGTTCCGTCTAAAACGGCAGCGATCAAAGCTTTTCGAGTAGCTTCTTCTCTTAAAGGCGGTAATACTTTGTATCTTGAGTCAAAACCCATTAACATTTCGTCGTTTAAGACTAAATTATGCACCGCTACACTACAAGTTACTTGTAATCTTTTGGCTTTAGCTTCTTTTATTAATTTAATGCTTCCTTGGGTTGAAATCGTTGGAATGTGCATTTTACCACCAGTATATTCTAGTAAAAATAAGTTGCGTGCTACATGTAATTCTTCCGCCAGTGCAGGAATTCCTTTCAAACCTAATTTTGTACTTACTGCTCCTTCATTTGCAATTCCACTTCCTTTCAAAGTGCTGTCTTGACAAAAGGCAATTAACATTCCATCAAAATCTTGTACATATTGAAGTGCAATTTTTTGAAGATTTGCATTTTGAAGCGCCTTTTTATAATCGCCAAAAGCAATTGCTCCAGCGTTTTGCATATCATATAATTCGGCCAATTCATTTCCTTCAATTCCTTTGGTTAGCGCGCCAATAGGGTAGAGTGTAGTTGCATTTCCTTTTGCTCTATCCAACACAAATCGTACCTGCGATTGATTGTCGATCGTTGGGTTTGAATTCGGCTGTAATGCTACTGCAGTAAATCCGCTTTTACCAGCAACATTTAATCCATTCTCAATGGTTTCTCGGTCTTCATATCCAGGTTCACCAAAGGATACCGAACTGTCCATCCAGCCTTTAGAAACATGCAAATTAGGAACGTTCACAACCTCAAAGACAGAAGTAGCTGAAATTTCCTTATCTATTTGCGTTATTGTACCGTTTTCAATTTTCAAGTCCATTGTTTGATTGTGAAACGGACTTGAAGGGTCGATAATTTTGGCTTGTTTTAGAATAACTTGCGTCATTTTACAAATTTTTGAATTAGTAGTTCTGTTATTAGTAATAATAGTGTTGCAAATATAAACCATTTCCAAATTTCATTGCTCGTTCGTTCTGATGCAATGTCATTTAAAGCGGTTGATATGTTATTTATTTTAGTGAAATTTTCAAAATTAGCAGTCGATATTTGCGTTAAATCACTTTCGGTTCGTGGATAGTTGAAACTGATTTTCTTTAACGAATTTGTTCCTTTCATTACTTTAAAATTACCAGCTACTTCAGGGTAATCGCCAAAAGATAGTTTGCATTTTGCATTTAAAATTTGTTGCATCGGAATAAAACTATAACCGTCTTTTTGTACCGAAACTACTTCGTCTTTTGCTAAACTAGTTTCTAAAATTAGGTTTTCGTTTTCTCCAATTGTATAGGCGCTAATTCCTGTTTTTCCTTGATTTTGCCCCATGTTGTAAAAAGTAGGAACAATTAACGGCGCATTTTGAAAGTTACTGTTTTGTTTGTTTATCGGAGCTGAAAAAGCGTAAAACATTCCCAATCGATTGGTTGTCGAACCCACAAAAACCGAGTTGTCTTCGTATTGTAAAATGTTTGAAGCTCCATTTAAACCAAAGCTTTCTTTTGTATTTGGATATTGGAAATTAGTTACTTTCTTCTCAAAAACGGTTTGGTATAACGGATGATCAAAGTTGATTTTTGTGATTTGTTTTCCAAAAGTTGAAAGTTTTGAATAGCTCAATCCACCGAAGTTTTTAGCAAAAGCATTCAATAGACTTGGCGTATTTTTTCCATTTGGAATGAATACAATTGAGCCACCTTTTTCGTAGAATGATTTCAGTGTTGTTCCCAGAGCTATTGGTAAATCTTCTAATTCATTTAATATAATTGCATCTTGATTCTCAATTTGATTGTAATCTAAAGTTGCTAAATCGGTAGATACAAAACTGAATTCCTCTGTTGTGAAAATACGGCCTAAGAAATTATTTTTATCTGAAGTTCCAATAGCAATTACAGAGGCTTTTTTGGGTTTTGAAATACTTACATAATACGTATTGTCGTAACTTAAACTATTATCTTCGATGCTAATAGTTCCGTGAAAATCTTTTTTTGGAATTGTAATTGCAATTTCTGTTTTGGATGATTCAAATTTTGCAATCGTTTTTGCTATGGCTTTGTTGTTACTTAAAACCGAAAGCGGTACTTCATTTTCATTGGTTCCAAAAGCTTGAAGCGTGATTTTTAATTCGTAAAATTGGTCTAAAACATTTGAAATGATTACTTTATCAATACTAATGTTTGTTTTGTTTTGTGCTTCGGGTTGGATGAAATACACTACGTTATTTTCTGCCAAATCCAAGGCTTTTTTACTTTCAGATTGAATGGCATCGGTAATAATGACGTAATCTTTTTTAGTATTTTTCTTTTTGATTTCAACCTGATTAATTAGGTAATCCAATTGAAAAGGCATTGCGGAATACTTTAAATTCTGCAATTCTTTTTGAATTGATTTAATATCGGTATCCCAAAAAACTTCTGAATTGGTAAGTAATGAAAATTGTTGGTTTTCGGGTAATTCTTCTAAAAGTTCTTGTATGCTTCGTTTAAGTAATTCGCCTTTTGCACCTTTTGCTTGCATAGAAAACGAATTGTCTAATAAAATGATGAGTTCGTTGCCTTTATTGGTAGTGTCTTTGGCGTCAAAAAAGGGCTGGGCAAAGGCTAAAATTAAACAACTTAATAGCAATAATCGTGTGGCTAACAACAACCATTTCTTGATTTCAGCACTTTTTCGGGTTTGAATTTGGAGTTCTTTGAGGAGTTTTACGTTGGTAAAATATTCTATTTTAAAGCGACGTAATTGAAATAAATGCACCAAAATTGGTATAACCAACAGAAAAAGGAAGTAAAGAATTTCTGGATGTTTAAATTGCATTTATAATTATAATTTGTCAAAAGTACGAAAATAGAATTGATAATTAATAATTGACAATCAATAATTATTTCTTCTTCCGCTTCTCGTCTCTTTTACGTTCAATGTTTCTATTTCTTGATTCGGTTTTACGCGGTTTACGTTTTCCTGGTCCACCAAGGTTTACTTTTGCATTTTTTTCTTTCTTCTTGTGAAAAGCTTCGCCACCTTCTTTTTTAGGTGTTTTCAACAAGAATTTCATTTTTTTCTTTTCTTTTTCGAAATCTAAATAGCGTTCTTCTATTTTTAAATCTTCGGGAAGTACAAATTCTTTAATTTCGGTATTCATTAACAATTCTACCTCAATTTTAGATTCCACTTCACTCGGCGAAACCAAACTTATAGCAATACCTGTTTTATCAGCACGACCGGTTCTACCAATTCGGTGCATGTATTTTTCGGGTTCTTCAGTAAATTGTAAATTGATGACGTGGGTAATATCCGAAATATCTAAACCACGCGCCATAATATCTGTAGTAACTAAACCTCTTAACTCACCCGCCTGAAAAGCAGCCATCGTATTCAAACGATAATTTTGAGATTTATTGGAGTGAATTACACCAAATTGTTCTGAAAATTCTTCGTCTAATGTTTCAAAAACCAAATCTACAATACGCTTATTATTTACAAAAATCAAAACACGTTCCATAGTTTCGGTTTCGCGAACCAAGTGTTTCAACATGTTTAATTTGGTCAGGAAATTAGGAACTTGATAGACAATTTGTTCAATTTGTTCCAATGGAGTGCCACTTTGTGCCAATGAAACCTCTTCTGGAAATTCAAAATATTCATCGAGCATCGCATCAACTTCTTCAGTCATGGTGGCCGAAAATAAGATGTTTTGTTTTTTGCCGCGCATCATGGATAAAATCGAAGTCAACTGCGCACGGAAACCTAAGTTTAATATTTCGTCAAATTCGTCAATTACTAATTTTTGTAAAGTGTCAAATCGTAAAACCCCATCAAGGCCTAAATCCATTACTCGACCAGGGGTTCCAACTAAAACATCAACTCCTTCAGCCAATGCTTTTCTTTGTGTATTGATATTAACACCTCCGTAGATTCCGAGTGTTCTCACACTCATGTATTTAGTTAGTTTTTCAACTTCTTCGGCTACTTGAACTACTAATTCACGCGTTGGAACCAAAATAACAACTCTTGGTGATTCATTATTTTGAAATTTCCATTGTTTGAGAATAGGTAACAGATAGGCAAATGTTTTACCTGTTCCTGTTTGAGCAATACCCATCATGTCTCTTCCCGATAGAATTACCGAATGCGATTTTTCTTGAATAGGTGTAGGATGTACAAAACCTAATTCATCTAACGCTTTTTGCAGGGATTTTGGTAAATCAAATTCTAAAAAAGTTTTCATAAATGGGATAAAATTATCGGCAAAGGTACATAAACTTTTTGGAATGATTTTTTGCAGTATGTAACATAGTTTGCGCTATTTTTAGTTACTTTACACCCCAATAAACAAGCAATCTATTTTTTAATTCATGAGTTTCAATAAGACGGTATTTTTTGTGCTATTTATTTGTTTTTTTACATTGAGTGGTTATGCTCAAGTAAAAAAGCAAGATAGCACCACCGTAATTTATAATGAAATACACGATTTATCTAAAAAGAGTAAGTTTAATAAATTTGTGTATAAGTTATTTTTTCGTTCTTCCGCTTTAAAAGTTGAAAATCCAGTTACAGAAAAGAAAAACATAGACAAACCTCTCATAACAAATAAATTAAACGGAAAGATCATTCGGAATATTAGTATTGAAACTTTAGATCCGTTTGGACAATCGGTTACTACTGAGAGTAAAAAACCTCGAAATGGATTTGAACGTTTTGGAAATTCAATTCATTTGAAAACCAAAGAATTTACCATTCGAAATTTGCTATTATTTAAAAAAAATGAGGCTTGCGATTCGTTACTTTTAAAAGAATCAGAGCGTTTAATTAGAAGTCAGCGCTATGTTCGTGAAGTTGTTGTTACCCCAATTTCTTTGGGTGCATCAAATGATTCTATTGATGTTAAGATAAGGGTTTTAGATTCTTGGAGTTTGATTCCAAATGGAAGTTATTCAACCAATCAAAGTAGTTTAAAATTAACTGAACGAAATATACTTGGTTTTGGACACCAAATTTCGGGTAACTTGCAAAACAAGTTTGGTTCTAAAGAACAAGCTGTTTTTGCTAGCTATTCAATTAATAATATTAAAAATAGTTTTATTCGGCTAGATGTAAGTTATGCTAGTGAATTTAATAAAAATAGTAGACGAAGCTTTAATTTATCGCGTCCTTTTTATTCGGTATTTGCAAAGAATGCAGGCGGGATATTTTTTGAAAATACGTTAAGTTCAGAGTTTTTTCCAGTTGCAGATACATTGGTGGAAGCACCTTTAAAATTTGAATTTCAAGAATATTGGTATGGAAGGGCTTTTCGTTTGGCAAAAAATAATTTCAAAGATGCCGTTTACACAAATTTTATTACGGCTGTTAATTTTAATAAAAAAGTGTATTTGTTAAATCCAGATGCATCTTTAGATAGTTCCTCTTTTTTTACCACTGAAAAAAATATTATAGGATATTTTGGACTTTCAAAGCAACGATTTTATCAGGACAATTATGTTTTTAATTATGATATCATTGAGGATATACCTTACGGACATAATATTGCATTAATTTTTGGTTATCAAGATAAAAATAACTTTTCCAGATGGTATTCGGGCATCACCCTTTCAAAAGGGAAAAAGTATAATTTTGGTTATTTCAGTAGTTTTATAGAATGGGGAAGTTTTTATAATAAATCGATTACTGAACAAACGGCATTTAAAGTCGGATTTAATTATTTTAGCCCACTGATTAATTGGGGAAAATGGCGTTTTAGACAATTTATAAAACCAACTTATATCTGGGGAAACAACAGAGATGCTTCGTTCAAAGATCAGCTTACGTTAAATAATTATTATGGTATTGAAGGCTATAATAACCGAATTTTAGGTTCTCAAAAGTGGATTTTTTCATTGCAAACACAGTCTTATGTTCCCGGAAGTTGGTATGGATTTCGTTTTAGTCCTTATTTGAACATTTCTATGGGTTCGTTAGCCAATAAGAATGCTTTTTTTGATAGTAAAGTATACTCAAAATTTAGTGTAGGAGTTCAAATAAACAATGATTTTTTAGTTTTTAATAGTTTTCAAATATCCTTTTCATATTACCCTTACATCCCATTTGAAGGCTATGATGTTTTAAAAACTAATTCTTTTGAAAATACAGACTTGACGTTAAATGACTTTCAATTAGGCAAACCTGCTTATATTAGATACGAGTAGTTATTTAATTACAGGTAATTTTATTTAATCTAAATAGTCATTGAAAACAATTTTGTTTCGGGGGCTTTTCTTATTAAATGTAAATCAAACGCCATACAAATATTTCTCACAAAAGGTTTGCCTTTTTCGGTAATGATGATTCCGTTTTCTTTTTGAACCATTAAACCATCCTGTTCCATTTCTTTTAAATGCTGTAATACCTCGATTATTTCAGGAAATTGCAAAGAAGAATTATCCCAAGAAGTTTCAAATTGGCACATTAAGTTGAGAATATGGTTTCTAATAATTAAATCTTCTCGCGTAAGCAAATGGCCTCTAAATACCGGAAATTCATTAGAATCTAAACGTGCATAATAATCTTCAATTGATTTTTCATTTTGAGCAAATGCATACCAACTATCGCTTATGGAAGAAACGCCTAACCCAATCAAGAGTTGCGTTTTAGAAGCCGTGTATCCCATAAAATTACGGTGTAGTTTTCCTTTCTGTGCCGAAACAAACATGCTGTCGTTCTCTAAGGCAAAATGATCCATTCCAATTTCATGATAACCGTTTTTTGATAGTAATCTTTTTCCTTCTTCATAAAGCAGTCTTTTTTCATCATCTTGCGGTAAATCGGCATCTTTGAAACCCCTTTGTCCATTCCCTTTGATCCAAGGCACATGAGCATAACTGTAGAATGCCAATCGGTCGGGTTGTAATGATTTTGTTTTATCTATCGTTTCAATAACATCTTCTATGGTTTGAAAGGGTAAACCAAATATTAAATCGTGCCCTATTGAAGTATACCCAATTTCTTTTGCCCAAAAGGTTACTTTGGCAACATTATGAAACGGTTGAATGCGGTGAATGGCTTCCTGAACTTTTTTTGAATAGTCTTGAACCCCAAAACTAACTCTTCGAAATCCTAAATCATATAGTTTTTGTAACTGTTGTCTTGTGGTATTATTTGGATGTCCTTCAAAACTAAATTCATAATTTTTAGCTTTTGAAGCCGAAAGAAATAAACCATTAATTAACAGTTCTAAATGAGCAGTTGAAAAAAAAGTAGGAGTACCGCCGCCTAAATGGATTTCTTTTATAATGGGTTTGTTAGGAAATAAATCGCAATACATTTTCCATTCTTTCAATACAGCTTCTATATAATGCGCTTCAACTTCGTGGCGTTTTGTAATGCGTTTATTGCATCCGCAAAAAGTACACAAGCTTTCACAAAAAGGTAAATGAATGTAGAGACTTATCCCTTCGGAATTGTTTGATTCGTTAAATGATTTTAAAACAGTGGTTTTCCAATCCGCTAGATGAAACAATTCTTCTTGCCAGTAGGGAACAGTGGGATAACTCGTATAACGAGGTCCAGGAATATTGTATTTTTGGACTAAAGAAGGTTGCATAATGAGTAGAGTTATTTCAGAATACGAAATTAGGTTTCCTTTCTAAAATAAAAAATGATAAATGTCATATTACATCAAGTGTAACAAATAATAAAAGAGAATATAGGGTATAAGAATTGTAGTTTTGATTACCAAATGAATTAAAAAGGAAAAGAATACTAATAAATAGTCAAAAAAAATCCCGCTATTGCGGGATTTTAAATTAAATATCGTCAAAATCAATATTTGTAAAACTATCGGTAGATTTTACTTCATCAGTTGATTCAGTGTAATTTTCTCTTTTGTAATCTTTTTGGTGTCTTTCTGAAATTACTTCTTCGCCTTTTTTGTCTAATACAAAATCAACCATTTCGTCTAATATTTCTCTAAAAGCAGCAAAATCTTCTTTGTACAGATAAATTTTATGTTTCTTAAAATGAAACGAACCATCTTCTTCTGTAAATTTTTTACTTTCAGTAATTGTAATGTAGTAATCGTCCGCTTTTGTTGCTCTTACATCAAAGAAATATGTTCTTCTTCCTGCTCGCAATACTTTAGAAAAAATATCTTCTTTTTCTAACATTTCATTTTCTCTCATAATCCTACTTTCAAATTAATTAGTTATAGCGAATCAAAAATCTAAAAAAAAAACGGATTAAACAATAGTTTAGCTAATTTCTTTTTCTGAAAGTTGTTTCACATACAACTCTTTATAATAACCATTCTGTTCAATTAGCTCATTATGAGTACCTTTTTCAATAATTTTTCCATCTTCCAAAATTATAATCTGGTCTGCATTTTTTGCAGATGAAACGCGATGACTTACAATAATGGTTGTTTTGTCTTTGCAATAGGTCAATAAATTATTTAAAATGGTTTCTTCTGTTTCAGTGTCCACAGCGCTTAAACAATCATCTAACAATAATATTGGTGCATTTTTAATTAGCGCTCTTGCAATAGACACGCGCTGTTTTTGACCACCAGAAAGCGTAATGCCACGTTCGCCTAATATGGTTTCATATTGGTCATTAAAAGTCAATATGTTTTCATGAACTACAGCTTTTTTGGCTGCTTCTATCACTTCATCATCCGTTGCATTTTCATCGCCAAATTTGATGTTGTTTTTAATACTATCTGAAAATAAAAAGGCATCTTGAGGCACCACACTTATTTGATTGCGTAAATCATATAAATTTAAAGTGGTAATAGGTTGGTTGTCGATATTAATCTCGCCTCCGGTAACATCATATAATCTACTAATCAAGGATAAAATGGTTGATTTTCCTGATCCCGTTTTACCAAGAATTGCTAAAGTTTTTCCTTTTTCTACCGAAAATGAAACTTTATCTAATGCTTTAATTTGGGTGTCTTCATAATCAAAAGACACATTTTTGAACTCTATAGTTCCTTCGATTTTTGAAGGCATTTCATTAGAATTTTTTATCGCTGGTTCTTCCTTTAAAAATTCATTTATACGTTTTTGCGATGCTTCGGCTTCTTGCACTAATGAGGAAACCCAACCTAAAGAAGCTACAGGCCAAGTCAGCATGTTAATGTATAAAATAAATTGTGCAATGACACCAATGCTTTCAATTTCGGGATCATTATTTATATACATTGTGCCACCCACATAAACTACCACCAAATTACTCAAACCAATTAACAAAATCATTAACGGGCCAAAAAGCGAATTCACCTTAGCCAAATCCATTGCTTTTGTATTGCTTTCCTTAGTAAGTTCTAGAAAGTGATTTTGCTTTTTTTCTTCAATTGCATAGGCTTTTATCACTCGAATGCCCGAAAATATTTCTTGGGTAAATGAAAATAAATTCGATAAGTTTTTTTGAAAGGCGCCACTTTTCTTATGAATTTCTGAACTAATTTTGAAAATACTATAGGACAGAAGCGGTAGTGGAAGTAACGAGTATAAAGTAAGTTTCGGCGAAATATTATACATGTATATTACCACAATAGTAAATCGCATGATGGTATTTAAAGTGTACATTACGGCAGGACCAACATACATTCTAACTTTTCCAACGTCTTCACTTATTCGATTCATTAAATCACCCGTTCGGTTTCTTTTGTAAAAGTGTTGCGATAAATTTTGGTAGTGATTGAATATTTCATTTTTCAAGTCAAATTCTACATAGCGCGACATCACAATTAAGGTTTGTCGCATTAAAAAAGTAAAAAATCCAGCAATGATGGTAGTGGCAAGAATATAGAGAATGTTCTTTAAAAGCTCATATTTTAGTAAAGCAACGTCTTTTTGTGCCGATTTTACATAATCTTCAATTAATTTTATGGAATTACCAATAAGCTCTGGCGTAAATAATGAAAAAATTTGCGCCACAATAGTAATCAACAATCCTAACAGGAAGCGATACTTATATTTGATAAAATATTTGTTTAAATATTGTAATTCTTTCATTGTATTTTTAGTTGTACTACTTATTCAACATCAATTGGATTAAAAAGCTAATGTATTGATAATGAAGTATTATTTATTTTTACAACATTTTATTGCTAAATTAATAAAAAACCTATAAATTTTTATACCATTTTAAAATTATTCGTAATATTGCACTCTAATTTTGAATAATTTTCAAACCAAAACATATCGCATGACCGCAGATTTATTAAAAGCAAATGAGCTTCATAAAATAGACCCCGTTTTTGGTCAAGTTTCTTTTGATGGACACGAACAAGTTGTTTTTTGTAACGACAAAGATACAGGATTAAAAGCAATTATTGGAATTCACAACACAGTTTTAGGACCAGCTTTAGGCGGCACTCGAATGTGGAATTATGCTAATGAATGGGAAGCTTTGAACGATGTTTTACGTTTATCGCGCGGAATGTCTTTTAAATCGTCTATTTCGGGATTGAATTTAGGAGGTGGAAAAGCCGTTATCATTGGAGATGCTAAAACGCAAAAGACACCTGAGTTAATGCGTAAATTTGGCGAATATGTAAATTCATTGTCTGGAAAGTACATCACTGCAGAAGATGTAGGAATGGAAACCAAAGATATGGATACTGTTCGTGAAGTAACGCAATATGTTACTGGTATTTCAGAAGAAAAAGGTGGATCTGGAAATCCATCGCCTATTACAGCTTATGGTGTTTTCATGGGATTGAAAGCCGCTACAAAATATAGATTTGGTTCAGATAATTTAGAAGGTAAAAAGGTTTTAGTACAAGGAATTGGCCATGTAGGTGAAGTTTTAGTACAACATTTAACCGAAAGTGGTGCAATAGTAACCATTGCTGATATCAACGAAGACCGATTGCATGCAGTAGGTCAAAAGTATGGTGCCAAAATATTTACTGGCGATGATTTGTACAGTGCTGAGGTTGATATTTATGCGCCTTGTGCTTTAGGAGCAACGATTAACGATGCAACGATACACAAAATTCAAGCTAAAGTAATTGCTGGAGCCGCAAATAATCAGTTAGCAAATGAAGCGATTCACGGTACAATTTTGAAAGATAAAGGCATTTTATATGCCCCTGATTTCTTAATCAATGCGGGTGGCGTAATTAATGTATATTCAGAATTGGCAAATTTAACCCGTGCGCAAGTCATGGAAAAAACCGAAAATATTTATAACACATCGTTAGAAATTTTCAAATTTGCTGAAACCAATAACATTACCACGCATCAAGCAGCGATGTCAATTGCTCAAAAACGCATTGACGATAGAAAAAATGAATTACGCAAGTAAAAGTTTTTAAATAATATTGTATTTTTGCAAAGCGAAAGGGCAATTTCTTTCGCTTTCTTAATTTTATAAAGTTCTTAATTAGTTATGTTAAATAGAAGACATATCCGTATAAAAGTGATGCAGAGTATTTATGCCATGCACTCACACCAATCGGATCAATTAGATAAAGAAGAAAAATTCTTATTTCAAAGTATCGAAAACACTCAAGATTTATACCTTCTTTTGCTTTCGGCATTGGTTGAAATCAAAAAGAAAGAAGAATTATATATTGATTTAGCTTCAAAAAAACATTTAGCCACTAAAGAAGAGCGCCAACCCAGTTTAAAATTTGTTCAGAATAAAGTGTTGGCAATTATTGCGAATTCTAAAGCATTACAACAAGCGCTTGACGAACGTAAAATTAAAAACTGGCAGCAAAACGATGATATTATTTTATTATTAAATGAATCCATCAAAGCGAGCAATTTATACCAAAATTACATGCAAAAAGCGACCAGTAGTTTTGAAGAAGATCGCACTTTTATTGCCGATTTGTATACCGAAGTAATTGCACCAAGTGAAAAATTATATGATTATTTAGAAGATTATAAATTGACTTGGATCGACGATTTGCCTGGAATTAATACGTTAATTTTAAAACAAATCAAACAATTGAAATCGGAACAAGATGCGTTAATTATTCCTAAAGTGTATAAAGATGATGACGACAAGGAATTTGTGGCAA
Organism: Flavobacterium sp.; assembly: GCF_044338735.1. GTDB lineage: Bacteria > Bacteroidota > Bacteroidia > Flavobacteriales > Flavobacteriaceae > Flavobacterium. The sequence continues at coordinate 1,853 of NZ_JBIIWV010000033.1, read as the reverse complement.
ATTTATTCAGAAAAACAGTTTTAAACGAAGTAGAATTATCGAAAGAATACATTGATAAAACGCCTAATTGGGATGTGGAACGTATTGCTGAATTGGACACCATTATTCTTAAAATGGCGATTTGCGAATTCTTAAAATTCCCATCAATTCCAGCAAAAGTTACGATTAATGAATATTTAGAAATAGCAAAAGAGTATTCTACGCCAAAAAGTAGTATTTTTATCAACGGAATTTTAGATAACTTAGTCAAAGAATTTGAAAAAGACAAAAGACTAACAAAATCGGGTAGAGGTTTATTATAAAATGTAAATAGTATGATCAGAAAATCAATTGGGTTGTTAACCCTTTCATTAGTTTTATTGACTAGCGCTTGTAAAAAAGAAAGTGCGGCAGATATAATTACGTCTTCCGATATGGAAGTAGTAGCTGCAGCTAAAGCTTTAGAAGGTAAATTTCCAATAGTAAAATTGGATAAAGAAGTACATGATTTTGGAACCATTAACGAGGGCGACAAGGTAGAAACTGAATTTATAGTAACCAATGCTGGTGAAGTAGATTTAATAATTTCCGATGCTAAAGGAAGTTGTGGTTGTACCGTTCCAAAACCGCCAAAAGATCCTATCAAGCCAGGAGCTTCTGCGCCTATCAAAGTTTCTTTTGATTCAAACGGGAAACCAGGCGCACAAGAGAAAACAGTAACGTTAACGACCAATACAGAAAATGGTCATGAAACATTTAAGATTAAAGCCAATGTAACACCAAAAGCGGGAATTTCCGCAACCACTAAATAATATACTTATGAATGCAACTTTAATAATGCAGCTAGTGCTGATGATTGCCGTGTTTTATTTCTTATTAATAAGACCACAGCAACAAAGAGCCAAAAAAGAGAAAGCTTTTGAAAACGGATTAAAAGTAGGGGATAGAATCATTACCAAATCTGGAATACATGGTAAAATTGCCGAATTAACTGCCGATACTATTGTAGTTGAAACGATGGCAGGTAAAATCAAAATGGAAAAATCAGCGATTTCTTCAGAATTGAGTGCAAAGTTAGCCGCTAAATAATTTTTAGCTTACAAATAACAAAGCCGAACTTCAATTGGAGTTCGGCTTTTTTTTTGTTTTATGAATTGAGGTTTTGTTCGTACTTAGTTCGTACCTCCTTCGATGGTTCTTCGATAAAACACCTATTTTACCGAAGCTCATTCGAACAAGTATCGAAGGAATACCGAACAAAACTCCCCGCTCCCGCGCGAATCCTTTCGCGTGGTTTTACAATTTAAAATACTGAAAAACATAAATACTATCTAATAATCCTTTTTCTCCTGCATAATCTGAAGCACTGCTATATTTGTAATCTTCAGGTCTAAACACAATTCCTTCTTCAACAGGATTGTTGTGAATATATTCTATTTTTTGTTGAATTACCTCGTTACTCCACAATTCTATTGGTTTGTTATCGTGCCTCCAAAACTGATAATTGGTTGTGTTTGAACTTTTTTCAGCTTCTTTTTTAAAATAATCCAATAAAAATTCTCTTCTGCTTTCTCTTGAATTTTCCTGAATTGCTTTGATAATGCTTCGGCTCGTAAATCTTTTAAAGTCACCTAATAATAATTCTGGCTTTTGGTTTTCTATACTTCTAAAAATTAAATGAACATGGTTTGTCATTATACACCAAGCATGAATTTCCATGCCTTTTTTTTGCTGACAAAATTGAAGACTTTCTACAATTAAATCTTTATACTCATTTCTTGTAAAAACATCTAACCAGCCCACAACTGCAAAGCTAACAAAATACAAACCTTCTGAATTATGAAACTTATAATTTCTGCTCATTTATACTTTTG
>NZ_JBIIWV010000032.1:0-17121 GCF_044338735.1 Flavobacterium sp. | reverse complement strand
ACTGCTCTTTTACCTTGTTAAATACTTCTTGATTTATCTTAACCTCAAATTCTTTTTTCAATTCGTTTACCCAGTTATTCTCCAAATATTGTTGGTAATCACTAATTACTTTTCCTTTACAATCATTAAACTCTTTTTCACCTGCTTCTTTAATTTCTAGCACATTAACAATAAAGTAATAAGCCTCTTTTTGAACTATTGAAAAATTCTCTTTTGTTAGATTTTTACAATTTGGTAAAATATCATAATCTTCCTCAAAAAGACCCGATTTAACCATGACGTTAACTTTTCCTTCTTGGTTTAATTTTTCCTTAATGTAGTCAACCGTTTTTCCTTTTTTTAAGAAATTTTGAGCTTTTTCAATTATTATTTTATCAGTTGAAGAAAGTATATCAACTTTATAACGTTTTTTCCACAAATAGTTTTTAGTATTATTTTTGAAAAAAGCATTTATTCCAAGAGTATCGGTTTTTGCTTTGGTCCAAATTTCTTTATCCATTAAATCAAACAATAACAAACCATCTCTATATTCTTCCATAACATATTTGAACTCTTGAAACTCATTTTCTAAATTTTCATTGTAGTAGGCAGTAAGTTGCTCATCAATAAATTTTTCAAATAATTCATCTACTAATTTAGCAACTGGTTTTATTTTCAATTTCGCCTTCTGTTGGGAATAAATAAAATTTAAAAACTGAAGTGATGATACTTTTTTAGACTTATTAATGACTAAAATTTCAGATGGATTGTCTTTAACGTTTGAAGGTATTTCCCATGTCTGATTATAAAAATCATCATTTACCACTTTTTTTACAGCTGAAAACGTTTTCTGAACTTTAGAATAGGTATATTTTATACGAAGTTTTTTGGCTAATGAATTAGTGATTAACAAAGAACGCTCATCTTTTCTAACTCTATCTTCTAGATCTGATTTCATTTCTGAAAGCGATTGCATAGAATGCTTATCGATTAATTTTACAATGTGCCATCCAAACTGTGATTGAAAGGGTTGCGAAATATCATTATTATTTTGAAGCGAAAAGGCCACGCTTTCAAATTCTTCTGAACTTAATTGGCCCGAACCAAATCGTTGCAACACTCCTCCTTTTGAAGCTGAAGATTTATCTTCAGAAAATTGTTGTGCTAAACTTTCAAACGATTCGCCTTGCTGAATTTTTTTATAAATATCTTCTATAGTTTGCTTTGACTTGTCTTCAGTTTTGATTGCAGGATCTGAAGGTTTAAGAATCATAATATGCGCCACGGTAACTTCACCTCTATTTGCTCGCTTATCAACAACTTTTACAATGTGATAACCAAAACGGGTGCGAAAAGGTTTTGAAGTTTGCCCTAATTCTGTTGAAAAAGCTGCATTTTCAAAAGGATAAACCATTCTAAATGACGAAAAATAACCTAAATCGCCATTATTTTCTTTTACCGAAGGATCTTCAGAAAATTGTTGTGCCAAAGTAATGAAATCTTCTCCGGCAAGAATACGCTTTCTAATATCAGTTATTTTTTGGTAAGCTTTTAAGGTGTCTTCTGGCGATGCACTTTCATCTACCAAAACTAAAATATGAGAAGCTCTAATTTCTTGCTTCATTCGATCATACGCTTCTTGAACTAATTCATTAGTTACTTTAGAATCGCTTACATAATTTTTTGAAAGCTGATTGCGATATGACTTTAATTCGTTTTGATAGTTAACACTATTTTGCAATCCTATTTTATTTGCTTTTTCAACTTTTAACTTATAACCAATGAATAATTCTAAGTAATTATCCAGATTTTTTTGAGAATCGTCTTTTACTAAGTCTAAATTTTTATTGTAAACTCTTATAAACTCATCGGTATAATAAGGATGATTATCTACAGAAAATAAAATTTCTTTGGTCTGAGCCAAAACGGTACTTTGAACAAGTATAAAAATAAAAAATAATAAACGTGTAATTCTCATAATATGATGCTTTTCCAATTGTAATCGACAAAAATAACAATTCATAAGTATTCCACAACATTTATAAGGTAGTATTAACAGAAAATTCTTTAAAATAGTTACTTTTGCAAAAATTTTTCACACATGAGTTTTATCGAAGAAATTGGCAGAAGACGCACATTTGGAATTATATCACACCCCGATGCTGGAAAAACTACACTCACAGAAAAACTACTATTATTTGGAGGGGCTATTCAGGAAGCGGGTGCGGTTAAAAGCAATAAGATTAAAAAAGGAGCTACTTCCGATTTTATGGAAATTGAGCGTCAAAGAGGGATTTCGGTAGCCACATCGGTACTTGCCTTTATTTACAAAGATAAAAAAATCAATATTTTAGATACTCCTGGGCACAAAGATTTTGCCGAAGATACCTTTAGAACTTTAACGGCTGTTGATAGTGTAATTGTAGTTATTGACGTTGCAAAAGGGGTTGAGGAACAAACCGAAAAATTAGTGGAAGTTTGTAGAATGAGAAACATTCCAATGATTGTTTTCATCAATAAATTAGACCGTGAAGGTAAAGACGCTTTTGATTTAATGGACGAAGTGGAGCAAAAATTAAAACTTCGAGTAACTCCGTTAAGTTTTCCAATAGGAATGGGATATGATTTTAAAGGAATCTACAACATTTGGGAGAAAAACATCAATTTATTTGAAGGAGATAGTCGCAAAAACATTGAAGAAACCATTGCTTTCAATGATATCAACAATCCTGAACTCGAAAAAATAATTGGAGAAAAACCAGCGAATAGATTGCGTGAAGAATTAGAATTAATTGAAGAAGTATATCCTGCTTTTTCAATTGATGAATATTTAACTGGTGAGTTGCAACCTGTATTTTTTGGATCGGCATTAAATAATTTTGGAGTACGAGAACTACTTGATTGTTTCATTGAAATAGCTCCAACTCCACGACCAAAAGAATCCGATACACGATTAGTAAAACCCGAAGAAGAAAAATTAAGCGGCTTCGTTTTTAAAATTCATGCCAACATGGATCCAAAACACAGAGATCGTTTAGCTTTCGTGAAAATTGTATCGGGAACATTTGAAAAAAACAAACCTTATTTGCATGTGCGACAAGGAAAAAATATGAAATTCTCTAGTCCGAATGCTTTTTTTGCAGAAAGAAAAGAGATTGTAGATATTTCTTATCCAGGAGATATTGTAGGATTACACGATACAGGGAATTTTAAAATTGGAGATACCTTAACCGAAGGCGAAAAAATGAATTTTCAAGGAATTCCGAGTTTTTCTCCCGAACATTTTAGATATATTAATAATGCCGACCCATTAAAAGCGAAACAATTAGAAAAAGGAGTGGATCAATTAATGGACGAAGGTGTAGCTCAGTTATTCACCTTAGAAATGAATGGTAGAAAAGTAATTGGTACGGTGGGCGCCTTACAATATGAAGTTATTCAATACCGATTAGAGCATGAATATGGTGCAAAATGTACCTATGAAAACTTCCCTGCGTTTAAAGCGTGCTGGGTAAAACCACAAGATCCTAAAAGTTTAGAATTTGCCGAATTTAAACGGGTAAAACAAAAATTCTTAGGTCATGATAAATATGGTCAATTGGTATTCTTAGCCGATAGTGATTTTTCGATCCAAATGACGCAACAGAAATACCCAACGGTAGAATTATTTTTTACTTCGGATTATCAGAAGAAGTAAATAACAAAAAAGACCTGAAAAACAGGTCTTTTTTAATGTTATAGCTTTCTTTGTTCTCTTGCTAAAAGAGTGTTTTTCAACAACATGGCAATCGTCATCGGTCCTACTCCTCCTGGAACTGGCGTGATGAACGATGCTTTTTTAGAAACATTTTCAAAATCAACATCACCTACAATTCGGTAACCTTTTTCTGTAGTTTCATCATCAACGCGAGTAATTCCTACGTCGATAACTACTACATCATCTTTGACCATTTCTGCTTTCAAGAAATTAGGAACACCTAATGCAGAAATAATAATATCGGCTTGTGAGGTAATTTGATTAATATTTTTGGAATGACTGTGTGTTACTGTTACCGTTGAATTTCCTGGAAATCCTTTTCTTCCCATTAAAATTCCCATTGGACGACCTACAATATGGCTTCTTCCAATAACAACAGTGTGTTTTCCATCGGTTGGTACGTTGTATCGCTCTAATAATTCTAAAATTCCAAATGGCGTAGCTGGAATAAAAGTGGACATATCTAAGGCCATTTTACCAAAATTTTCAGGATGGAATCCGTCTACATCTTTACTTGGATCAATAGCTTCGATTATTTTTTGGGTATCAATTTGTTTAGGCAAAGGCAACTGAACAATGAATCCGTCAATATCATCATTTTCATTCAGTTCTTTGATTTTTTTCAGCAGCTCAATTTCGGTAGTGGTACTGGGTAATTTAATAAGTGTTGATTCAAATCCTACGCGCTCGCACGATTTCACTTTGCTTCCTACATAGGTTAAACTTGCCCCATCATTTCCCACAATAATTGCGGCTAAATGAGGCACTTTTTCTCCTTTGGCTTTCATTTGAGCTACCTCAGCGGCGATTTCATTTTTAATATCTTCCGATATTTTTTTTCCGTCTAATATTTGCATTGTGATTATTTTAAAGTTTTAAGACTTTCGACTTCTTTATTTCATTCCAGGCATTGAGGGCATTCCACCTTTCATTCCAGCCATGGCTTTCATCATATTTTTTCCGCCACCGCCTTGCATCATTTTCATCATTTTGCTCATTTGCTCAAACTGTTTCATCAATTGGTTGACTTCTTCAATTTTTCTGCCTGAACCTTTTGCAATTCTCGTTTTACGTTTTACATCAATCAAAGAAGGTTTACTGCGTTCGATTGGAGTCATGGAATGAATAATTGCCTCAATATGTTTGAATGCATCGTCTTCAATTTCTACATCTTTCATCGCTTTGCCAGCACCAGGAATCATTCCCATCAAATCTTTCATGTTACCCATCTTTTTGATTTGCTGTATCTGAGCTAAAAAGTCATCAAAACCAAATTCGTTTTTAGCAATTTTCTTTTGTAATTTTCTTGCTTCTTCTTCATCATATTGTTCTTGAGCTCTTTCTACTAAGGAAACAACGTCTCCCATTCCTAAGATTCTTTCCGCCATACGATTTGGATAGAATACATCGATAGCTTCCATTTTTTCACCAGTACCGATGAATTTAATGGGTTTATTTACTACCGATTTAATAGAAATTGCTGCTCCACCTCTTGTATCACCATCTAATTTTGTTAGGATAACTCCGTCAAAATTTAATCGGTCATTGAAGGCTTTAGCAGTATTTACCGCATCTTGACCCGTCATGGCGTCAACCACAAATAGGGTTTCTTCAGGCTGAATTGCTTTGTGAACATTTGCAATTTCGTTCATCATTTCTTCATCAACTGCTAAACGACCCGCAGTATCGACAATTACAACATTAAAACCATTTGCTTTAGCATGCTTGATGGCATTTTGTGCTATTTCAACCGGATTTTTATTCTCGGGTTCTGAATAGACTTCAACACCTATTTGACCTCCCACTACATACAACTGATTAATTGCCGCAGGACGATAAATATCACAAGCTACTAATAATGGTTTTTTATTCTTTTTAGTTTTTAGAAAATTAGCTAATTTACCAGAGAAAGTCGTTTTACCCGAACCTTGCAACCCCGACATTAAAATCACAGATGGATTTCCTGAAAGATTAATTCCAGCGGCATCACCACCCATTAATTCGGTTAATTCGTCTTTAACGATTTTAACCATTAATTGTCCAGGTTGTAAAGTAGTTAATACGTTTTCTCCAATTGCTTTATCTTTTACTCTAGTTGTAAAATCTTTTGCAATTTTAAAGTTCACGTCGGCATCTAATAAAGCTCTTCGTACTTCTTTTAAAGTATCGGCAACATTAACATCGGTAATTTTACCATGACCTTTTAATAGATGAAGGGCTTTATCTAACTTATCGCTTAAATTATCAAACATAATTCTGATTTTGTGTAATGAAATGCAAAGATAACATAAAGTTAGAAAGATGCAAAGTGAGAAAAGGGGTTTGTATTAAATAAAAAAACCAGCTAAAAAGCTGGTTTTAAGTATCATTTAATTTCTAATTCTTTGTAAAAGTGAGGTAATCTGTACCTCCATTACCGCCACTCACATCAATCAATTGAATTCTAGTAGCCGTATAACTAATAATATCCCAATCGTCTGTTAAATCATCTGTGAATGCAATTGGAGCTGGAGCAAGAAAGGCAATGTTGAAATCTAAATCTTCACTAGGGCTATCATCATTGATATCATCACTTGTAACTGACCATGACCCTGTGTAAGTATTAGTATTAGCAGCTGTTAAAACATTATTTGCGCCAAACGTAAAAATGTAATTCGCATAATTAGTTGTTTCATTCACTCCATTGTCTTCGTATAATGTAATTGTCCATGTTCCAGAACTTGCTGTATTAATCACTGGTGTTGGATCAGCCGGTGTATTTGAATTATCATCATCACTTGAACACATTGAGGCAACATTCAATACATAAACCAATGCTAAAATGGAAACTAATTTAAGCTTTTTCATGTTTCAATAATTTAATATTTAGAAGCTAATTTACACAATTTTATCTTTAATTCCTAAATTTACACAAAATATCTTCCATCAAGCACCACTTGGTAATGGACGATTGAAATAAATATCGACTATAAATATGAAACATGTTTATAACAAAAACGCCCCGATAAATCGAGGCGTTTGAAATTTATTTAGTATAAAACTATTCTGATTTTTTTTCAGCAGCTTTTTTAGAAGCACAACATCCACCTGTTTTTGCTTCTGAACCACAAGATTTTTTTTCTGCAGTTGAACAAGATTTTTCAGTTTTAGCTGTTTCTTTTTTTGCTTTTTGCTTTGGTTCTTGAGCGTTAACTGTCATTGAAAACATGAAAGCAGCAACTGCCATAATTGAAACTAATTTTTTCATTTTTATAATTTTTAAATTGTTATTATTTAATTTTACTAATGTACTTATACAAATATATATAATTTTAAAAATAGTACTCTTATTTTTTTGTTAATTTTCAAATCACTTTAGAAATTTAAAGTTTCTTAGGAATTTGACATCCATTTGCACCACAACCTGTGTTAAAAATGGCTTGAATTAAAAAGAAGGCTCCAAAAGCAACCAAAAACCACTCTTGAATTACAAATGCTTGAACAAATAGAAATAGGGCAAATGCTAATCGAATGAATCGCATGGCGTGCCAATTTGTAAATAAAATTTGTTTCATAATATATTTTCAACAAATTTAATTTATTTATGAAACAGGAAGTGTAACAAATGTTACTTAAAACTGAAAATAAATAAACGGTTGCGGACCAGCTGAAGCAGTAGCATAAACTACCCAAAATACAAAACCTAAAACCACAGCTTTTAGAAGTAACGGAAGCGCTTTGAACGTATTTTGCATTAAGTTAACCAATTTTTCAGGAAGAAAATGCCAAATAAATCCGATACCCATTAATAAAAAGACATTTTTATATCCTGATATAATCACCATCCATTGTTCCAAGTCAAAGGTTACTTCACTAATATTTTGAATGACTTCAATTGCTGTTACAAAATCTTTTGCTCGGAAGAAAATCCAGCAAAATGTTACAAAATGAAAAGTCAATAACACTGCAATTGCCGTCCAAATTAAACTAAATAGATTCTTTTTTGCATTGTCTTTTGTTGGAAAATATTCCAATACAATTTTATGTACCGCTAAGGCAATTCCGTGCAGAGCTCCCCAAATTATAAAACGTAAACTGGCACCATGCCACAATCCACCTAATAACATAGTAGTTAAAAGATTTACATTGGTAAACATCGTTCGTTCTTTGTCTTTTGAAAGCAAAAAAGTCATTACAAAAGCAACAGCACTTCCTACTGAAATATATAATGGAACATGACTTGTTCCAATAAATGAAATGCTCCATAAAATCAATATAAAAAAGAACAATGCAGGAAATAAAAACCCAGCAAAAGTCCCTTTTCTATTTCCTCCCACAGAAATGTACAAGAAATCTTTCAACCATGTAGACAATGAAATATGCCATCTTCGCCAAAACTCGGTAATCGAAGCTGATTGATAGGGCGTTCTGAAGTTGGTTGGTAATTTAAACCCTAATAATAACGCAACCCCAATTGCCATGTCTGAATATCCAGAAAAATCGCAATAAATTTGGATAGCATAACCATACGAAGCCATCAAATTTTCAAAAGCCATATAACTAGAAGGAGCATCAAAAACACGATCTACAAAATTTATAGAGATATAATCTGAAATTACAGTTTTCTTTAACAAACCTCCTATAATTAACAATAAAGCTCTATTTACTTCTTCTTTGGTAATATTTAATTTCTGATAAATTTGAGGTAAAAAATCCTTGGCTCTTACAATTGGCCCAGCAACTAACTGCGGAAAGAAAGAAACAAAAAACAAATAATCAACGTAATGTTTTGTAGGTTCAATCTCCTTGCGATACACTTCAATGATGTAACTGATCGATTGAAACGTATAAAACGAAATTCCGACTGGAAGAATAATTTTTTGAAACGCAAAACTAGCGCCCGAAACCGAATTATAGGTGTCAATTACAAAATTAGTATATTTAAAATAGCCTAAAAAGCCAAGGTTTAAAATAACACTAAACGCTAAACACACTTTTTTATAAAAAACATTTGTGGTTCGGTGTACCAAATTACCTAAATTATAATCTACAACAGAAGAAGCAATAAGTAATAAAAAGTAAACTCCACTTGATTTATAATAGAAAAACAATGAAAATGCAATTACATAAACCAGTCGCTTATAAAACGTATTTTGTAGAGAAATATAAATCGCATAAAAAACAATAAATAAACCTAAAAACAAACCCGAATTAAACAACAAAGGCTCTTTTGGATTATAAATAAACCAATTTTTAACGGTATCTAACGTTATAGTTCCAAAGGTTTCAGTAAACCAATTTTGTATTGAAAAAAGTGCTATCACAACTATTTTGTTGATTTATATAATTCATACGATTTTAAAAATGCTTCAAAAAATAAATCGGCTTGCTTTTCATAGCCTGCTTTTGAATAATGTACTTTATCTCGTGACATTAAACCTTTTGCTGCATTTTTAAAAATATTTTTATTCCCTCCAAAAACTTCAAATAAATCCCAAACAGCATAACCAGTAGTATGCGCTCTTGTTTTTATTTTTTGTGCATAATCTACAATAAAAGTATTGGTATACTTTCTATGTAAAACTGATGGCGGTGGTGTTGTAATTAAAATAGTTGCTAGAGGTGTTTTGAATTTAATTGAGTTAATCATTTGATCTAATTGGAAAAAATATTGATCTGCGGTTTGCTTATCAAAACTTTCATTAGTTCCAAGCGAAATAATGATTAAATCGGGCTGTAGCGCTTTTAATTGTTCAAAAAACAACGGAAATTTATTAAAATCAGAAGATTTTGCGCCATTTACACCAATGCCGCTATAAGTTACCCCTGATTGATTATTACCTAAAATTAACCCATTTAATGCAAACTCATTTATTTGTTGATTGGGAACAATTGCAATCTTATTTAATGGTTTTTCTGTTTGAAAGTCATTCGAAAAAATAGTCGGACTCAAATCTATTGGAACAAATTCTGTTTTTGTAATAAATCTAGGTTGCAATTGCTTTGAGGGAATAATCAATATTTTTCCGTCTCTAATAAGGTCGCTTTTTAAACCATTTGCTTTTTTCAATGCTTTTAATGAAACATTATATTTATCTGCAATTCCGCCTAAAACTTCCCCTGGTTTAACTTTATGAGTTACTCGCTTAGGCACTTTTGTTTCAATGATTGTATTTTTACTGGAAACTGAAACATCAAATAAATCAGCGTTTTGAGGCGTAATAATTTTTAAACTGGTAAAATTATATTTTGGATCTTTAACTTCTAATTGAATGGAAAAATTATTTGATTTGGTTTCCAAAGCAATTCCGCTTAAACCAACCTGTTTTGAGTTATCTGCATATAAATTTCGAACGCTTTGAAAATCACCCGATGCGTTAAATCTAATGGGAGCACTATTATTGGTTTTTGCAACACTGTAAGGAAACGTAAACCCAAAACCTGCATTACCAAAACTATCTTGCATTTTGTTTCGCATTCGAGCGGTAAATAAATCGGCTTGAATGTGCGAATCTCCGATATGTACGATATTTAAATTACCTTGTTTTGTTTGTTCTAATTGATACAATCGTTCATAAAAAGCGACCAGAGCACTTGCGTTTTGAATATCATTTTTATCAAATGTAACTTCAATACTATCTACTATTGTAGAATCAATTACAACAAAAGTAGAATCTACCTCTTGTGCAAAAACACAGGAAGTCAATAAAAATAACAATCCTAGAATGCTATTCTTCATGTATTGAATCGTTTTTGATGATAACTGCTTCAATTTTTACTGGAACTGCAGGCTTTCGTTTTTTTCTTAAATTTTTATACGTTTCGTATCCTTGGCTAATTTGACTATAAATAATATTGGCTACTTCCTTTGCTCCTCTGTGATTAAAATGCGTATAATCTTTATTGGCTTTTGCAGGTACAGCTTCAACCCATTTTACCATAGAACCATCTCCACCCATTAACGTGTATAAATTAACAAAACTTGATTCCGATTTAATTGCATATTGCTTTTGGGCTTTATTTAGTGGAATTACAGCCGAATCAGTTTTCATTTCTAAATCATACTTAGAGGATTTATCAGCCGTAGAAACAATTAATATCGAAACCCCTGGAAAACATTCTTTTAAATGTTTGACAACTTTAGTCATTCGTTTTTCATACCAAGTATAGTTTTTGGTACCATAATTCAAAACATTTGCTCCATATTGCAAGACAATTAAATCATAATCTAATTTTGCATGAAAAGCTTTCATGGTAGACTTATCAAAAGTTCCTAGCGGCAATCCAGAATTTCCTCTATTCGAAAAATTATCAACATGAATTCCTTTTCCGTCATCAAAATTAACTCCATAAAAAGGAATAGAATCGGCTTTTGAAAAATTTACTTTAAGACTTTTGAAATTTCCATCAGACAAGGTCAAGGTATTCAGTATATTATTTGGTACTAATTTTTTTCCAATGGTATCACTTGCATTACAAAATACTTTTCCCGATTTGTTTGAAGAACTTCCATAAAATAATGTAGGTCTGTGTAATTCAGTTGCAAATTTAGTTTTGGTCGCTTTGAATTTTACCCAAGCCACATTTGAAGTATCATTTGCAAAAAACACATGGCCATTTACACCAAAAGCTCTTGAAGGATTTTTAACTTTTAGATAAGACTGTGTTTTCCAATTACCCGAAAACTCATGAGTCAGAGAACTTCTAGAACTTGCAGATTCTGAGGTAATATTAACAAAACCAACGCCTTGACCGCCAAAACGCTCTTGTAAATACGTTCTAAAATCTTTCACAATTAAGTCGCCATCGGTCATCGAATCACCAAAATAAGCAATACGAACATTGCCTTGTTTTTTAGTTTCTAATTGATATAATTTTTCGAAAAAAGCAACTAAATATTGGTTTCCTTGATATTCATCAAAAGTTTCATCAGGAAATTTTATTCCATTGACCACTTTATAATCTATGATTTTATTTGACAACGTGTCTTTTTCTTTTAGAGCACCATCTTCGGCAATAGCTTCAAGTAATAGACTATCAACCACAACGTTTTTAGAGTTGACCGTGCTTTCAGGAAAAATTTTCTTGGGTAAAAATTCTTTAAAAACAATAAAAGATAGGGTTGAAAAAACCACTACCAATAATGCCTGAATAAAATATTTTGATGTGTTCATTTAATAAAATTCCGATATTTCTAATTTCCAAGTTCAATCTTATGACTCAATTTACATTCGTTCAGGAACTTCAATTCCTAACAACTGAAAAGCGTTTTTAATGGTATTTCCTACTGATTTTGACAACTGTACTCTAAACACTTTTTTATCGTGATTTTCTTCGCCTAAAATAGAAACTTGCTGATAGAACGAGTTGAACTCCTTAACCAATTCATACGTATAATTTGCAATCAACGCTGGGCTATGACTATCAGCAGCGTTTTGAATCACTTCTGCAAACAACTGCACTTGTTTAATTAATTCCTTTTCTTTTTCATGTAGCTCTAATCCCAAAATTGAAATCGAAGTATCAAAATCAGCTTTTCGTAAAATCGATTGAATTCGAGCATAGGTATATTGTATAAACGGACCTGTATTTCCGGCGAAATCAACTGATTCTTCAGGGTTGAACATCATTTGCTTTTTCGGATCTACCTTCAACATGTAATATTTTAATGCTCCTAAACCAATTGTTTTGAACAAAACCGCTTTTTCATCTTCAGAATAACCTTCTAATTTTCCTAAATCTTCTGAAATAGTTTGTGCAGTCGTAGTCATTTCTGCCATTAAATCATCAGCATCTACCACAGTTCCTTCACGCGATTTCATTTTTCCTGAAGGCAATTCTACCATTCCATATGACAAATGATACAAGCTATCTGCCCAATCAAATCCTAACTTTTTCAAGATTAAGAATAACACTTTGAAATGATAATCTTGTTCGTTTCCAACAGTATACACCATTCCGCCCACATCTGGAAAATCTTTCACACGTTGGATTGCTGTTCCAATGTCTTGCGTCATATAAACCGCTGTTCCATCAGAACGAAGCACGATTTTTCGATCTAATCCATCCGCAGTTAAATCAATCCAAACTGAACCATCTGGATCTTTCTCGAAAATGCCTTTTTCTAAACCAAACTGTACTACTTCTTTTCCAAGCAAATACGTGTTTGATTCATAATAATAGCTGTCGAAATTTACCCCAAGGTTTTTGTACGTTTGTTCGAAACCATCATACACCCATTGGTTCATGGTTTTCCAAAGTGCAATAACTTCTGGTTTTCCGTTTTCCCAATCTAAAAGCATTTGTTGTGCTTCTAAAATTGATGGCGCTAATTTTTTTGCTTCGTATTCGGTTTTACATTGAGCGATTAATTCTGAAATTTCTTTCTTGTACTGTTTGTCAAATTCAACGTAGAAATTCCCAACCAATTTATCACCTTTCAATCCTGTTGATTCTGGCGTTTGTCCGTTTCCGAATTTTTGCCAAGCCAACATCGATTTACAAATGTGAATTCCTCTATCGTTGACGATTTGTGTTTTATAAACTTTCTTTCCAGAAGCTTTAATAATTTCGGCAACTGAATAACCTAATAAATTATTACGAATATGCCCTAAATGCAATGGTTTATTAGTGTTTGGTGATGAATATTCCACCATTACTGCCTTTTCGTTTTCTTTTGGAGCTACAAAACCAAACGTTTCGTTATTTTTAATCGTATTGAAAAAATCCACATAATAGGCATCTGAAATAACCAAATTTAAAAATCCACCTACCACATTAAATTTTGACACCTCATTTGCATGAGAAACTAAGTAATTTCCTATTTGAGTTCCTATTTCAACTGGATTACCTTTTAATGCTTTTACCAATGGAAAAACAACCATAGTTATATCACCTTCAAAATCTTTCCTAGTCGCCTGAAATTCAATTTTTTCGATCGCTAAATCGAATAATTCTTGAACCGCTTTCTGGATGTACAAAGTTAATGTGTGATGTAATGTCATTTTTACCTGAATTTTAGAACGCGCAAAGATAATAAATAGTAATTAGTGATTCGTAAATAGGGATTAGTTTTTTGGATAAAAATAAAAAAAGCACTCAAAAAAAATTTGAATGCTTTTTATCTATATTCTGTTTATTATTTCTATATTCTATTTTCTTAATTCAGTTCTCTAATTTTACCATCTAATAATCACACTTCCCCAAGTAAAACCTGAACCAAAAGCTGCTAGAACTACTAAATCTCCTGATTTAATTTTACCTTGCTCCCAAGCTTCAGTTAAAGCAATTGGAATGGAAGCTGCGGTGGTATTACCATATTTTTGAATATTATTGAAAACCTGATCATCGGTTAAACGAAATTTCTGTTGGATGAACTGAGAAATTCTCAAATTAGCCTGATGTGGCACCATAAGATTTATATCGGAAACCTGCAAATCATTCGCTTGTAACCCTTCATTAATAACTTCACTAAAACGAACTACTGCATTTTTAAAGACGAATTGTCCGTTCATATAAGGAAAATAACTTTCGTCATTTGGGTCGTTATCAGCAATGATATCGGTTACCCAACGTTTTCCCATTCCTGGTGCAATTAAGGCTAATTCTTCAGCATGTTGCCCTTCGGAATGTAAATGAGTTGATAAAATTCCTTTGGCCAAATCTTCTTCTCTAGAAAGTACGGCTGCTCCTGCTCCATCACCAAATATTACAGAAACGCCTCTTCCGCGAGTAGTCATATCCAAGCCCGTTGAATGCAATTCGGAACCAATAACCAAGATATTTTTATACATTCCGGTTTTGATGTATTGATCGGCAATTGAAATCGCATATACAAAACCTGAACATTGATTACGAACATCTAATGCACCAACTGTTCTTAGACCTAAATCGCGTTGTACTAAAACTCCTGGCCCAGGAAAGTAATAATCAGGACTTAAGGTTGCAAAAATGACAAAATCAATATCTTCCTTAACTACACCCGAACGCTCAATTGCAATTTTAGCTGCTTTGACTCCCATTGAAGTGGTAGTGTCTTCACCTCTTATCACATGACGGCGTTCTAGAATTCCTGTTCGTTCTTGAATCCATTCGTCATTGGTTTCTATAATTTTTGACAAATCATCATTAGTAACAATATTCTCGGGAACATAATATCCTAATCCTGATATTTTTGAGTGGTACATAGCTTTATCGAATTAAATTTTAGGGTATAAAAATACGAAATAATTAAATTGGGATTATTTAATTCTCGTTAGTTATTGTTAAAAAAACCTTACTTCCTGTTTCCAATTCCTTTTCACTTTCAAAAAAAAGAGTTTGGTTTTCAAATTTAGCTTCTATAAGGTATTGATTTCCTCTAAAATAAGAAAACAGCACCTCGACGACTAGATCTGAATTGTTAGTAATTTTCAACTGATGTGGATAAACCAAAAATTGTTTTCCTTTAAAAACAAATTCATTCACATCGCCAAAAAGGGATGAAATATATTTGTCATTTAACTGATTATAAATTTCTTTTGGTTTACCAATGGCGATTGTTTCTCCGTCTTTTAAAATTAAAGCTTCATCTGCAAAGGATAACACATCGGTACTGTCATGAGTTGCAACAATACACGTTATGTTTTTTTGTTTTAAATAAGCAAACAATTTTCTTCGAAGACTATTTTTTCTAAAATTATCAATATGACTAAATGGCTCATCTAGCAATAAAACTTCGGGTTCAAGGGCTAAAACTTTTGCCAAAGCAACACGCTGCATTTGTCCGCCACTTAAAAACTTTGCTTTGGTATTCGCATAATTGGTCATTTCAACAATTTCAAGCAATTCTTCAATTCTGGCTTGTTTCTGTTCCGGAAAAAAATTAGACAAATACTTTCCTACGTTTTCGGCAACAGAAATAAATGGCATTAAATCAAAATCTTGAGCTAAATATTTCATGAAAGGCATTCCCGGAATCAAATGATATTTTGGGCCTTGAACTTCAATTGAATTCCAAAAAATATTTCCGCCCTTTAAATCATATAAACCATACAATACTTTTAACAGCGTACTTTTTCCACAACCACTTTCGCCAATAATAGCAAAATTTGAACCTTTTAAAACAGAAAAAGAAATGTTCTTAATATTTGTTTCGTTTAAATAGGAGAATGATATATTTTCTGCTTTAAGCATTTAATTTTTTTTACAAAGATATAATTAAAAATTATGTCAATTTGTCACCAAATGAAAATTGGTATTCCTTTTGAAGTATGTGTAAAGTATAATTGTTTAACTAAAATTTTAAAAAATGGCATCAGGAAAAATTAATGTTTCTGTAGAAAACATCTTTCCCTTAATCAAAAAATTCTTGTATAGCGACCACGAAATTTTTCTTCGTGAATTAGTATCAAATGCAACCGACGCTACTTTAAAATTAAAACATTTAACCAGTATTGATGAAGCTAAAGTAGAGTTTGGTAATCCAATTATTGAAATTAAAATCGATAAAGAAGGTAAAAAATTACACATTATTGATCAAGGATTAGGAATGACCGCTGATGAAGTAGAAAAATACATCAATCAAATTGCTTTTTCAGGTGCGGAAGAATTTTTAGAGAAATATAAAGATTCTGCCAAAGATTCAGGTGTTATTGGTCATTTTGGACTAGGATTCTACTCTGCTTTTATGGTGGCTTCAAAAGTGGAAATCATCACAAAATCATACAAAGATGAACCAGCAGCACACTGGACGTGTGATGGAAGTCCAGAATTTTCATTAGTTCCTCACGATAAAACAGATAGAGGTTCGGAAGTAATTTTGCACATTGCAGAAGATTCATTAGAATTTTTAGAAGAATATAAAATTCGTGAATTGTTGACGAAGTACAATAAATTCATGCCCATTCCAATTAAATTTGGAACGAAACAAGAAGCACTTCCAAAACCAGAAGACGCTCCTGAAGATTACAAAACAGAATATCAAGAAGTTGACAACATCATCAATAATCCAAATCCTGCATGGACAAAACAACCAGTGGATTTAACCGATGAAGAATATAAAAAATTCTATCACGAATTGTATCCAATGCAATTTGAAGAACCACTTTTTAATATTCATTTGAACGTAGATTATCCGTTTAACTTGACCGGAATTTTATATTTTCCTAAAATGTCGTCCGATTTACAATTGCAAAAAGATAAAATTCAATTGTATCAAAATCAGGTGTATGTAACCGACAATGTAGAAGGAATTGTACCCGAATTTTTAGGCATGCTAAAAGGGGTAATTGATTCGCCAGATATTCCGTTGAATGTATCGCGTTCTTATTTGCAAGCCGATGGAAATGTGAAGAAAATTTCAAATTACATTACTCGAAAAGTTGCCGATAAATTAAAATCGTTATTCAATGAAAATCGGGAAGATT
>NZ_JBIIWV010000147.1:0-5142 GCF_044338735.1 Flavobacterium sp. | reverse complement strand
TGGAAACTGCAGGAGCAACCCGAATTATGACCATGGATTTACATGCCGATCAAATTCAAGGTTTCTTTGAAAAACCAGTGGACCATTTGTTTGCTTCCACCATCTTTTTGCCGTATGTGAGAAGTTTAAATTTAGAAAATTTAACGATTGCATCACCAGACATGGGAGGTTCAAAAAGAGCATATGCTTATTCTAAGTTTTTAGAATCGGACGTGGTGGTTTGTTACAAACAAAGAAAAAAAGCGAATGTAATTGATACGATGGAGTTGATTGGTGACGTAAAAGGCAGAAATGTTATTTTAGTTGACGACATGATTGACACTGGAGGAACATTAGCCAAAGCGGCCGATGTAATGATGGAAAAAGGTGCTTTAAGCGTAAGGGCAATTTGTACGCATCCTATATTATCAGGAGAGGCCTACGAAAAAATAGAAAATTCTAAATTACTAGAATTAATTGTTACCGATTCTATTCCGTTAAAGAAAGAATCAAATAAAATAAAAGTGGTAAGTTGTGCCCCATTATTTGCAGATGTAATGCATATGGTGCAAAATAATACCTCAATTAGCGGGAAATTTTTGATGTAATCAAGAGCAACCACTCTAAATAAGTATTTATTAATTATATATATTTTACAATGAAATCAATTACGATTAAAGGATCAGAAAGAGAAAACGTAGGCAAAAAGGCAACTAAAGCCGTACGTGATGCTGGAATGGTTCCTTGCGTTATCTACGGAGGAAATCAGCCAGTTCATTTTGTTGCAGACGAAAGAGCATTTAAAGATTTGGTTTACACTCCAAACGCACACACAGTTGTAGTTGAGTTAAACGGAACGTCTACCAATGTAATCATGCAAGACATTCAGTTTCACCCAGTTTCTGACAAAATTTTACACATTGACTTCTTCCAATTAAGTGACGATAAAGAAATCGTTATGGAAGTACCTGTTAAAATTACAGGAACTTCTCCAGGAGTATTATTAGGAGGTGTTTTACGATTAAACCAACGTCGTTTAAAAGTTAAAGCATTACCTAAAAACTTACCTGATTTTGTAGAAGCAAGTATCTCTGAATTAGAAATGGGTAACAAATTGTATGTAACTAAATTACCTACAAACAATTTCAAATTAATGCACCCAGATAATACTGTAGTTTGTCAAGTGAGAATTTCTCGTGCGGCAATGAAAGCGGCTCAAGAAGCAGCAAAAGCAGAAAAAGGAGCAAAAAAGAAAAAATAATTTCTTTTCAATCTATACGAAAAAGCATCAGTTTACTGGTGCTTTTTTTATGCTTTTTATTTTATAAACTTTATGTTACTTTTACATGATGAATTGGTTTTTAAATATAATTAAGAGAAATAAACCACAAGAGGTCATTCCTATGAAGAAATTCCTAATAGTTGGGCTTGGAAACATTGGCTCAGAATACGCAAACACAAGACATAATATTGGTTTTAAAATATTAGATTATGTTGCTAATGCAGAAGGGATTTCTTTTCAAACCCAGAAGTTAGGTGATGTGGCAGAACTCAAAATAAAAGGCAGAACATTGCTCTTACTGAAGCCAAACACCTATATGAACTTGAGTGGTAAAGCAGTGAATTATTGGTTAGAAAAAGAAAAGATTGAAAAAGAAAACCTTTTGGTCATCACCGACGATTTAAATTTAGCATTTGGAACTATTCGTATCAAAACAAAAGGAACTGATGGCGGACATAATGGGTTGAAAAACATACAGTTGCTTTTAAATTCTTCTGAATATCCACGATTTCGATTTGGTATTAGCGACGCCTTTAAAAAAGGAAAACAAGTGGACTATGTCCTTGGCGAATGGGACGAAACCGAAAAAGAACAACTGAAAGAACGATTAGCCTTAAGCGCAGAAATTGTAAAATCATTTGCATTAGCTGGGTTAAATACTACGATGAATACTTTTAATGGGAAATAAAAAAGGGAAGCTAATGCCTCCCTTTTTACTATTTAATAGTTTAGAACTACTTATTCAATAACAATCTTTTTAGTAACCTTACTAGAACCATCTTGAATAGTTACTAGATAAATACCAGATTGTGCATTACTCAATTGAAGGTTTTCATTAAACAAACCATTATTTGAGTATTTTTTAGTAAAAATCTCTCTTCCTCTCATATCATGAACCCCTACATTTATTTCATTACTCGAATTAGAAGTAAATTGAATATTGAAGTTCCCATTGTTTGGATTAGGATAAATTGCTAAATCGCTAATATCATAACTTTCGGTTGAAAGAACAGGTACAAGCCCTGAACGACACAATTGAATAGTAAAAGTATTAAACCTTGCATTTGCAACATTTGAATCTACTACTACATCTTTAAAATATATTAACCATGCGCCAGCACTATTCATGCCATTATATCCGTTAATGTTTGGTTCAGAATAAGGTAAAAAAGATGGAGCTCCATTCACTGTTGCACAATTTACAGCTGAGCCGGCTGTGTCAAACCATTTGTTCATGTTGGCATTTGTACATGTAATATTGTTATACCAGATAGCTGTATTTAAAGATGTTTGCCATGGCGCTTTAATTAGTAGATTAAATTGTCCTATGTTTGGATGTGTTACATTTGCATAAAAGTTTGCATCTGTTATCGTATAAGAATCTGAAATAGAAAGTGATGTGCCTGGATAAGATGTGCCAGCACTTTCAGTGATCGCCGAATTTAATGTAAATGGATAATCCGTACAAACATTTTGCGTTTGGTATGTATAATTTCCTACCGCAAATGGCTGAGAAATATTAAAGAAAATATTTGCACTTGCCTTAACCATAAACCTACAATAAGCTCCTGAAACGCCTGCTGGCAATGTCACAACATGCGAACCGTCATTTGTCGTAGTTCCCAATAATGTCCATGTAACCCCATTATCAGCTGAAAATGAAATATCTACATTTGCTCCACCTGTAATGGTGCTGTGTCCTGTTGTGCCTGTAGCACCTGTCCAAACCACTGTTTGGGTTGAACCTACAGGATAAGTTGTACTTGCAGCCATTGTTATGGTTAAAGCGGTTTTATTTGCAACTGTAACTACCATATCATCATAACCAGTTTGTCCTTGTCCAGAGATATTATCTCTAGCGGTTAATCTGAAATTTAAGGTTCTCGCAACAGAACTTAAAGCTTCGGCGGTTACATCTAAACCGGGTGTTGTGTTGTTTCCTGCTAAAATTGATGACATTTTTGGAAAATAACGCACTGGACTTGCAGAATCTTGATAATTTACCCAGTTTGGGCCATCAGCTTTTGTTGGTGAAGCAGCGCTATCGGCGCCTATATTAGACCCTCCATCTTCATTTTGTTCCCAAGCATAGGTCATTGCACTTGCACCACCTGCATCAGTAGCTGAGCCCGTTAACATAAATGGTGTACTCACGGGAATTGTCCAGTTACCACCAGCATTAACTACTGGAGCTGAATGTGTAATTGCAACTATTGTTTGGCATGATTTAGTATCCATATTTGCTTGTACTTGGGCAATACTTGCTGCATGAAATACATCTATTGAATGTAAATGAGTATCTTCATTAGTTATTCCAGCATAACCCATTACGGTTACCCCTGAACCCACTTCAACATTTACTCCATAACCTTCATTTCCATTAGAAAAGGTATGATTTGCGCCAAATTGATGTCCAATTTCATGCGCTACAAAATCAATATCAAAATTATCTCCTACTGGCGAAGTACTTGTTGTATAGCCACTTCCTTTCCCAGATAAACATACACAACCTATGCATCCTGCATTTCCATTATTCCCTACTCTTCCCATTAAATGACCCACATCATAATTCGCTTCTCCTACTACATTAGTTAAAGTTGTTTGTAGTTGAGTATTATAATTATTACTTGTAGCTCCATAGGGATCTGCCGTGGTGCCATCATATATAATAGTCATGTTATTCACTAAATTCATGTGAATTGCAAAATCAGTTTCAAAAACACCATTTACACGTAACAACGTTGTGTTAATTGCAGCCAAGGCACTTTCCTTCGCAGTTGCCAATGCCAATAATGTATGGTGATATGTAGTATATTCTGGTGTTACAGACATTGCAAGTCTAAAATTCAATAATTGAACTGTACTTGATCGAGATACACTACTCGCTCTATCGGTTAAATCATTCATTAATGCTTGCTCAACTGGTGTTGAACAGGTAAATGGAAGTTTCCCTTTTACTCTTTCAGAATTATAAACTACGTGAATTCTTCCATCAACGGAATAAGGCTCCATATATTCTGAAGGCTTATCTGCTCTTGAAACCATTGTATTGATTCCTCTTGGATTTATTGATAATCTTAATCTTGCATATTTATCATCAATACCTTGTCCTACATAAGAACGAATCTCTGGAAATTGAGCTTGTAAATCTGGTGCAAAATTTGATGCTTCATAAACACGAAAACGCTCAAGTTTTCCTTCAGCATTTGGCAACGATATTATAGCGCTTGTTCTTTTTTCAGCAAATCGATCTGAAGCAGTAAATAATACTTGTCTTAAAATAGTTAAATCTAATTGCATTAACTCAAATTCTTGAGGAAATGACTCTCTTTGTGCTGAAATAGCAACTTTAACATCTTGTCCT
This sequence comes from Flavobacterium sp., assembly GCF_044338735.1. Classification (GTDB taxonomy): domain Bacteria; phylum Bacteroidota; class Bacteroidia; order Flavobacteriales; family Flavobacteriaceae; genus Flavobacterium. Next base: position 517 of record NZ_JBIIWV010000147.1, on the reverse strand, counting down.
TTGTAGTTTGACCAAGCTCTTTCTGTTTGTGAGTAACTAAAATTAGTAAGTACTAGTGAAAAAACAATTAGTAGTAACGTTTTTTTCATTTTAATGGTTTTTTTGATTAATGCACAAATATAATAATTTAATAATATTCTGTAATAATTAATAAAAAAAAGAGGTGGTAAAAACCACCTCTTCCCTGAAATAGAAAATTAAATTATTCTATTACTATTTTCTTAACTTCTTTCCTAGAACCATCTTGAATAGTTACAAGATAAATTCCAGATTGTGCATTACTTAATTGAAGGTTTTCATTAAACAAACCATTGTTTGAATATGTTTTATTAAAAATTTCTCTTCCTCTAATATCATGAACCAAAACAATAATATTATTATTTGAATTGTAAGAAAATTGAATATTGAAATTGCCTTTATTTGGGTTAGGATATAACGTGAAATTTTCTAAGCTATCAACGCTATTAATTGCAGATAAACTAGCATCTGTACCAAAATAATAAACTCCAGAAATTCC
>NZ_JBIIWV010000146.1:0-5156 GCF_044338735.1 Flavobacterium sp. | reverse complement strand
ATTTTTTGTTCTAATTCTTTATGAATATCTTGTGTTCCGCAAATAAAACGTACAGATGACATTCCGAAACCATGAGAATCTAAGGCGTCTTTTGCTGCTTGAACCACTTCTGGATGTGAAGAAAGTCCTAAATAATTATTGGCACAAAAATTTAAAACCGTTTCTCCAGTTGAAATAGTAATCTCGGCACCTTGAGGCGAAGTAATAATGCGTTCTTTCTTAAACAAACCATTTTCTTTAATCGAATTTAATTCGCTTTGCAAGTGGTGTTGAATTTTTCCGTACATAATTTTATTATTGTTTGTGTTTCTTTTTAGTATTACAAAGTTACTATTTCTATGCTTTCGCCTATATAAATGAGCATTTTTTTTGCAACCGAATAGTTCATTTCGCGCAACGCTAATTCATATTCCTCTATTTGCACTTTATGTTTGTGATGTTTTTCACCTGTTTTATAATCTAACAAATAAGCACTATTGCCTTTTAAAACCACTCGATCAGGTTTTATCGCTTTTGTTGCTTTTTTAATGATGGTTTGTTCATTAATTTTTGTGCCCTCAGCAGCAAAAAAATCGTTTAATTCTGAATGATTGACAATTTTTTGAATGGTATCATTAAAAATTTCACGTTGTGATATCCTAATTAAACCATGTTCTATGGCTTTATTTAAGGCTAATTCAACCTCATCTTTTGTGTGAATAAATGCCATAATTTCATGCAAAATAGTTCCAAAAGCAATTGCATCTTGTTGTATCGTTCCCCACATAAGTGCTTCGCGTTGTGCAATGTTAATTTTTGAAGGTTTTAATTTATCTGCAACTATTCCAATGCTTTCATGAATGCCTTTATGAATTTCAATTTCAGATTTTCGGTCAGCGGTTCCAAACTCATAAGTAAATTTTGTAGGTTCATACACTCCCTTTTTTTCTAAAAAATCTAAAAAGTAATAGGATAAATTTGACGTAACAAAAGCTCCTTTTTTAGTTAATTTTTTATTTGAAATTACAAATAATTGCTCTTTGGCGCGGGTTAATGCCACATAGAGTACATTAATGGTATCTAGTATTTCTTCTTGGTTTTTAGTTTGAAAAATGGTTTTTGCTTCGTTTCCATAATTTTCAACTTCCTTTTTGTTATTGATTAATGCTTTTGGTAAGTCAATAGTTGAATCTTCTAGAGGAATCCAAAGTTTATCCTTTATTTTTTTTGTAAAATCTTCTTCGGCAAAAGGAAAAATAACCACTGGAAACTCCAATCCTTTTGATTTATGAATGGTCATGATTCGAACAGCATTTGTTCCTTCTGGTGATGGAATACTTTTTTGAAAGCCTATTTTATCCCAATACTCTAAGAAGTCTGCAATACTTGATTGTACTTTCACGTCTTTTTCTAGCACTAAATCAAGAAAATATTGCAAATAAGAAGTGTTTACTTTGTGCTTTAAAAATATCGAAATTAGCGTTTCAACCGTTTCATAAAGGGATTTTTTCTTGCAATCAGTAAACGAAATTTCGATTCCAATTGACTTTAAATAAACTTCTAAATCGGCAGTGTTTTTATCTTTTGTTGCCAAGATAAAATCGTGAATATCTAGTTCAGATTGTAAGTATCCACCAATGTAGTATAGAAAATAAATTTTTGCCTCTTCTTCTTTAGAATTTTTTAAATACCGAAGTAACGCAATGATCAATTTAACCTCAATAGCATTTTGAATCAACAACGTTTCAGATGATAATATTGGAATTTTGTTTTCGGTTAAAAAATTAGCCAATTTTATTCCTGGAGCTTTTGTTCGTGTAAGTAATATAATGTCTTTATATTCAAATTTATTGGCAAGACACTGTTGGATTGTTTGTAGTGTTTTGCTCAAATAAAGTTTGTCTTTTAAAGTAACGGTATCGTTTTCATTATCAAATCCTTCTATCAAGATTTCCTCTTCAGGCTCTTCAATAAAAGATAAATTTACATAGCCGCCAGTTTTAGAATTAGTTTCTTGATGCGAAAGATGTTCATACAAATTCTTGTAGTCTTCATTGTCAAATTGATGCGCTAATTGTTTGAAAAAAGCATTATTAAAATGAATGACTTCTGTATAACTTCTATAATTTGTTTTTAATCGCTCTGTTTTTTTATCCTTATTTGAAAATGGATTGTTTGCGTCAATTTCTTTAGCTAAATCAATAAATTGTTCGGCTTTTCCGCCACGCCATCTATAAATAGCTTGTTTTGGATCACCCACCAGCATCAAAGTTCCTTTTTTTCCATATTCATCTTCGCCAGCCAATGCATTATCAATTAAAGGAATTAAATTTTGCCATTGCATTACTGAAGTATCTTGAAATTCATCAATAAAATAATGGCGGTATTTTTCTCCCAAACGCTCATAGATAAATGGAGCCGGTTGGTTTTTAATTTCTTTATGAATGATCGTATTAAAATCAGAAATTGAAACAATATTTTGCTCTTCTTGAATTTTCTTGAATTCCTGATAAATCGTGTTTAATAACGAAAGTGGATTTAAGTTTTGAAGAAAAGCTTCATACAAGGCAATTTTTTCAGCTTTTCCATTTATTGTTTGAGCCGAACTTAATATTTCAGATGCATTGGCATCAATAAAATCCTTGTCAAATTGAGGAACGGCTTTTGAATAGGGCGCATTGGTTCCGTTTAAATAATTTATAATTGTATCGTTTCGGGCAATGCGTTTAGTGGCAACCTTTTCTAAATGATTGGTTACATAACTCGAATAAAACGATTTTCTAGAAACACCATTTTTGTCGATATTTTCTAAAATCTGTTGAGCAATTGTGCTACATTCTTGTTTTAAATGTGCACTTGCAGTTTGTAATTTGTTTTTAATGATTCCAAAATCTGTTACACTTTTTTCGGACATTTCTTTGATTTCTTCCGAATTGTTTTCGTTAGTAATCAACTGTGCTACGGCTAATAATTCGGCTGAAATATCCCAGTTTTTATCGTCGTCGGTGCGTTCTTTTGAAAATTCAATTAAGAGTTGGGTTAAGTTTTGATCTTCTCCCGCTTTGGAAATCACTAAATCAATGGCTTCTTGCAACAAAACATCGGTATCTAAAGACACTTCAAAATTGGGTGGTAAATTTAAATCCTGTGCAAAAGTCCTAATGACTTTGTGGGTAAATTTATCAATCGTAGAAATATCAAACGCCGCATAATTATGAATGATGTTTTTAATAATTGCTTTCGATTTATCTTTAATCGTTGCAATACTTAATTTTGTATCATTCGCCACATCTTTTAGCAAATCCATAGCTTTTTCAGAAGTAGTATCAATGGAAAATTCATACAAACTTGATACGATTCTGTTTTTCATTTCAGCAACCGCTTTATTGGTAAACGTAATGGCCAAAATTTTCCTATAGGCATCGTCGTTACTTGCTAAAAAGAGAATTTTTAAATATTCTTTCGTTAACGTGTATGTTTTCCCTGATCCTGCGGAAGCGTCATAAATGGTAAAAGCTGTTGTTTCCAAATGTTATATTTGTCTTAATTATGGTGTTATAGAAACGATCTATTTTTGATTCCAAAGTTTAATTTGTAAATTTGGTGAAAATATTATTAATCTAAAAATAAAATATCATGGCTTTTGAATTACCAAAATTACCTTATGCATATGATGCATTAGAACCACATATTGATGCTCGAACAATGGAAATTCATCATTCTAAACATCATAATGCTTATGTAACAAATTTAAATGCAGCTATTGCTGGATCAGAATTAGAAGGAAAATCAATTGAAGAGTTGATGAAAAATCTTGACATGAACAATATGCCGGTTAGAAATAACGGTGGAGGTCATTACAACCACACTTTATTTTGGGAAATTATGTCGCCAAACGGTGGTGGTTTACCAACCGGTGCATTAGCTGCTGCAATTGATGCTGCTTTTGGTTCGTTTGATGCTTTTAAAGTTGAATTTGCAAAAGCAGGTGCAACCCGTTTTGGTTCAGGATGGGCTTGGTTGTGTGTAAAAGACGGAAAATTAGAAGTATGTTCTACTCCTAATCAAGATAATCCTTTGATGCCAGGTGTGGCTTGCGGCGGACAACCAATTTTAGGAATGGATGTGTGGGAACATGCTTATTATTTACATTATCAAAACCGTCGTCCTGATTATATGGAAGCGTTTTTTAATGTAATTCATTGGGAAGAAGTAGCAAAACGTTATCAAGCGGCACTATAATTTCTTAATATAATTAACTAAAAAAGCCGAGAAGTATGGCGACTTCTCGGCTTTTTTTGTATTGTACCAATTTTTTTGAAAATAAAAAAGGTGAAATTGCTTTCACCCTTTTTGCCCCAAATTTACCATAAAACTTAACCTACTAATTTTTTGGTGATACTAAAGTAGTATATGAAATTACTTGTGAGTAAAAAAATTGTTATATAGCACAAAAACTCGATGAACTGCACTTTTTAATACGCTCGAGCGTCTTTTCCTTCATAAAAATTCATAAAAGCACGGTTTACTACTCGGTTTCCACCGTCTGTTGGGTAGTCTCCAGTAAAATACCAATCGCCTAAATTTTTAGGGCACGCTTTATGTAAATCTGCTACCGTTTGATAAATAATTTTTACTTCGGCATTTGTGTCATCAGGCGTAAGCATTTCTGCAATTTTATCAGAAATTTCTTGATCTGTAAAAGGTGCATAAATTTCTTTGACATAATTTATCACATCGGCATCTGTAAAATCTTCTTGTGCCTTTGATTTTTGATAAACCTCTTCAAAAATATGATATAAATTGCGATCCTTTAATAAAGCTAAAGCGGCTCTAAACGCTACTAATCCTTCTAACTTTGCCATATCTATTCCGTAACAATCTGGATAACGAATTTGAGGTGCCGAAGATACTACTACAATTTTCTTTGGATGCAAACGATCCATCATCTTAATGATACTTTGTTTTAAAGTAGTTCCTCGCACAATACTATCATCAATAATTACCAAATTATCCGTTGGTTTAACCACACCATAAGTTACATCATAAACGTGTGCTACCAAATCATCTCGACTACTGTCTTCGGTAATAAATGTTCTTAATTTTGCGTCTTTAATGGCGATTTTTTCGGTTCTAATTTTCACCGAAAGTAATTCTTTCAACTTGTCTTCGGTTAA
>NZ_JBIIWV010000145.1:0-5204 GCF_044338735.1 Flavobacterium sp. | reverse complement strand
CCTTCATTAAAAATCGCCATTAGCGAATCTATTGTGGTGAATACTAAATTTCTGTGTAATCTCATTTTATAGTTTAAATCATTCCGATAATTCGGGAGGCAAATATACGAATTTAATAGTTTTATTTATCTATAAATGCAAAGCCCTTTCGATAATTTAATTTAATTAATTTGTTTCGAATTGTGTAACTTTGATTTAATTCTTTTTTTATGAAATCGCCATTAACAAAAAGTTTATATAACACACACCTTTAATTAGACAGCCGATACTAAATATTAACGCTAAAAAAATTTAACATATGAAACAAATAATCGTATTTCTTTTTGTAATTGTGTCAAACGCTCAAAATAAACCAGTGGTTTTTGAATCTAAAGTTTTATCAGAATCAAAATTAAGTTGTAGAGCTATTTTTGTGGATAGTGACAAGGTTTGGATGGGAATGGATAAAGGAAGATATGGTTTTTATGACAAGAAAAAAGATTCATTACACATTCACACTATTCAATCAGTCAACTCAGCAACCGAATTTAGAAGTATTGCAGCAACCAAAGAATCCGTTTTTATTTTGTCTGTTGGAAATCCCGCTAAATTGATAAAAATTGATAAAAAATCACTGCAAGAAACTATTGTTTATACTGAAGAAAACGAGAAGGTTTTCTATGATAGTATGCAATTTGTAGATGATTTAAATGGTTTTGCAATGGGTGATCCTACCGAAGATTGTTTGTCATTTATAAAAACAACCGATGGAGGAACTACTTGGAAAAAAATTCCTTGTGAAAATTTGCCTAAAGTTTATGAAGGCGAAGCGGCTTTTGCAACCAGTAATACTAATTTAATTGTAAAAGGAAAATCAATTTTTATGGTTTCTGGCGGAAAAAAATCGAGAATATTTGTTTCACATGATTTTGGCGTAACTTGGCAAGTATATGAAACTCCAATAGTACAAGGTGAAGAAATGACGGGAATTTTTACTGCCGATTTTTACAATGAGAAAATTGGAATTATTGCTGGAGGAAATTATTTAATGCAGCTACAAAATTGGTCAAATAAAGCGATTACACTTGATGGCGGTGCAACTTGGAAATTGATTGCTGATAAAGCCGCATTTGGGTATGCTTCTTGTGTTCAATTTGTACCTAAATCAAAAGGTAAAAAGTTGGTTTCAGTTGGCGGAACGGGTATTTATTATTCTGAAGATTTTGGTAAAAATTGGACTAAAATATCAGATGATAAAGATTTATACACTTTTCGATTTGAATCCAATAAAGTGTTTTATGCTAGCGGTAAAAATAAATTGGTACGGTTTGATATTAAATAAAAAAACGCCCAAATAATATGAGCGTTTTCTAACTAATCTCTTCTTTTATCGCGCATTTGCTTTAATAATTGACGATTAAAATCGTCTTCAGCTTTTTTGAGTTTGATGATTTTTCTAGCAGGAAGTATGCCTTGTAAATCCTTGATGAATTTTTTACGAAGCGCAAATAAACTTTCTTCAATAGCTTCCATTTGAACAAGTAGGCCTGATGCTTCTTTTTCTGAAAGTTTTTCAACACTTCCAGGTTCAAATCGATCCAGAATGGCTCTCATTTTTTCATGACGCAATTCGGCTTGTTTGTCATCAAATGCATTATAAATTGGCCAAAATCGTTGTGCCTCTTCTGTTGTTAAATTTAATTCTTCAGTAATATAAGCTATTTTTAAAGATTTAACTTTGTCTTTCTTTCCTTTAAAACCTTGTGAAAAAGAATTAAAAGTAACCAGTAAAATTAATAAGGTAATAATTTTTGTTTTCATTTTATTATTGGTTTAAAATATAATCTAAGTCTTCTGTATTTAAATAATTCTCTATTTCTTCACTTTCTGAAGGGGAAACACCTAGTGAAGTTTCTAATTCAAGAATATCATCATAAGTTAAATGCTTTGTTAATTCTGTTGTTCCAAAGCTTTGTTGTGCCAAATAATCCTCAATTGCACCAGTTTCTAATAAACTTTCATTAACTGAATTAAAATAAACGGGTAGTGCTATTGATAGTAAAAATAACGCTGCAATGCTGCTCATCCAAACTTGTTTTCTGTGAAATAATGAAACAACTTTTACAGGACTTTTTTCAGATTGTTTGGCTGAAATTTTGTGCATTATTTTTGCCTCAAATTGTTCAAAGTAATTATCTGGAGTAATAAAACCCGAGGTAATTTTATAATTATTATCTAAATCAAAAGTTTTCATATTCATTGGACAAAATTAATGTTAAAAGGTTTAATTCGTTTTTAAAAAATCTTCAATCTTTTTAACGGCAATATGATAACTTGCTTTTAAAGCCCCAACCGAAGTTCCTAATATTTCTGATATTTCTTCATATTTTAATTCTTCAAAATATTTCATTTTAAAGACAAGTTGCTGTTTTTCTGGAAGTAATGCTATGGCTTTTTGTAGTTTTAATTGAATTTCATCTCCATCAAAATAAACATCACTTTCTAATTTATTGAGCGCTTTTTCTTTAACTTCTTCGTTAGATATTCCTTGTTTTTTGGCACGCTGTTGTAAAAAAGTAATGGATTCGTTTGTGGCAATTCGATACATCCAAGAGAAGAGCTTACTATCTCCTTTAAATGTTTTCAAATGAGAATGTACTTTAATGAATGTATTTTGTAACACATCGTTAGCATCCTCATGATCTAGTACAATTCCTCTAATATGATTGTATAATGGTTTTTGATATAATTGCAATAGCTTTTTAAACGCTTCATTTTGCGTTTTAGGGTTTAATAATTCGATAATGAATATTTTTTCGTCTTGCAAAATCAATCGTTACTATATTTTAATAAGACTAAAGATATTCAAAAAGGTTTAAATAATGTTTTTGTTTAGCAAAATAATGCTTTTGAGTTTGTAACTTTGTACTTTAAATTGATTAAGATAAAATGGAAGATTTAAGCAATTATAGAAAATCATATGATAAGAGTGCGTTATTGGAAGATCAGATACCTGAGGATCCTATTAACTTATTTCATAAATGGTTTTATGAAGCTGAAGATTTAAACGAAGCTGATGAAGTTAACGCAATGACTGTTGCAACTATAGGTTTGGATGGTTTTCCTAAATCTAGAGTTGTGTTGCTTAAAAAATTTAATGAAGAAGGTTTTATTTTTTACACCAATTATAATTCTGAAAAAGGCAAGGCGATTATTGAAAATCCAAATGTTTGTCTGTCTTTTTTTTGGCCTACAGTTGAGCGTCAAATTATTATTAAAGGAAGAGCTGAACAAACAACAGCGACTATTTCTGATAATTATTTTGCTTCTCGACCTGACGGGAGTAAACTCGGTGCAATTGTTTCTCCTCAAAGTGAGGTAATATTAAATCGGGAGTTCTTAGAGAATAGTTTAATCGAACTAGAGAAAGAATGGGAAGGTAAAGAAATCGAACGTCCAAATCACTGGGGCGGTTTTCTTGTACGACCAGTAGAAGTGGAGTTTTGGCAAGGACGTCCAAATCGTTTGCATGATCGTATTAGATATCAATTGCAAAATGATTTTGATTGGAAAATAGACCGTTTAGCTCCTTAATTTTAAATTAACTATATTATAACGTTACAATATTTATTTGGTCGCCCAAAATTAAACTTTTTAAACCATTTGTTGATAAATTGCAGCTTTTGAAGTTCAATTTATATAATTTTACAATTAATGCATGAAGATGAACAATAATTACACTAGTTATATCGATCGAGAAAAGAGTTGGCTTACATTCAACGCTAGGGTCTTACAAGAGGCAAACGATGGAAATGTACCACTTTTGGATCGATTACGTTTTTTAGGAATTTTTTCTAATAATTTGGATGAATTTTTTAGAGTTCGTTATGCTGCTATCCGAAGAATGAGTCTCGAAAGTACCGAATCAGAAAAGATTTTAGGCGTTAAAGCGGAAGAGTTATTAAAAGAAATTACAGAAATCGTTATTGAACAACAATCTGATAGTTTGCGAATTTTAAATGAGATTGAAAAGAAACTTGAGCTTGAAAACATATTCATGATTAATGAAAATGATATTTCAAAAGAACAAGAAAAATTTATTCATGATTATTTCATTCAAAAAGTTAGCCCAGCATTAGTCACTATCATGTTGAACGATTTGGAAGAATTTCCATTACTTAAAGACACTTCAGGATATTTGGCTGTTAAATTAGTGATGAATGGAAGTCAACTTTTTAATGATAAAGCTAAAGAAATTCGATATGCAGTAGTAGAAATTCCTAATACCATCAATCGATTTCTAGTTCTTCCATCAAGTTCAGAAAAACAGTATATTATTCTATTAGATGATGTTATACGTTATAACTTAAACAATATATTTAACATATTTGATTCGGAAAGTATTTCGGCTCACATGATTAAAATAACCCGAGATGCACAACTGGAATTTGATAGCGACTTAAGTAAAAGTTTGATTGAAAAAATTTCATCATCTGTTAAAGATAGAAGAGTAGGCGAACCCGTTCGATTTGTTTATGATCAAGCAATTGGAAAAGATACTTTAGATTTCTTCTTGCGTGGAATGCATATTGACAGTTCCGATAGTATTATTCCTGGCGGTAGATACCATAATCGTAGAGATTACATGAGTTTCCCAAACTTAGGCCGTTATGATTTATTATATAAAGAAAATGTTCCATTGCCAATTTCAGGTTTGTCGTTAGAAGGAAGTATTTTAGAAAAAATTAAGAAGAAAGATTATTTATTATACGCTCCTTACCAATCGTTTTCCTACATTATTAAGTTTTTGCGTGAAGCGGCTTTAGATCCAAAAGTGGTTTCTATTAAAATTACGTTATATCGTTTAGCTAAGAATTCTCAAATTGTGAGTTCCTTAATAAACGCTGCTAAAAATGGTAAAAAAGTTACCGTTCAAATTGAATTACAGGCGCGTTTTGATGAAGAAAGTAATATTTCCTATTCGGAACAAATGCAAACTGAAGGTATTGAGCTTATTTTTGGAGTAAAAGGGTTAAAAGTACATAGTAAAATATGTGTAATTGAACGAATTGAAGATAGTAAAATAAAACGATACGGTTTAATTTCAACTGGTAATTTCAATGAAAATTCCGCTAAAATTTATACCGATGTTACGGTTTTTACAAGTAACAATGAAATCTTAAAAGATGCTTCTAAAGTTTTTGATTTTTTTGATGTAAATTATC
>NZ_JBIIWV010000031.1:0-17392 GCF_044338735.1 Flavobacterium sp. | reverse complement strand
GTAATCAATTTAAGAACTAAAGGAATGACCATGACAAGATTGCCATTAACAGTATGGGCTTTCTTTGTAACTGCAATTATTGGTATTGTTTCTTTCCCAGTTTTATTTTCTGCAGCATTATTATTAATTTTTGATAGAAGTTTTGGAACATCATTCTTCTTATCTGATATATTTATTCAAGGTGAAGTTTTACATTATCAAGGTGGTTCTCCAGTTTTATTCGAACACTTATTCTGGTTTTTAGGTCACCCTGAAGTTTACATCGTTTTATTGCCTGCTTTAGGTATTACTTCTGAAATTATTGCTACAAACTCTAGAAAACCAATCTTTGGTTACCGTGCCATGATTGCTTCTATTTTAGCAATTGCATTCTTATCAACTATTGTATGGGGTCACCACATGTTTATTTCGGGTATGAACCCTTTCTTAGGGTCTGTATTTACCTTTACGACTTTATTAATTGCAATTCCATCTGCTGTAAAAGCATTTAATTACATTACAACATTATGGAGAGGTAACCTACAATTAAATCCTGCGATGTTATTCTCTATAGGATTAGTATCTACTTTCATTACAGGAGGTTTAACAGGTATTATTCTTGGAGATTCAACTTTAGATATTAATATTCACGATACGTATTTCGTAGTAGCTCACTTTCACTTAGTAATGGGTATTTCTGCATTGTATGGATTCTTTGCTGGGGTTTATCATTGGTTCCCCAAATTGTTTGGTAGAATGATGAACAAAAATCAAGGATATGTTCACTTTTGGGTAACTGCTGTTTGTGCTTATGGTGTTTTCTTTCCAATGCACTTTATCGGAATGGCTGGTTTACCAAGACGTTACTACACAAATACTGCTTTCCCTTTATTTGATGAATTAGCAGATGTGAATGTATTAATTACCATTTTTGCTATCGTTGGTGCTGCTTTCCAAATTGTTTTCTTCTGGAACTTCTTTTATAGTATTTTCTATGGTAAGAAAACTATACAAAACCCCTGGAGATCGAATACTTTGGAATGGACCGCTCCAATTGAACACATACATGGAAACTGGCCTGGAGAAATTCCTGAAGTACACAGATGGCCTTATGATTACAGTAAGCCAGGTCATGATGAAGACTTTGTTTCTCAAATTACACCTATGAAAGAAGGAGAAGAAGTGTTACATCATTAAGATTTTTTCCACAATATATAAACCTCTCCCAATCGGAGAGGTTTTTGTTTTATAAGTTTACTATCTTTGTTATTATGAACGATAATTTGAATCCCAATAAAGAATCTATTACTCCTCAAGAAATTGAAATTGAAAAAGCACTTCGCCCGCTCAGTTTTGATGATTTTGCAGGTCAAGAACAAGTGCTAGAAAATTTAATAGTTTTTGTGCAAGCGGCTAATTTGCGAAATGAGGCTCTTGATCACACCCTGTTTCATGGTCCTCCTGGTTTAGGAAAAACAACTTTGGCAAATATTTTAGCAAATGAGTTAGGTGTTGGAATTAAAATTACTTCTGGGCCTGTTTTAGATAAACCTGGCGATTTAGCTGGTTTGTTGACCAATCTTGAAGAACGAGATGTTTTATTTATTGATGAGATTCACCGTTTGAGTCCAATTGTTGAAGAATATTTATATTCTGCAATGGAGGATTTTAAAATAGACATTATGATTGAATCGGGACCCAATGCAAGAACCGTTCAAATCAACTTAAATCCGTTTACATTAGTGGGTGCTACTACACGTTCAGGATTATTGACTGCACCCATGAGGGCTCGTTTTGGAATACAAAGCCGTTTACAATATTACAATTCCGAACTCTTAACCACAATCGTGCAACGTAGTGCTTCTATTTTAAAAATGCCTATAACTATGGAAGCGGCTATTGAAATAGCAGGAAGAAGTAGAGGAACACCGCGTATCGCAAATGCATTATTACGTAGAGTTAGAGATTTCGCACAAATAAAAGGAAATGGTTCAATAGATATTGAAATAGCACAGTTTGCGTTGAAAGCACTAAACGTTGATGCTCACGGTTTAGATGAAATGGACAATAAAATTCTTATAACTATAATCGAAAAATTCAAAGGAGGCCCCGTTGGTTTATCTACATTAGCAACAGCAGTTTCAGAAAGTGGTGAAACTATTGAAGAAGTATACGAACCTTTTTTAATTCAAGAAGGTTTTATTATGCGAACACCTAGAGGACGCGAGGTAACCGAAAAAGCTTATCAACATTTGGGTAAAATTAAAAACAACATACAGGGAGGACTTTTTTAATGACGGATGATGGGTGATGGATGTTTGATGTTTCAAATTTTTAAGTATAAGAAATATGAGTTTTAAGTTTGAAAAATTAATTATTTGGCAATTAGCAATGGATTTTGGGGAAGAAATTAATATTATAGCTAATTCTTTTCCTCAAACTGAACGTTATAATTTATCTTCTCAAATTTTAAGGGCTGTTGATTCAATAGCATTAAATATTTCTGAAGGTTCCGTAGAACAAACTATCCCTGAATTTAAAAGATTTCTAAATTATTCAATTCGTTCAATAGCTGAAGTTGTAACGTGTTTACATAAAGCAAAAAGGAGAAATTACATAACTCAAGTGCAATTTGATTACTTATATGCTAAGTCATTCGAATTGATGAATAGAACTTTGGCTTTTAAAACGAAATAAAATAAGTGATCAAGTCATCCATCATCCATCATCAGACATCCATCATAAAACAAGAGGCCCATCGCCTCGGCTTTCTCTCTTGTGGTATTTCCAAAGCTGGGTTTCTGGAAGAAGAAGCTCCTCGTTTAGAAACTTGGTTGAACCAAAATATGAACGGTCAAATGAGTTACATGGAAAACCATTTTGACAAACGATTGAATCCGACTTTATTAGTTGATGGTGCAAAAAGTGTAATTTCTTTGTTATTGAATTATTATCCTGCTGAACTTCAAAATCAGGATTCTTATAAAGTTTCAAAATATGCATACGGACAAGACTATCATTCCGTCATTAAAGAGAAATTGAATGAATTATTACATTTTATTCAAACCGAAATTGGAGAAGTATCTGGAAGAGCTTTTGTAGATTCAGCACCAGTATTAGATAAAGCTTGGGCTGCAAAAAGCGGTTTGGGTTGGATTGGTAAAAACAGCAATTTAATCACTCAAAAAGTAGGGTCATTTTATTTTATTGCCGAATTAATTATTGATTTGGAACTAGAATACGATACACCCACAACCGATCATTGCGGTTCGTGCACCGCTTGTATTGATGCTTGTCCTACGGAAGCCATTGTGGCACCTTATGTGGTAGACGGAAGTAAATGCATCTCTTATTTTACTATCGAATTGAAAGATAATTTGCCACAAGAAATGAAAGGCAAATTTGACGATTGGATTTTTGGTTGCGATGTGTGCCAAGATGTATGCCCTTGGAATAAATTTTCAAAACCTCACAATGAACCATTATTTCAAACTGCTCCCGAAATTTTAAGTTATTCCAAATCAGATTGGGAGGAAATTACGAACGATACTTTCCAAAAGGTATTTAAAAATTCTGCTCTGAAACGAACGAAATATGTAGGCTTGCTTCGAAATATAAATTTTTCAAAAGAATCCTAAAATAATTTCTCATTTTATGCTTATACTACTATATTTGTAGGTTAGTAAACTATAAAACCATGCATAAAGATAGTAAACGTAGAGAAGCCTTATTATATCACGCAAAACCAACACCTGGAAAAATTCAAGTAGTTCCCACAAAAAAATATGCTACTCAAAGAGATTTAGCATTAGCCTATTCCCCTGGAGTTGCCGAACCTTGTTTAGAAATTGAAAAAGACGTTAACAACGTTTATAAATATACTGCAAAAGGAAATTTAGTGGCCGTAATTTCAAACGGAACTGCTGTTTTAGGATTGGGCGATATTGGTCCCGAAGCTTCAAAACCAGTTATGGAAGGAAAAGGTTTATTATTTAAAATCTTTGCCGATATCGATGTTTTTGACATTGAAGTAGGGACAAAAGACGTTGAAGAATTCATTGCAACAGTAAAAAATATATCTCCAACTTTTGGCGGAATTAACCTTGAAGATATCAAAGCTCCAGAATCTTTTGAAATTGAAAGACGTTTGGTAGAAGAATTGAATATTCCGGTTATGCACGATGACCAACACGGAACCGCCATTATTTCCTCTGCGGCTTTATTAAATGCAGTTGAATTGGCTGGAAAAAAAATGGAGGACATTACTATGGTGATATCTGGAGCTGGTTCAGCCGCTATCGCTTGTGCTAATTTATATGTCTCTTTCGGTGTAAAACCAGAAAACATTGTAATGTTCAATAGCAAAGGTGCATTAAGAAAAGACGATCCAAAAATATCGGAAATGCAGCGTGCTTATGCTACCGATAAACAATATGATGATTTATCACATGCCATGAGAGGTGCCGATGTTTTTGTAGGATTATCTACTGGTGATATTGTAACGCCTGAAATGTTATTGTATATGGCAGATAACCCAATTGTTTTTGCAATGGCTAATCCAACCCCGGAAATTAATTATGATATAGCAATTGCTACCCGAAAAGATATTATTATGGCAACGGGCCGTTCAGATCATCCTAATCAGGTGAATAATGTACTAGGTTTTCCCTTCATTTTTAGAGGTGCGCTAGACGTTAGGGCTACAAAAATTAACGAAGAAATGAAAAAAGCTGCCGTAGTTGCCTTAGCTAATTTAGCCAAAGCATCTGTGCCAGAACAAGTAAATATAGCCTATGGCGAAACTAAATTAACTTTTGGTCGCGATTATATTATTCCAAAACCATTTGACCCAAGACTAATAGCAGAAGTTCCGCCCGCTGTGGCAAAAGCAGCTATGGAATCAGGTGTAGCATTAGCTCCTATTACCGATTGGGAAAAATATAAAGATGATTTATTAGAGCGAATGGGCTCGGATAATAAAATGATTCGATTATTAACCAATAGAGCTAGAACAAGCCCAAAACGAATAATTTTTGCAGAAGCTGATCAAATAGATGTATTAAAAGCAGCTCAAATTGTACACGAAGAAGGAATTGGGTTTCCTATTTTATTAGGCAACAAAAAAATCATAAAAGAACTAAAAGAGGAGATCGGTTTTGAAATAGAAGTGCCTATTTTTGATCCAAAAACAAAAGAATCTGAACCAAAACGTTTAGAATATGCAAAACATTTTTGGGAAAGTAGAAAACGCAAAGGAATTACATTATTGGATGCCGAAAAATGGATGCGTGAGCGTAATTATTTTGGATTAATGATGGTAAATACTGGAGAAGCAGATGCTTTTTTGACGGGACATTCTAGAAGTTATCCATCTTCAATTAAACCAGTGATGCAATTAATTGATAAGATGCCAAATGTTACTAAAATTGCGACTACAAATATGATGATGACGGCTAGAGGGCCAATTTTTTTATCGGATACCGCCATAAATCCAAATCCAACGGCAGATGAATTAGCAAAAATTGCTTTAATGACGGCAAAAACAGTGCGCATGTTTGGTATGGAGCCTGTTATTGCAATGGTTTCTTATTCAAATTTTGGATCTTCTCAAAATGATGGACCGAATAAAGTTAGGCAAGCAGTTGATTATTTGCATGAAAATTTCCCAGATTTAGTGGTAGATGGTGAAATTCAAAGTGACTTTGCTTTAAATCCTGACATGCTGAAAAGTAAATTTCCATTTTCTAAATTGGTAAATAAAAAAGTGAATACGCTTATTTTTCCTAATTTAGATGCGGCAAACATAACATACAAATTATTAAAAGAATTAAATAAATCCGAATCAATTGGTCCAATAATCCTCGGATTAGAAAAGCCAGTTCACGTTTTTCAGTTAGGTGCAAGTGTGGAAGAAATGGTTAATATGGCCGCAGTAGCAGTTGTAGATGCTCAAGAAAAAGGAAAGAAAAAACAATAATCTAAATATATGATAGCTCACATTCAAGGAAGATTAGTAGAAAAAACACCAACCGAAGTAATTATAGATTGTAACGGTGTGGGATATCATATCAATATATCATTGCATACCTATTCTTTGCTTCCCGATTCAGAAAGTTTAAAATTATTTACTTTTTTGCAAATTCGCGAAGACGCTCATACATTGTATGGATTTGTTGAAAAACAAGAACGCGAATTATTTAAATTATTACTTTCGGTATCAGGAGTGGGAGCAAGTACAGCAAGAACAATGTTGTCCTCTTTAGCTCCAAGCCAAATTATTCAAGCCATAGCTTCAAACGATGTGGGAACAATGCAATCGATGAAAGGAATTGGAGCAAAAACAGCACAACGAATCATCCTGGATTTAAAAGAAAAAGTGTTAAAAGTATATAATTTAGACGAAGTTTCTGTAATTGAAAGCAATACAAACAAAGATGAAGCGTTATCTGCTTTAGAAGTATTGGGATTTGTGAGAAAAACAGCAGAAAAAGTGATCGATAAAATAATCAGAGAAACACCAAACGCTTCTGTTGAAAATTTAATTAAGCAAGCCCTAAAAAATTTATAAGACTTGAAAAAAAACGTACTAAAAATAAAATTTACCTTAAAATACAGTATCGCATTATTACTAATGCTTTTTTCCTATGCAATTCAAGCGCAAGTAGATGAAGAGGCTCAAGATTCAATAAAAAAAGGGGCTGATTTAGGAAAAATTACAATTCCAAATCCAAAAAGCATCTTAGAATCTTATACTTATGATGCAGCAACCGATCGATACATTTATACCAATTCGGTAGACGGATTTAACATTAATTATCCGCTGATCTTAACGCCAAAGCAATATCAAGAGTTAATGTTACGTGAGCAAATGCGTAACTATTATCAAGAAAAATCGGCTGCAATCGATGGTAAAAAAGCAGGTTCAGAGGCCGCAAAAAAGAATTTACTTCCTGTTTATCGAATCAATTCAAAACTTTTTGAGAATATTTTTGGAAGCAACACCATTGATGTTAAGCCTACGGGTTCTGTTGAACTTGATTTAGGGGTGCGTTTTACAAAACAAGACAATCCATCCTTTTCGCCGCGAAATAGAAGAACAACCAGTTTTGATTTTGATCAAAGAATTAGTGTAGGGTTGCAAGGAAAAGTGGGAACTCGTTTGAATGTAAATATTAATTACGATACACAATCTACTTTTGCTTTCCAAAACTTAATAAAATTAGAATTTGACCCTAATGTTTCAGGAGGTGATGATTCTATTATTAAAAAAATTGAAATTGGAAATGTTAGTTTTCCTTTATCAAATTCTTTAGTTAGAGGTGCTCAAAGTTTATTTGGAGTAAAAACACAACTGCAATTTGGTAAAACAACTTTTACAGGCGTTTTTTCTGAACAAAAATCACAAACAAAATCAGTAACTTCTCAAGGTGGAGGTACTGTGCAAGATTTTGAAATGTTTGCTCTAGATTATGATTCAGATCGACATTACTTTTTATCGCAATATTTTAGAAATAGATATGATAAAGCATTAGAAAATTATCCTTACATTAATTCTCGTGCGCAAATTACTCGTGTAGAGGTTTGGATTACAAACAAACAAAACAGGGTTAGTACCACCGATAACAATTTAAGAAATATCATTGCTTTACAAGATATAGGAGAATCGCAACTTTTTGGAATTGCAGATAATGAAGTCGTGGGTGTACCCAATGCTGGTTTCTTTAATGTGGCTCCAGACACACCATCAAACAATGCCAATAATAAATTTGATCCAATTAATATTGGCAGTAATTTCTTAAATAGCGCTATTCGAGATGTGTCTTCAGCATTAAATGGATTTAATATATCAGGAATGGCAGAAGGAATTGATTTTGCCAAATTAGAAAATGCAAGAAAATTAACCGCTTCAGAATACACCTTTCATCCGCAATTGGGTTATTTATCCTTAAATCAGCGATTAGCAAATGATGAAGTGTTAGCGGTCGCTTATCAATATACGATAGGAAGCGATGTGTATCAAGTTGGTGAATTTGGTACAGATGGGGTAGATGCCACAAATGTTGATACTTCAGGTGTGCCTTCTTCTAAAGCGTTGTTAGTAAAAATGCTGAAAGGAAATTTAGTGGTAGTTGAAGAACCTGTTTGGGATTTAATGATGAAAAATATCTACCAAATTCAAGGTGGGTTTCAATTACAACAAGAGGATTTTAAGTTAAATATTCTATACACCGATCCTTCGCCATTAAATTACATTACACAGGCGGGTGTTGATCCGCTTCCCACAAATGTAGCTGATACTCCTTTATTAAAAGTATTTAATGTTGATAAATTAAATTATACAAATGATCCACAAGATGGAGGAGATGGTTTCTTCGATTTTATACCTGGCTTAACAATAGATCCACAAAAAGGAAGGATAATTTTTACGACTGTAGAGCCTTTTGGTAACCATTTATTTGAAAAACTTCGAACGAATGGTTCGGAAGATTATGATGGTGGAATTTACAATAGTAACCAAACAAAATATGTGTTTAGAAATTTATATAAATCTACACAAGCAGGTGCTTTGCAAGAGAGTGCAAAAAACAAATTTCAATTAAAAGGGCGTTTCAAATCGGCTGGAGGTGACGGAATTTCTATTGGTGCGTTCAATGTGCCTCAAGGTTCGGTTGTGGTTACTGCTGGAGGAAGAACATTAGTTGAAGGAGTAGATTATACAGTAAACTATCAATTAGGAAAAGTTCAAATTATTGATCCTTCTTTACAAGCGTCAAATACACCTATTGAAGTATCGGTTGAAAATAACTCTGTATTTGGACAACAAACAAGACGATTCTGGGGTTTCAATGTAGAGCATAAATTTAATGATAAATTTTTGATTGGTGCTACTGTTTTAAACATGTCAGAGCGACCATTTACAACAAAATCAAACTACGGACAAGAATCTGTAAATAATACTATTTTTGGGTTCAATACTAATTTTTCTACCGAAGTTCCGTTTTTAACAAGATTAGTAAATAAATTGCCCAACATTGATACCGATGTGCCTTCAAGTATTTCATTTAGAGGTGAATTCGCTTATTTGAAACCGGGTAGCTCAAAAACAGATCAATTTAATGGTGAAGCAACTACTTATATAGATGATTTTGAAGGATCTCAATCTACAATAGACATGCGTTCGCCTCTTTCTTGGTCGTTAGCAAGTGTGCCTTTAGAAGAAGCTTTTGACGGCAATCCTACAGCTGATGAGCCAGCAGTTGATGTATTGAGTGTAGGTTTCAAAAGAGCAAAAATGGCATGGTATAATATAGACCCTGTTTTTTATACTCAAAGACCTCCAGGTGTTAATGATGATGATTTATCATTAAACAAAACACGACGAATTTTCAGTAGAGAATTATATCCAGTGACCGATATTGCACAAGGACAAACAACGGTCATTAACACATTGGATTTAACGTATTTTCCAAAAGATAGAGGACCTTATAATTTTAATCCTACATTATCAGCAACAAACGTTTTTACGGATGCCGATGCTCCAAATAACTGGGCTGGAATTATGCGACCAATTAATTCGACAAATTTTGAACAATCAAATGTAGAATACATTCAGTTTTGGGCAATGGATCCATATTTCGGAAATCCAGGTGACGTGGCTGATCCTACAAACACAGGAAAATTAGTATTCAATTTAGGAGAAATTTCAGAAGACGTTTTAAGGGACGGAAGAAAATTATATGAAAATGGTTTGCCCGAAGTAAATGCTTCTCAACCAACGGTTGAAACTACGTGGGGACAAGTGCCTGCCTCTCAATCATTAATTTATGCATTTGATACTTCAGAGGCAAATAGAACGGTTCAAGATACAGGATATGATGGTTTAATAGATGCTGATGAAGCAGCAAAATACACCAACTTTGCAGGACAACCCGATCCTGCAGCCGATAATTATCAATTCTACTTGAGTGCATCGGGTGATGTGATTAATAGATATAAAAATTATAATGGGAACGAAGGCAATTCTCCAGTAACGGTTACCGATACTAATAGGGGAAATTCAACCTATCCTGATGTAGAAGATGTAAATCGTGATAATACGATGAACACAATTAATGCTTATTTTAAATTTGAAGTGCCTATTCAATATTATCCTCCAGGAGCTGTCCCAATTGGGCAAAATTATATTGCCGATTCAAGAGAAGACAACAATGTTGATTTACCTAATGGAGAAACAGGAAAAGTACGCTGGATTTTATACAAAATACCAATTCTTGAGTTTACCAATGCTAATAAAGTTGGACCAATCTCAGATTTTCGTTCCATACGATTCATGCGTATGTATATGGCTGGTTTTAAAGAGGAAGTAACGCTACGTTTTGGAGCGTTAGACTTAGTTAGAGGCGAATGGAGACGATACACCAGTTCGTTAGATGTTAATGATATTGATGTTGATGATGATAATACAGGTTTTGATGTTGTGGCTCTAAATATTCAAGAAAACGGAAATAGAACGCCTATAAATTATGTAACGCCACCAGGTGTTGTTCGCGAACAATTATATAATAACAATACCATAATCAATCAAAACGAACAATCTCTTTCGTTGCGTGTGTATAAAAAGAATCCTGCACTTTCAGGATTGGGCGGACTAGAAACTACTGATGGTAGAGCCGTATTTAAAAATGTAAATGTAGACATGCGTCAGTTTAAAAAATTACGAATGTTTTTACATGCCGAAGCTATCGAAGGTAATACCAATGCAGATCGCTTACAAGACAATGAAATGATCGCTTTTATCCGATTTGGTAATGACTTTACAGAAAATTTTTATCAAGTTGAAATGCCATTAAAAGTTACGCCACATGGATCAAATTCATCTGAAGCAATTTGGCCAGAAGAAAACGAAATTGAATTACCACTAGAGTTACTAACAAAGTTAAAAATATTAGCCTTAGGCAATGACCCAGGAATAATTTATGATCCAAACGGAATTGGTTTTGTCGAAGAAGAAGCCATTGGTTCCTCAGAGAGTAAATTGACATTAGGGATTAAAGGAAATCCAAATTTTGGATTAGTTAGGACTTTAATGGTTGGTGTGAAAAATAAAAATTCGGGAAATCCGCTTCGAGGTGAAGTTTGGTTCAATGAGTTGCGCATGTCTGACATGGACAATAAAGGAGGATATGCAGCAATAGCAAATCTTGACGCAAAAATTGCCGATTTTGCTAGCGTTTCTGCCACAACTCGGGTAAGCACTATTGGTTTTGGAGCTTTGGAACAAGGTCCAAATGAAAGAAGTAGAGAAGATGTTTTTCAATATGATATTGTAACTAACATAAATTTAGGAAAACTTCTTCCAAAAAAATGGGGTGTAAACTTGCCGTTTAATTATGGTGTAGGAGAAGAAACCATAACGCCTAAATTTGATCCATTTTATCAAGATATAGAACTCAATCAATTATTAGATATTACAAATGATGCTTCAGAAAGAGCCAATATCGAAAATAGAGCTATTGATTATACAAAACGGACAAGTATTAATTTTATTGGGGTTAGAAAAGAGAAAAATCCAGAAAAGAAATCTCATTTTTATGATGTAGAAAACCTTACACTTTCCTACTCATTAAATGAAATGGAACATCACGATTATGAAATTGAAAGTTTAGTAGATCAGCAAAATAGATCATCTGTTGATTATGCCTATACTTTTAAGCCATTAACACTTGAGCCATTTAAGAATTCAAAATCCTTGAAGAAAAGCGGTTATTATAAATTATTAAGCGATTTTAATTTTAATTTTTTACCAACCAATATTTCGTTTAGTTCAAATATCATCAGACAGTTTAACAAACAACGATTCCGTTTAGTAGATGTTCAAGGAATTGGTCTTGGAGATTTATACCGAAGAAATTATTTTTTCAATTACAATTATGGGTTCAATTATAATATTACTAAAGCGCTTCGTGTAAATTATACGGCTTCATCAAGCAATATTGTCCGAAATTATTTAGACGAAAATAACTTACCTATTGATGGTTTAGATATATGGGATGATTATTGGAATATTGGGCAATCGAACCAACACAATCAACAAATTGTCGTAAATTATGATTTGCCTATAAATAAAATTCCAGCCTTAGCTTTTATAAAATCGACCTATATTTATACTGGAGATTATAATTGGCAACGCTCATCCGACGCTTATTCTTCTATTGAAGCCGAAGATGGAACAAATTATGCGCTGGGGAATACAATTCAAAATGCTAGTTCGCACAAGTTAAACACTACGTTTAACATGGATACTTTTTATAAATATATTGGATTAACAAAAAATAAATCAAATAAGCCAAAAAGTAATTCAAATGAAAAAGGAGCTGCCCCAAAACCGGGACAAAAAGTTGCGGCAAAAACTAAAAATACAACTACCGAAAGAAATATTTTTGTTAGTGGATTAATTGGTGTTGCAACAAGTATAAAAAACATTCAAGTAAATTATACCGAAAATAGCGGAACTGTTTTACCAGGTTATTTACCAGGTTTAGGTTTCTTTGGATCTTCAAAACCGACGCTTGGATTTGTATTTGGAAGTCAATCAGATGTTCGATACGAAGCTGCAAAAAATGGATGGTTAACAACTTTTCCAGAGTTCAACCAAAACTTTACCCAAGTTAAAAATAAGCAATTAAACTTTACCGCGCAATTAGAGCCGTTCCCCGATTTAAAAATTGATTTAACGGGTGAGCGTATGTATTCATTTAATTATTCAGAGCAATATGATGTTTCGGGCGGTCAATATAACTCGCGTTCACCTTATGATTTTGGTAATTTTAATATTTCAACTATTTTAATTAAAACTGCTTTCTCACAAAGTGATATTGATGTTTCTGCGGCTTTTGATGATTTTAGAACAAATCGTTTAATAGTCGCCGATCGATTAGCAGAAAAATATTATGGTTCAGGTTCGATTCCAAGAGATGCTGAGGGCTACCCTGTTGGATTTGGAAAAAATAGTCAGCAAGTTTTATTGCCATCTTTTTTAGCCGCTTATTCTGGTCAAGATGCAGGAAAAGTATCAACTGGTGTTTTTAAATCGATACCACTTCCAAATTGGAATATAAAATATACCGGATTGATGCGTTATAAGTGGTTCAAAGATTCTTTCAAAACATTTTCGATTCAGCATGGGTATCGAGCAAGTTACAATATCAATGCGTTCCGATCAAATTTAAATACAACACCTACAGATGCTAATGGTAATTTTTATGCAAATAAGTTAATTTCTAATGTGAATTTATCAGAACAATTTAATCCACTGGTTAAGGTAGACATGACGCTCAAAAATTCATTTAAAATTTTGGCTGAAATTAAAAAAGACCGAACGTTAAATATGAGTTTTGACAATAATTTACTTACTGAAGTTAACGGAAATGAATATATTATTGGTTTAGGATATCGCATTAAAGATGTAACTATTAATTCTGCATTAGCTGATAATGTTTCAGGTGTAATTAAAAGTGATATTAATATTAAAGCCGATTTTTCTTTACGAAAAAACAATACTATTGTTCGTTACTTAGATTATAATAACAACCAATTGGGTGGAGGTCAAGATATGTGGTCTATAAGATTCACTGCCGATTATTCTTTCAGTAAAAACATGACCGCAATTTTGTATTACGATCATCAGTTTTCACAAGCAGTTATCTCTACGTCATTTCCAATAACAAACATAAGAGCGGGTTTTACTCTTAGATATAATTTTGGTAATTAAAAATTATGAAAACCTTTTTTACAATTCAATAAATACAATTACATTTGTAGCACTAATAAATAAACCAAAATGAATATACCAGCTAATTTAAAATACACTAAAGACCACGAGTGGGTTTCTGTTGATGGCGACATTGCAACTGTAGGAATTACCGATTTTGCACAAAAAGAATTGGGCGACATCGTTTATGTTGAAGTTGAAACCTTAGATCAAACTTTAGATAAAGATGAAGTTTTTGGAACAGTTGAAGCTGTAAAAACGGTTTCCGATTTATTTTTACCACTTTCTGGAGAAATCATCGAGTTCAATGATTCATTAGAATCAGATCCTGAAAAAGTAAACACAGATCCTTATGGTGGCGGTTGGATGGTGAAAGTTAAAATTTCAGATACTTCAGAATTAGAAACACTTTTATCAAGTGAAGATTACAAAGCACTTATTGGAGCGTAAATTTTTAATTTTTGCTATTCTTTGGACAATTGGAGTTACGTTTGCCAGTTTAGCAAGTTTAAAAAACATACCTGCTTTTTCGATACCTGGAAATGACAAAACAGCTCATTTTGTTTTTTATTTTGTGTTTTTTGTCCTGTGGTATTTTGGATTAAAACGTTTTATCAAGTATAATAGATTTGATATAATTTTAGTTCTTATCACATTTTTTTACGGAATTTGTATGGAATTTTTGCAAGCAAAATTCACCGCAAATCGTCAAGCAGATCCATTTGATGTTTTAGCTAATGCCCTAGGAACACTCACCGGATTTTTTACAATTTGGTTGTATATAAAAATAAGAAAGTTACACTAGAAATAACACCTATAAAAGATCCCATTTCGATGGGATTTTTTTATTTTTACATCTAAATCAAACCAAATCAATGGATATTAAAAATTATTTAGATGCTACCTATCTAAAAACAGCAACTCAAGCTAATTTATCGGAAGCCGAAAATGCAGTCATTGTAAAAAACGCCATTCAAGAAGCGATCGAGTGCCAATTCAAATTGATCATGATTCGGCCTGAACAAGTTGCTTTGGCAAAAGAAATGATACAGAAGGCACAATCTAAAGTTACCATTGGAACCGTTATTGATTTTCCAGAAGGAAAAGGTTCATTATCCAGCAAACTCAAAGAAGCAAATGAAGCAATAGTAAATGGTGCGGATGATTTAGACTTTGTGATTAACTATAAAGCGTTCAAAAACGGATCAATTGATGAAGTTAAACAACAAGTAATTGCTTGTACGCAACTTGGTTTAGCACATCATAAAATAGTCAAATGGATTATTGAAGTTGCGGCTTTAGATGCACATCAAATTGTTCAATTAACAGCACTTATTAAAAATACTATAATTTCAAATTTTTCGGAAAAAGATTTTGAAAAAGTGTTTGTAAAATCATCTACCGGATTTTATAAAACTGCCAGTGGTGTTCCAAATGGAGCAACTTTACCAACGATTAAATTAATGCTTGAAAACTCATTTCCATTGCCTGTAAAAGCGGCTGGAGGAGTCAAAACGTATGATGAAGCTTTAGCGATGATTCAGTTAGGGGTGAAACGAATTGGGACTTCTTCTGCAAAGGCAATTGTTACTGGTGAAATTTCAAATAGCGACTATTAATTATTTTTTTCAATTTTAACTAATTTTCTATTTTTTAAATTCTAAAATCTAATTTTCATGTCGTATCTTTGCACGCATTTTATAGCGAAAACACATTAAAAATTGGAAACAATTAATCAAACCAAAATAAAAACATCTTTTTATAAAGTCTTTGTAGAAATTACAAAAGCTCGATTGGCTATTAGTGTTGTTTTTTCAACTATTGCTGGTTATTTGTTAGGAATAGACTCATGGTCTTCTCACAATTGGTATATATTGTTTTTGTTAGCCGTAGGAGGTTATTGTATGGTGGGCGCTTCAAATGTTTTCAATCAAATTATTGAAAAAGATTTAGATGCGTTAATGGATCGAACAAAAAGTCGTCCGTTACCTTCAGAACGAATGACCAAACAAACCGCTTTTATTTTTGGAAGTGCGCTGACTATTTTGGGATTAATTATTTTATATAATGTGAATCCGAAAACAGCAATGTTTAGTGCCATTTCGATATTTATGTATGTAAGTTTGTATACGCCATTAAAAACGATTACTCCTTTGTCTGTTTTTGTAGGTGCGTTTCCAGGAGCTATTCCATTTATGTTAGGTTGGGTGGCTGCTACGGGTCACTTTGGTATTGAAGCAGGAACATTATTTATCATTCAGTTTTTTTGGCAGTTTCCTCATTTTTGGGCAATTGGTTGGTTTTTATTTGACGATTATAAAAAAGCGGGTTTTTTTATGTTGCCTACGGGTAATAAAGACAAAAAGACCGCTTTACAAATTATATTATATACGTTTTGGACTATTTTAGCATCAGTAATTCCGGCTTTTGGGTTTACAGGTCATTTATTCTTATCAATTCCAGCGGCTATACTCGTTGTTTTGTTAGGAATTTGGATGTTGTTTTATGCGTTTAAATTGCATAATGCAATGGATGCAAAAGCGGCTCGAAAATTAATGTTGGTGAGTGTGTCCTATATTTCATTGTTGCAAATAGTGTATGTTGTAGATAAATTTTTACGATAGTTATGGAAAATAAAATGACTTTTGAAGAAGAACAAGAACGCAAAGGAAAAACATATAAACTGTTGCTTTGGTTTGGAATGATTAGTATTTGCATGATTTTTGCAGGATTGACTAGTGCTTATGTAGTTAGTAAATCTAGACCAGATTGGTTAAAAGATTTTCAATTACCAATTGCTTTTTTATTCAGCACAATTGCAATGTTAGTGAGTAGTTTTACCTTTTATTCAGCGTTACAAACCATGAAAAAAGGCATTCGAAATCAAACAACAATTTTATTACTTTCCACTTTAGCTTTAGGAATAACATTTATTGTATTGCAATTTAAAGGATTTGGACAAGTAATTGAAAATGGATATTTTTTTACAGGAAGCGAAAGTAATGTCACAACATCATTTTTGTATATTTCCGTATTAGTTCATATTGCACATCTATCAGGCGGAATAATTTCGCTTTTAATAGTAATTTATAATCATTATAAACAAAAATACAATTCGACTCAAACCCTTGGTATTGAGCTCAGTGCGATGTATTGGCACTTTATGGATTTTATTTGGGTTTATTTGTTTTTGTTTTTCTATTTTTTCAAATAGAAAAAAAATAATAAATTTGAGAACTTTTTAACAATTAAAAAATTTATGGGAGCGACAGTTATTTCAAATGAACACGCTTTAGACGGAGGTCCAGGACCATTAGGAGCAACTTATGGTAAAATGATGATGTGGTTTTTCATCTTATCAGACGCATTAACCTTTTCAGGATTCTTAGCCTCGTATGGTTTTTCAAGATTTAAGTATATTGAAACTTGGCCTATTGCCGATGAGGTTTTTAATCACTTTCCTTTTGCACATGGCGTTAATGCGCCAATGTACTATGTAGCATTAATGACTTTTATTTTAATTTTCTCTTCTGTTACTATGGTGTTAGCAGTAGATGCTGGTCACCACATGAAAAAAAATAAAGTAGCGGTTTATATGGCGCTTACAATTGTTGGAGGATTTATTTTCTTAGGTTCTCAAGC
>NZ_JBIIWV010000144.1:0-5226 GCF_044338735.1 Flavobacterium sp. | reverse complement strand
TCAAGCAATGAATGATGTTAGTTATTTTACAAATGCTACCGGAATAAGCGAAGGAAAAGGTGTTTATTTTGGTTTTAATATGTATAGAGTATTTTAGTATGAAAACATTTAAAATTATTTTTATTATAATAATAGGTATCATTTTTTCATGTGAGTCAAATACCTATGAAGAAATTTCTGGGGATGTTACAAATCCAACGTATACTTCAAAGGTAAAATCTATTATTGATAATAATTGTTTATCATGTCATGGTTCATCTGGAGGGGAATTTCCTACAATGGAAACCTACCTTCAAGTTAAAGATGCTGCTCAAAATGGTTCTATGATTTGTAGAATCGATGATCAATCTTGTGGTTCGGTGATGCCACAATCTGGTAGAATGCAGCAAACTAAAATTAATACCATAAAAAATTGGACGCTAAATGGTTGTCCAAACTAAAAAAATGCTAAAATGAAAAAGTTTTTATTGCTAATTAGTTTGATTTTTTCATCAGTTTTATTTTCACAAAAAATGATTACTCGTTCAGGGGAAATTAAATTTGAAGCATCAATGCCAGCTTTTGAAGAAGTTGCCGCAAAGAATATGACTGCTTCTTGTGTTTTTGACAAATCTACAGGGGAAATTGCTGTTTTGGCTTTAGTAAAAGCATTTCGATTTAAAGTGCCTTTGATGGAAGAACATTTCAATGAAAATTACATTGAGAGTGATCAGTTTCCAAAGGCAACCTTCAAAGGAAAAGTACTAAATTTTGATCCCGCCAAACTTAGTTCTAGTAAAGTGTTTTTTGATGCAGAGGGAGACTTAACACTACATGGAGTAACTAAAAAAGTTAAAGTTAAAATTATGTTTTTACAATCAGATGACAAATTAATAACATCTTCATCATTTAAAGTAAAACCCTCAGATTTTAACATAAAGATTCCATCAGTTGTTAAATCTAAAATTTCAGAATCTATTGAAATTGATTTTAAATTTGATTTAGAAAAAAAGATTTAAAATATTGAAACAACTTTAAGACTCGGGCTTTAAATTAAGATTTTTTTTGAAAAATTAATTTTACATGTGATACCCGAAATAAATTCCTGAAATTATTTAGTATCCATAAAATTGATTAGTAGTTAAAACAAATCGCAAACTCAGAAATATTCCATTGTAAAATAATGTTAAAACTCCCATAATTTATAGGAGTTTTTTTTATCTTGCAGCTCCTTTATTGTCTTTGAAATAAATACATTCCAAAATGAATCTATCTAAACTACTTACTTTTATCTTCTTTTTAACATCAACATCTCTTTTTTCACAAAAAAATACGAAACATACCGTAGTTGAAGGAGAATCAATATATGTGATAGCTAAAAAGTACGGAGTTACTGAATCAGATATTTATGAATTGAATCCAAAGGCAAAAGGTGCGTTACTTCAATTGAAAACAGTTTTGTTAATTCCAAACAAATCAAAAAAGGCTGCTATTTCGGTTGAAAAAAAGAAAAAAAACACCTCAAGAAATAGTGAATCTACAGAAATTCACACCGCTATTGCTGGCGAATCTTTGTATGTAATTGCAAAAAAGTATGGAATTTCATTAGAAAAAATTAAAGAAATTAATCCTACTCTTAATCCAGATGCAATTCAAATTGGAGATAAAATAAATATTATACCTTCAAAGAAAACGATTACAGAGAAAAAAAGCAAAGTGCCTAGTAAAGTTGAAAAACCATCAGCAACTATAACTACACCAAAACCAGTAGTGAGTAAACCCGAAGTTTCAGTCTCTATGTCAAATACTCCTATGGTTTGTGAAGATGAGTTAGGAAACACTATTCATACAGTTCAAAAAGGGGAAACACTTTATAAAATTTCGAAATTATATAATGTTAAATTGAAACTGCTTAAAGAACTTAATGAAGAAGTAGTTGAAAATTTACCTGAAGGATACTTGCTTATTGTTAAATTAGGAAATTTAGAACTAGCCAAACACGAAAATATTGTAGTTGAACGACCAAATGTGGCACTAATTTCTTTAGAAAACATGTCTAAGGTTGATTTTTTAATTGCTAAAGCATCAGAACATCTCGGAACTCGTTACCGAGGTGGTGGAACAACTTCTGCAGGTTTTGATTGTTCAGGATTAATGTTTTCTACTTTTAAAAACATCGATATGACTTTGCCACGATCATCAGGATCAATGGCTGTTGGAGCAGGTGTAAAGATTGAGCGAGATCAGGCGCAAAAGGGTGATTTGATTTTTTTTACAACTAATGGAAGAGGGAGCATTAACCATGTGGGTATGATAACTGAAATAATTGGCGATGAAATAAAATTCATTCATTCGTCAGTTCAATCTGGTGTGGTTATTTCATCAACAAAAGAACCGTATTATTCCAGACGATTTATTCAAATTAACAGAGTGTTAGAATAACTAAATTAAAAGTAATTCGGCTTTTAAATTAATCAATTTAACTAAAGAATATTAATTAGATAGGCTCTGCATATAAATCAAATTCGGTAGCATCTATTATTTTTAGATTTACAAAATCGCCTGTTTTTAAATAATATTTTGAGGCATCAACTAACACTTCATTATCTACATCCGGACTATCAAATTCGGTTCTTCCAATGAAATATTGACCTTCTTTTCTGTCGATTACACATTTAAAGGTTTGACCAATTTTTTCCTGATTCAAATCCCACGAAATTTGCGATTGTAAATCCATAATTTCAGCAGCACGCGCTTGTTTTATCTCTTGCGGAACGTCATCTACTAATGCATAAGCACCTGTATTTTCTTCATGTGAATAGGTAAAACAACCCAATCGTTCAAACTTCATTTCTTGTACCCAATCGCGTAGAATTTCAAAGTCTTTTTGCGTTTCTCCAGGATAACCCACAATTAGAGTGGTTCTAATTGCCATTCCAGGAACACGCTCTCTAAATTCTTTTAATAATTTTGTTGTTTTTTCTTTTGTAGTGCCACGTTTCATCGATTTCAAAATATCATCTGAAATGTGTTGCAGCGGAATATCGATGTAATTACAAATTTTAGGTTCGCGTTTCATCAAATCTAAAACATCCATTGGAAAACCACTTGGAAAAGCATAATGCAATCTAATCCACTCAATACCTTCTACTTTTGCTAGGTTTTCAAGCAATTCGGCAAGATTGCGTTTTTTGTATAAATCTAAACCATAATAGGTTAAATCTTGAGCAATTAAAATTAATTCTTTTACCCCATTTTTAGCCAAACCTTCAGCTTCTTTCACCAATTTTTCAATAGATTGCGAAACGTGTTTTCCTCGCATTAATGGAATCGCACAAAAACTACATGGTCGATCACAACCTTCGGCAATTTTTAAATAAGCATAATTTTTTGGGGTTGTAGTTAAGCGTTCGCCCAGTAATTCATGTTTATAATCAGCACCTAAAGCTTTTAATAAAAGAGGTAATTCAGTAGTTCCAAAGTATTGATCTACATCGGGAATTTCTTTCTCTAAATCTGGACGATAACGCTCAGATAAACATCCGGTCACAAATACTTTATCAACTAAACCTTGTTCTTTTTTATCTACATATTCTAAAATCGTATTTACCGATTCTTCCTTTGCATTGTCAATAAAACCACAAGTGTTAATTACCACGATATTACCCTCTTCTTCGTGAACTACTTCTTTTCCGTTGGCTTTTAATTGCCCCATCAACACCTCACTGTCGTAAGTGTTTTTAGAACATCCAAGGGTAATTACATTGATTTTATTCTTTTTTAACGATTTGGTTCTCATGTTTTTGTATTTGATCCCGAACTTTCGGTGGGCAAAATTACATAAAATAATCAGTTGAAGCACCAGCGATATCGAATTTTTTAAAGGCTAGGTCCCGCTGTTCGCTATATCCGCTAAGGCGGGATGTCGCTTCCATCGGGGCTAAATACAATCTTTTAAGCATAAAAAAACCACTTCGATTGAAGAAGTGGTAATACTATCATAATCAATTTATCAGATTAAAAATAAATCGAATAGGTAATGGTTATGTTGTTGTTTTTAGTTCTAATTCTTGCTGCATCAGTCATTCCTGAGGAAAGAAAAGCTACATTTTGACTTCTACTATCATTTGCAAAGGCAAAGTCTAACTTGCTTTCGCCAAAATTATATCCTAAACCAGCAGAATAACCCTTTAAATCACTCATTTCTGTTGTTGATTTATACGGACTTTCTTCAAATCGATAACCACCACGAACACTCCATTGTTTAATTTTATATTCGCCACCAATTCTTAATTCATAGGCATTTTTAAATTGTTGACTCATTTGAGTGTTTAAATCGCTGAATAAACTTACGCTTGTTGGTCTAAATTTAATATTACTATAATCTTTCATGGCATAATCAATACTGATTAATCCTTTTTTATTGAAAATATAAGCGCCACTAAATGTAATTTTACTTGGGGTTTGAATTTTATAAGTAGGGTAGACATTAACTACATTTGGAGCAACTACTTCTTTAAAATTAGCAATACCGTCTGTTGAGTTTACAATTAATCGCTGTGATAATTCATCATTTAATTGGTACCAAGTAGGCGATTCATAAGCAATACCCGCTCTGAATTCTTCCGTAACTTTTAGTATTGCACCAAGGTTTAACGAGAATCCTGTTCCATAGGTATACAATTCGTTATCAAACTGAATATCTCTAACAGTGTCTCCAGTAGAAAAAAGTGGATTGCTATTTCTTTCATATACCGAAGTTGTTTTTACATAATCTGTAAAATGGGCATTTAAGTTCATTCCTAAAAACAATCTATCCTTGTACGATGTTGCAATATTTGCGGAGAATTTTCCATTATAACCCGTTGCTGAAATGTAATTTTCTTGTCTAAAATTTCCACCAGCATAATTCACATTTGAATAATATGAACCAGGTCCGTCTGATTCTAATAGATAGGCCTGATAAGCCATCATAGCCTGTTGTGCAGGAAAGCCTAAACCACTTTGTTCACCTAAATAAGTATACAAATCTGTTATTGATTCGCCTGGTTGCAATTCAACAAACTCATTGGGTAAACCTTGTGCTTTGTCTAAAAAATAACGATCTATTGAATTGGAAGGATTGGTTCCTTTTGAAAAAATTTCGGTATCAAAATTATTAGTGTTGTCATAGTTTAGAGCAACTGCAATTTTAGACCAATCAGTTTTTCCTGATTTATCATTAAAAACCAAAACAGCGCCAATTTG
>NZ_JBIIWV010000143.1:0-5230 GCF_044338735.1 Flavobacterium sp. | reverse complement strand
CAAAAAAATGGAATTCCATATGGATTAATAAATCGTGCCAAGAAAAAAATTGATGGAGGAAAAGTACGATTTGATAAAACCATAGCTACCTTACAAAAAGAGCGTTCTAAACTTGAAAAAACGTCATTAAATTTAAAAGAAGAAGAGACAAAAGCACGTGGAGAAAGCAAAAAAATGGAAACCATTAATGCTAAAATTCAGGATAAATTAGAGCGCTATCAAGAATTATATGATGCTAATCAACGATTAATTTATATTGGACAAAAAATTGATGATATTTCGGAAAGCTATTTCAATAATAAAGATAAAAAAATCCTCATTGGTGATTTTTTAAAAATGGTTGAAATTGAAAATTCAAAGCGTAAAAAATTATCTGTAAAAGAAAAGAAGGTCAAAGAAGTTATTCAAAAAAAGGTTGTTGAAGAAGTTAAGGTGAAAGTAGAAGAAATTCGAACCGTAAAGAAAGAAAAGAAAATCAAAGCTAAAATTCAAGAAGATAATATACCTAAAGTTGTTTTAAAGATAGGCGACCGTGTGCGAATGATAGACGGAAAAGCAATTGGTACTATCGATACTATTGAAAAGAATAAGGTCACAGTTAATTACGGAATTTTTACCTCAAAAGTAAGTATCGATCAATTAGAATATGTTCAACCAATTTAATTGTATTTATGGAACTTCAAAATTTACCAAAAGGAAAGAAAATCATACTATTCGATGGTGTTTGCAACCTTTGCGATGCTTCAGTTCATTTCGTAATTAAATACGATAAAAACGATCTATTTAGGTTTGTTGCATTACAATCGGATTTAGGCCAACGTATCGTAAAACACATTGGCATTAACCCAATGCATATTGATAGTGTTATTTTATATGAACCAGGATTTGCCTATTATTATAAATCTTCGGCAGTATTAGAAATTGCAAAAGGATTATCTGGAATTTTCACTTGGGCTACTTTATTTCAAATTTTACCAACTGTATTGAGAGATTTTATATATGATTTTGTCGCCAAAAACAGATATAAATGGTATGGGAAAAAAGAAGCGTGTTTAGTGCCTACACCAGAATTACTTGCAAAATTTTTATAGCATGACAATTGTCATATTTCTATCCGTTAAATTAAACTAGTTTTGATTCAACTAAAATTTAGAAATTATGAACAAAATAGACTTACCACTATATTCACATGACAACGGAACATTTATAATGATTGGGGTTTTTGCCTTAGTAATTATTGGATTAGTTGCAGCTGTTCTATTAATGATGGGAAATGATAAAAAGAAAAAAAACGACCAGTGATTAGCTGGTCGTTTTAGTTTATGTAATTAAGAAATTATTGTTTGATAAATTTCTTAGTTGTTTTTCCTTCTGCAGCTTCAATAGTTACAAAGTAAACTCCAGCATTCAAATCAGAAACGTTAATTTGAGATAGAGAATCCGATTGATTTTTTACAATTCTACCATTAATGTCAACAACTGAAATGTTTTTAATTTCAACATTATTAGGATTTGAAATGTTTATGATTGAAGATGTTGGATTTGGATAAATAGAAAAATTTGATTCTGAAAATTCGTTTGTAGAAAGAACTGAACTAAAATTAATTGAGTCTAATCTCATTGTAGCAACTGCTTGAGCTGTTGATATATCATTCCAACCAAAATAATAAATTCCAGATATTGATGGAGTAAATGAAGCAGTAAATTGAGTAAAAGTTGGATTGTTTAAAGCAGCATTTGCCCACAATTGCGTTGTTTGTGATGCCGGTAATGTAGAATTACCAACAGTTAATCTCAAACTTCTTGCTGTGGCACATCTAACCCAGAATGTAATTGTTACAGCTTCATTAGCTTGTAAAGAAAATGCAGGTGTGAACAACCAATTATTTGAAGCAGCAGTAGTATTTGTATTAAATATCCAATAAAAATTTCCAGCTTGAGCTAAAGTAGGTGCATTTTGACTTAAACCATAAGAACCATTTCCAAAAGTAGACCAACCAACTAATTCGCTGTTATTTTCAAAACCAAAAGTTTGAGGACATACTTTTGCTGTAGAGAAAAAACTTACTGCAGTCCATGTACTTTGAGATGTTCCACAATTACTTCTAACATAATAGTCATATCCAGTTGAAGCAGCCAATCCATTTAATGTAATTGAATTAGTTGGAGTTGACACCAACGTTCCCGTTCCTAAAGTAAAACCCAAAGGACCATATTGAACATCATAATTTGCTGGGTTTAATGAAGCCGCAGCCCAATTTAATGTAATTGATGTAGTTGCAATACTAGTAGCTGCATTTAAGGTAGTTACAGGAAAACATGAAACTGGAGTAAAAGTAAATGTAAAATTGAAACCAAGAGCAGAAAATCTACTGTCCCATTGAAAGTAATAGGTTGTGCCTGCAATAGCATTAAAATTAAATGTTGACAAATAAACAGTTCCAGAAACATCATCTGCACCACCAACACATGTCAAAGCTGAACATGATGCACCTTGCCAAACAGACAACCTCGTATCATCACTATTAGGTGCTACATTTGCTGGTAAATTTGAAGTTAAAGCTACTGTTCCGTTTGATGTTGCGGTATATTTATACCATACACCATAATAAGGTCCAGCAGCATCTGGATTAGTTTGATCGCAAGAAGTTACGTAAGTACCTGTTATAGCTGGTGCAGTGATAGTTCCATTAGCAGTAATTTCTACTGCACTTCCACAATTTTGTTGAGCAAATAAAAATGAAGTTAGCATTAAAAATGCTGAAAGTAAAGTTTTTTTCATAATAATTAATTTAAAGTTTAATCAAAAATATAACATAAAACTGAAATATAATATTTTTTAATAATAATTTTGTTAAATTTTTGTGATTTTATCAAACAAAAAATAATCTGCAATTACTAAAGCCGCCATGGCTTCTACTATGGGTACAGCTCTAGGAACCACACAAGGATCATGACGGCCTTTACCTTGTAGTTCAACAATAGCACCTTGATTCGTTAAAACGTCTTGTTTTTGCAACAATGTAGCTACTGGCTTGAAGGCAACCCTAAAATAAATATCCATTCCGTTTGAAATTCCACCTTGTATGCCACCGGATAAATTAGTTTTAGTGGTGCCGTCTTCATTATATAAGTCATTATGCTGACTTCCTGTCATCGTTGCTCCACAAAACCCGCTGCCAAATTCAAACCCCTTAACAGCATTTATGGATAACATCGCTTTTCCTAATTCGGCATGCAATTTATCAAATACAGGTTCACCCAAACCTATGGGTACATTTTGAATGACACAAGTAATCGTTCCACCTATGGTATCACCATCTTTTTTTACCTGAGTAATTAACTGTTCCATTTTTGCAGCAGTTTCGCTATCTGGGCATCGAACAAGATTACTTTCGATTAAGGAAAAGTCTAAGTCCTGATAGGGTTTATCAATAAAAATATTTCCAACAGAAGATACAAAAGCATTAATTTTAATGCCTGGAATGATTTGCTTAGCAATAGCACCACCAACAACCCTGCACGCAGTTTCTCTTGCCGAACTTCTTCCTCCTCCTCTATAATCGTGAATCCCGTATTTTTTCTCATAGACATAATCTGCATGACTTGGACGAAAACTATCTTTAAGATGCGAATAATCTTCTGTCTTATAATTTTCATTTGGAATTATAAAACCTATGGGAGTTCCTGTCGTTTTTCCTTCAAAAATACCTGATAAAAATTGCACGGTATCCGATTCTTTTCTTTGGGATACAATTTTGGATTGTCCTGGCTTTCTACGAGCCATTTCTAGTGCTATTTTATCAAAATCTAAGGTTATTCCTGCCGGACATCCTTCAATGATTCCGCCAATAGCTGTGCCATGTGATTCTCCAAAAGTGGTCAACTTCAATAATTTACCAAAAGTATTACCTGCCATAATTTAGCTTTTAATGATAATACAAAGTTACTATATTTAAATAAATAAGTAGTTGCAATGAAAATTAAATAAAAACTGTAAATTATATAATACTATTGGCATATTTTTTGACATTAAATGATTATATTTATAAAAATAAGTCAATATGAAAAAAGTAATTTTATCTGCTGCGATGCTATTTGGAATGGCATTAAGCACACAAGCACAAGACATTTCAAAAAACACATTGGGATTACGATTAGGGGATAACGATGGTTTTGGAACTGAAATTTCGTATCAGAGAGATTTAACAGCAAACAATCGATTAGAATTAGATTTAGGTTGGAGAAATAGTAAAGAAGTTGACGCCATCAAATTAGCTGGTTTATACCAATGGTTATGGAACATTGATAAAGGATTTAATTGGTATGCTGGAGCTGGTGGAGGTCTTGGAAGCTGGAGTTATTCAACAAACGGTCAAAGTGATAGTGGTACTTTCTTATTTATTGCAGGAGATTTAGGAATCGAATATAATTTTGATTTTCCATTACAATTATCATTAGACATAAGGCCTGAAATTTATTTAAACTCTAATGATTACAGAGAAAATAATTTTGGTCCTGATTTAGCATTAGGTGTTCGCTATAAATTTGATTAATTTATGTATGTAAAAAAGGCTTCCTAAAGGGAGCCTTTTTTTATTCTTCTATGATTATATTTTTTGCCTTTGGAATTATTGTAATACAATAAGGATTTGTTATTGCCATTGTAACTGGTTTTCCTGTTTCAGGAAAGGTTTCATTTTTTTTAACCCATAAAACATCTTTTTCCCAATGTATTGAAGCAACATCAATTGTATAACCTCCTGTGTTTTTTTGTCCTTGATATAGTATGATAATATCATTTTCTTTAAAATTAACGGTAACTAATTTATTAAATTCAGATTCATCAATTTTTAAAGATTCAATTAATTTGATATAATCTTCATTATTGGTAACATGAAGATATCCCGACTTTTCATTTCCACTATTTGAATTTTTATAAATTGTAGAGAAAGTTGGCAGTAATACATTCACTTTTGGAGCAATGCACGAAGTGAAAAATAAAAATAGTATTGAAAGTGCTTTAATCATTTTTGGATTGAATTGCTTGATAATAAATTTGTTCATATAAAGGCATAATTTGCTGAATATCAAATAATTTAGCAGTTTCAAATGCATTAACTTTAAATTGTTTGAGGAGTTCTTCATTCGTTAAAAGCAAAATGGCATCTCGACTCATTTTTTTTACATTGCCTACATCGCTTAAATAACCAGAATATCCATCTTTATT
>NZ_JBIIWV010000142.1:0-5276 GCF_044338735.1 Flavobacterium sp. | reverse complement strand
TATGCTGTGAAAAGAAAATTCATCCTTCCTTTATTTTTAGTTATCCAAATCATCGTAGTGAAAACGATTGGTTTATTTCCTGATTTTGTTGAAGCATGGTACAGTAAAGGTTTTTATCCGAAGTTGGGTTTTGTATCGAGAAAAGCATTGGGTTGGATGCCTTTTTCGTTGGGCGATGTAATCTATTTTATCCTGATTTTACTCTTATTCAGATGGATTTGGAAACACCGAATTGGCTTTTTCAAAGAATGGAAAACTAACGGATTGACGATATTGAGTTGGGTTTCGGTATTTTATTTTTTCTTTCATTTGCTTTGGGGAATGAATTATTATCGCATCCCGTTACATGAAAAATTACAAATTGAAAAAGAATATTCGGCAAAACAATTAAAAACGTTTGCTGAAAAAATGTTATTAAAAACCAACGAATTACAACTGAAAATCACAAAAAATGATTCGATAGCAGTAATAATTCCGTATTCGGATAAAGAAATTTATAATCTGGCGTTAAAAGGATATACAAACTTACCTATTGATTTAAACGAATTTCATTACGAAGATAAAAGCATCAAATCTTCATTATTCAGTTATCCGCTGAGTTATATGGGCTTTGGCGGCTATTTGAATCCGTTTACCAATGAAGCGCAAGTAAATAATTTAAAACCAAAATATACTTCACCCTTAACCACATGTCACGAAATGGCGCATCAAACGGGAATTGGAAGTGAAAGTGAATGTAATTTTATTGGTTTTATAACCGCTTCTAAAAACGAAGACTTGTACTTTCAATATTCTGCGTATAGTTTTGCTTTGCGTTATGCGTTGAATAATTTAGAAGTATTGAAAGAAGGAAGTTCGAAACCATTTGTAGAAAAAATCAATGCAGGTGTTTTGAAAAATTTTGATGAAAATGAACTCTTTTGGGATCAATATCAAACACCTATCAATAGTTTATTTGAATATTTCTACGATAATTTCCTAAAAGCCAACCAACAAAAAGATGGCATGGAAGGCTATAGTAAATTTGTAGGATTAGCAATTGGATATGAAAAATTGTAACAAAATCTCACATTAGACAACTAATTACTTATGAAATCAGAATCGGAAGCACTTTTTGTTAAACAACTTAAAGAAAATCAGAATATAATCCACAAAATTTGTAGGTTATATACTACTGATACTGATGCGCATAAAGATTTATTTCAGGAAATTACGATTCAGTTATGGAAAGCTTTTCCAAATTTTAGAGGCGATTCAAAATTTACTACTTGGGCCTATCGCGTTGGTTTAAATACCGCCATTACTCTATATCGAAAGAAAAAAAGAACCATTGACACCATTGAGTTTGATAGTACATTTCATAAAGTTACCCAAGAAGAGTATAATTTTGAAGATGAGGAAAAATTAAAATTACTTTACAGTGCCATAAGTGAATTGAATGATATTGAAAAGGCACTTGTGTTCTTGTATTTAGAAGATAAAAATTACACTGAAATTTCAGAAACACTAGGTATTACTGAGGTTAATGCACGGGTAAAAATGAATCGTGTCAAAGGAAAATTAAAAAAAATATTAAATCCGTAACGATGGATGAATTAGAAATATTAAAAAACGACTGGAAAAAAAAGGAAAACACTTTTGACCAAGTCTCTGAAAACGAAATTTATAGCATGTTGCATAAAAGATCATCCACTATTGTGAAATGGATCTTAATTATTAGCATCATTGAATTTATAGTGCTTAATGGATTGGGGTTTTTGATTGCTGATAAAGAAATTGAAAATTTTGAAAAATTACATCCTTATTTGAATGTGATTGAAAAAGCCAACTATTTTATTTTGTTAGGATTTATCTATTTGTTTTATAAAAATTATAAAACCATCAGTGTTTTAGATTCGTCCAAAAAACTGATTCAAGACATCATAAAAACTCGTAAAATAGTAAACTACTATATTTATTGGAATGTATTTATTAGTAGTTTTTTAGGTTCGTTTGGTTTTATTCATGGATTTAAAGCTGGGTATAAAAATGCAAATCCTGAAGCAACGCCGATATCAGATACAGGTTTTATTATAATTTTTATTTTCAGTATGCTGTTTGTAATTGCGCTAATTTTTGGATTTTATAAATTGCTCTACGGCTTCTTACTAAACCGATTAAATAAAAACTATAAAGAACTTCAAAAGTTAGATTTTTAAATCATACAAAAAAGGGATTGAGTACTATTCAATCCTTTTTTATTACATTAAAACACCCAGATTAATAACGCCAGATGCGCTCTTTATCAAGTTTTTCTTTTTCGTCTAATTCTTCTGCCGGAATAACCTTTAAAAGTGAAGGATGTTGTTCAATAGCAAACTCGATCATTTCAACCACTTCATCAACAGTAGCATTCTCATAATCGATTTTCAAAGGCTCTTTAATCACCATAGATTGTAATATTCCTTTCTTTTTTATGAGTAATCCTTTTCGGTCAAACGAGCGACGGAAACCATCAATAACTATTGGAACTACAATGGGTTTATGTTGTAAAATAATATGCGCTGTTCCTTTTCTTACGGGTTTAAACGATCTTGTTGTTCCTTGCGGAAAAGTAATTACCCACCCATCATCAAGAGCAATTTTAATGTTTTCAGTATCGTTTGGGTTGATTTCTTTCTTCTCGGTTACATCTTTTCCTTTATCGCGCCAAGTTCGCTCAACGGATATAGCACCCGCGTACGCTAAAATTCTTGGCAATAAACCTTCTTCCATCGTTTCTTTAGCTGCAACATAATATAGATTTAGCTTTGGATTCCATAAGTAAAAAACATTTTTAATGTTATTCTCTCGTCCTTTTAAACTTGCATTAAAAACGTGAAACATGGCCACTACATCGGCAAAATAGGTTTGATGATTCGAAATGAATAATACGTTTGTATCGGGTAAATTTCGAATAATTTCAGAACCTTCGATTTGCAGCTTATTAAAACTCTTGTAACGTCTGTGTGTTAAAAAACCTGCAATTCTAATTAACCACGTTTTTAAAAATAATATATGTCCGAAAGGATTTCGTTTAAATAATCCCATAGTTTATTTGTGTTATCAAAATAGGTAGGCAAATGTAGTGAAATCAGTTATTTTAAAAAGTAAAATCGCATAAAATAACAAATGGTGTACTGATATTTAAATAAATAGCAATCTATTTAGTCTAAAACGTTTTTAATTACCTCTTTCAATTCACTCATCATCATGGCAGTTGCACCCCAAACTATATATTTGTCAACTCTAAAAGCTGGGACTTCAATATCCGTTGCATACGATGTTGACATGTTTACTTTTGTGATGCTTTTATCAGCTAAAAAATCTGTTAGAGAAAATTCTAATACTTTCTTAACTTCAGTTTCATCAGGAAAAAAAACCAATTCCTCATGGGCAATTCCCATAAAAGGTGCTACTAAAAAATTACTCGGCGGAATATAAATTTCACTAAACGATTTAATAATTGTTATCTTTTCGGGAGGAATACCAACTTCTTCATGCGTTTCTCTAATTGCTGTTTCTGCTAAATTAGCATCTGAAAGTTCAACTTTTCCTCCTGGAAATCCTATCTGTGATGAATGTACTCCTGGATATGTATTTCGAACTATTAAGGCCAAATGAACTATTTCATTTTTAGGATAAAACAACATTAACACCGCTGCTTTTTTTGGATTCTTATCTAAATAATTTTCCTCATCCATATATGAAATACGCTCTAAAGGCGCCATTTTTATATGTGCATCTCTAGAAAGCAATTTTTCTTTTTCTATCTTTGGAAGAAATTTTACAAAATCAGTAAACAACATATTGGGCTTATTTAGTAATCTTAAAGATAATTAATTTTCCCCATAAAATCATTTTTAAATAAAGAATATGTTTAGTAAAGAAGAAGCGCTACAAATTAAAAAAGACTTTTGGATCGCTTTTGCGGAAGCTTATCCCAAAAAATGGTTGCTTTATAATACCAAAATTAAAGATGTAACGTTTAAATTTTATGTAGATAATAAAAAAGCGCAAGTTATTTTAGATATTGAACCAAAAGACGAAGAAAAACGTAAAATATATTATGAAAAAGTGGAATCTTTAAAATCAATATTAATCGAA
Source organism: Flavobacterium sp. (assembly GCF_044338735.1). GTDB lineage: Bacteria > Bacteroidota > Bacteroidia > Flavobacteriales > Flavobacteriaceae > Flavobacterium. The sequence goes on along the minus strand of NZ_JBIIWV010000142.1, from coordinate 1,151 downwards.
GATTACATAGAAAATGTAATTTTTGAACGAAATTATTATTTAGAAAACGGAAAAATAATTAGCCGAATTTGGGTTGAACAATTGGGAATAAGCATAAATAACAAGAATACTTGGACAACTATATTTGACTTTTTTAATGCCAATATGGATGCTTTTGAACGCTTTTTCTATGAAAATGAAGATTATATAAAAGATTTAGAAATAAATACTTAAAGGCAATTTTGTCATTTACTTAACAAATAAGAATAGCTCAAAGTACTATCTTTGAAAATAATCCTAATAAAATTATTTTTTAATAGTTTTATGGTACATAACTCTTAAACTTTAGTCTTATGAAAAACATTTTTTTAGTATTTTTAGCATTCGCATTACAATCGTGTCATTCACAAAATAAAACAGAACCAAAGAAAATGGAACCAAGCGTTAAAAAAACAAAAGCCGAATGGAAAGCCCAACTTTCGGAAATGGAATATGAAGTATTGCGAAACAAAGACACAGAACGTGCTTTTACTGGGGAATATTATAATCATTTTGAAAAAGGAAAATACGTTTGTGCTGGTTGCGGAAATGATTTATTTACTTCGGAAACAAAATTTGATTCACATTGCGGTTGGCCTTCTTTTGATCAAGCCATCAAAGGATCTGTTATTTATAAAAAAGATGTAAGTTATGGAATGATAAGAACCGAAGTCATGTGTGCTAAATGTGAAGGGCATTTAGGGCATGTTTTTGATGATGGTCCAAAAGAGACTACTGGTCAACGCTTTTGTACCAATTCTGTTTCAATAAAATTCATCCCTGCAACTGAATAAATAAAAACCCCGACCGCGCGGATATCTCCTCATCGATAGCGCGGATTTGTAATCCCTGCCCACGAAGAGAGTAAAAACAAAAAACCCCGTTTCGTTAGAAACAGGGTTTAATAAAAAAAAGGCGGCGAACCGAGGAAGCCGAGTCCCGATACTTCGGGACAAGCTTTCGAACACGGCGTACCTATAAAAAAAATAACCCCAGCTTAAAAAGATGGGGTTACTAAAAAAAGGCGGCGACATACTCTCCCACATAACTGCAGTACCATCTGCGCAATCGGGCTTAACTTCTCTGTTCGGAAAGGGAAGAGGTGAGCCCCGACGCAATAACCACCTTAAATT
>NZ_JBIIWV010000141.1:0-5292 GCF_044338735.1 Flavobacterium sp. | reverse complement strand
ACCTTCCGCCATCTCGTATTGATATTGGAAAATTAACCTATGAATATCATTTAGAAGATAACAAATATAATGATGCCAAAGCCTTTGTAATTGACAAGTTAAAAAATGCCAAAAACTTTCATGAAATCAAACCAAAAGATGTGGTTTTATATGGATTTGGTAGAATTGGACGTTTATTAGCGCGAGAAATGATGTCAAAAATTGGAAAAGGACAACAATTGCGTTTAAGAGCCATTGTAACCCGAGATAAAAATGACGCCATTTTATTAGAAAAAAGAGCATCATTATTGCGTTATGATTCGGTTCACGGTGATTTTCAAGGTTCTGTTATTGCAGATCCAGAAAACAATGCGTTACTTATTAATGGAACTACTGTTCACATTATCACGGCAAATTCGCCAGAAGAAATAGATTACACATCCTATGGAATTGAGGAAGCCTTAGTCATCGACAATACTGGTGCTTTTACAACAGAAGAAGCATTGAAACGACACCTTACTTCAAAAGGCGTTGATAAAGTTTTATTGACAGCACCAGGAAAAGGTGTTCCTAATATTGTTTATGGAGTAAATCATGACGATTATAACCCAGATGAAGTTTCAATTTTTTCTGCTGCATCATGTACTACCAATGCGATTACGCCTATTTTGAAAGCAGTAGAAGATACTTTAGGCGTTGTTAAAGGACATTTAGAAACAATTCATGCCTATACAAACGACCAAAACTTAGTAGACAATATGCACAAAAAATACCGCAGAGGTCGTGCTGCAGCATTAAATATGGTTATTACCGAAACTGGTGCAGGAAGCGCTGTGGCAAAAGCATTACCTAGTCTTGCAGGAAAGTTAACGTCTAATGCTATTCGAGTTCCAGTTCCTAATGGTTCGCTAGTTATTTTAAATCTTGAAGTAGGCAAAAAAACAACCATTGCAGCTGTAAATAATATCATGAAAAAATATGCATTGGAAGGTGAATTAGTAGAGCAAATAAAATATTCGTTGAATAACGAATTGGTTTCTTCTGATATTGTAGGTACCTCAGCACCAGCCATCTTTGACAGTAACGCTACTATTGTTTCTGGTGATGGTAAAAATATCGTACTTTATGTTTGGTATGATAATGAATATGGTTACAGCCACCAAGTAATTCGTTTGGCAAAATATATTGCTAAAGTAAGACGTTATACTTATTATTAGTAGATAAAAAGCCAGAATTGATTTCTGGCTTTTTTTTATTTTTATTTGTTCTGAGTTATATAATAAATAGGAATTCCGGTAAGCATAATTATAACACCCCAACCGCAAGTTGCAAATTTAGTAAAAAGTAAAGCAATACTTAAAGCGGTTGCAATAACTATATAAAGTAATGGTAAAAAAGGATAACCAAATGCTTTATAAGGTCTTTCAGCATCAGGGCGTTTTTTACGTAAAATGAAAATACCGTAAATGGTGAGGATATAGAAAATCAACACAATAATTACAACAAAATCTAATAAATCACCATATTTACCTGTTAAACACAAAGCAGAAGCCCAAAAACATTGCGCCCATAGAGCCCAAGAAGGTACACTGGCCTCATTTAAATTTGCAGCTTTTTTGAAAAACAACCCGTCTTTAGCCATAGTATAGTACACACGAGCACCCGCCATAATTAATCCGTTATTACATGCAAAGGTTGAAATCATAATCATCACAGCAATTAAAGTCGTTCCAATTGTTCCAAAAATATTTTGAGCAGCCACCACCGCAACACGATCTGAAGGCGCTGAAGCAATATCTTGAAGAGGTACAACCGCCAAATACATTACATTGGCTAATACATAAATTAAAGACACTATAAAAGTTCCTAAAAACAAACTTAGTCCAACATTTCGTTGCGGATTTTTAATTTCGCCTGCAATAAAAGTAACTCCATTCCAAGCATCACTTGAAAACACAGAACCTACCATAGCCGCAGAAATTGCAGAAATTATTGCAGTTCCAGCCATTGCAGACCATATACCTGTTTCTTTATCGAATGATTGTAAAACAAAGGCGTTTTCCCAATTGGCATTCCAAATTTCGGCTTTAGCGCCATAAATAAATCCGAATGCAATCAAACCAATTAATGAAAGGATTTTTATAATGGTTAAAACAGTCTGTAACAGCTTGCTATCTTTAACCCCTCTACTGTTCAAATAGGTTAAAAAAACGATGGTAATTATTGAAACAATTTGGGCAGCATTGATGTCAACTAACCCTAAATGAAAAAGTATGTTTTCATCACTTAATGGCGCATATAGATAAGCTGCAAATTTTGAAAAGGCAACTCCTACTGCTGCAATTGTTCCGGTTTGAATAACTGCAAAGAAACTCCACCCGTATAAAAAAGCAATTAACTTATTATAGGCCTCTTTTAAATAAACATATTGACCTCCCGCTTTTGGAAACATTGCGCTCAATTCGCCATAACTCACGGCAGCGACAATGGTGATGATGCTGGTCAGCAACCATATAGCAATTAGCCAGCCTGCTGAACCAACTTGTCTAACAATGTCGGCGCTTACAATAAAAATTCCAGAACCAATCATTGAACCCACAACTAGCATGGTTCCGTCTAATAAGCCTAATTCTTTTTTAAATTCTTGTTCGCTATTTTCCATAGTTTATTTGAATAGTTTTGCTAAAGATAAAAAAAGAAATGAAACAAAAAAACTCCCGCTTTCGCGAGAGTTCAAAGTTTACTTTAAAATTTTGTCAAGTGTTTCTTTAAATAATGTACTATTCCAATTAGCTTTTTTAGATTGTGCTACAATAATCCTTCCTTTTTTATTAATCAAATAAGTAAAAGGCTTTTTATCTGATTTCATTGGAATAGGAATTGGGCTCATACTATAAAATATAGGGAAATTAAAATTGTGTTGCTCATAAAATTTTCTAACCACTATTTGAGAATCTTCAGTTACAAAATAAAATTGCATTTTAGTTTTGTATTCATCGTATACTCTTTGAAAAATTTCTAACTCTTCAAGATTAGATCCGTTGGCTTCCCATAAATGTATTAGCATTACATTTCCTTGGTCTGCAATTAAGTTTTTTTGATCTCCAGAAGGACCTACCAAAGACCAGTCATGATAGCCAACAACTTCTTGTTTTTCAAATGGAATATAAGAAGCTTCAGGTAAATAATTTTCATTGCCTTTTGAACATTTTATAAAACCATTTATGGAAATAACTATAATAAAAATCAAAGTAATTTTAGAATTTTTCATAATACAATTGTTTTAAAACTAAAGTAAAAAGTATAAGAAAACTTAGACTTTTATGATTATTTAAAAAGAAATACTATCCAACTAATAATTTATGAGAAGGTGCAAACTTAGTTAAGTTAATACCTTCAACCGCTTTTTTATATTCTTCAATTGATGGTGTTCTTCCTAATATGGTCGAAAGAACCACTACTGGTGTTGATGATAATAATGATTCTCCTTTTTTCTCAGCAGAATCCTCAACAACTCTTCCTTGAAATAAACGTGTTGATGTTGCCATTACCGTATCACCTTTGGACGCTTTTTCTTGATTACCCATACAAAGATTACAACCCGGACGCTCTAAGTAAAGCATGTTTTCATACTCTGTACGAGCAGCTCCTTTAGGTGCGTTATCATCAAATTCAAAACCTGAATATTTTCGCAATACTTCCCAGTCGCCTTCTGCTTTCAATTCGTCAACAATATTGTAAGTTGGGGGTGCTACTACTAACGGAGCTTTAAATTCCACTTTACCTTCATGTTTTTCAATATTTTTAAGCATTTGTGCCAATATTTTCATATCGCCTTTATGTACCATACACGAGCCAATGAATCCTAAATCTACTTTTTTAGTTCCTCCATAGAAAGAAAGAGGTCTAATGGTATCATGTGTATATCGCTTAGAAACATCTTTATTATTTACATCGGGATCAGCAATCATAGGCTCATTGATAATATCTAAATCTATTTCTACCTCAGCATAATATTTGGCATTAGCATCTGGTCGTAAAGCTGGCTTATCACCTGTTTTAATTTCCTCAATTCGCTTATTTGCTTTATTGATTAGCCCTTGAAGTACTTGGGTATGGTTATCCATTCCTTTATCAATCATTATTTGGATTCGTCCTTTGGCAATCTCTAATGATTCAATTAAGGTTTCGTCTTCTGAAATACAAATAGACGCTTTAGCCTTCATTTCAGCAGACCAATCAGTAAATGTAAACGATTGATCAGCCGTTAATGTACCGATATGTACTTCGATAATTCTACCTTGGAATACATTTTCACCTCCAAATTTATGTAACATTTGCGCTTGAGTTGCATGAACCACATCACGGAAGTCCATATACTCTTTCATTGTTCCTTTGAAGGTCACTTTAACTGATTCAGGAATTGGCATTGAAACTTCACCTGTAGCTAAAGCTATTGCAACGGTTCCAGAATCGGCACCAAAAGCAACACCTTTTGACATTCTTGTATGAGAATCTCCTCCAATAATAATAGCCCAATCATCAATAGTAATATCATTCAATACTTTATGAATAACGTCTGTCATTGGGTGATATACTCCTTTTGGATCACGAGCGGTGATTAAACCAAAATCGTTCATAAATTGCATTAATTTAGGAATATTTGCTTGTGCTTTTTTATCCCAAACAGAAGCAGTATGACATCCTGATTGATACGCTCCATCTACAATTGGGGAAATTACTTTAGCCGCCATAGACTCTAATTCTTGAGCCGTCATTAATCCAGTTGTGTCTTGCGAACCAACAATATTTACTTCAACGCGAACATCAGAACCCGCGTGTAATACTTTTCCTGGAGTATTTCCAACTGCATTTCTGTTGAAAATTTTCTCAACAGCTGTAAGACCTTGACCTTTAACTGATACTTCTTTTGAAGGTGCAAAAACCGTTGGAATATTTATTCCTAATATTTTACAAGCAAATGTTTGAATTTTTTTACCAAAAACAATAGCATAAGAACCACCAGCTTTGATAAACTCTAATTTTTGTGGCGTGAAAGATCTTGAAATATCAATCAATTCTTGATCGCCATTGTATAATTTTTTAGTTTTTGTATTAATGGTTAAAACTGTACCTGTAGCTACTGAATATACTTGTTCTAATACCGTTTCTCCATTTTCATCGCGAACAAGCTCACCATTGGCATCCGATTTCTTAACCCAGTTTTTAAGATCAATTCCAATACCTCCGGTTACATCTACAGTTGTTAGGAAAATTGGCGAAATTCCATTGGTACCCCCAACAATTGGTGCA
>NZ_JBIIWV010000030.1:0-17590 GCF_044338735.1 Flavobacterium sp. | reverse complement strand
ATCGTTAATGGTTTTGTTAAATGTAGAACTAAAGGTGGTATGATTGTAGATGTTTTCGGAATTGAAGCATTCTTACCTGGATCACAAATTGATGTGAAACCTATCCGTGATTACGATCAATATGTAAATAAAACTATGGAATTTAAAGTGGTTAAAATTAACCACGAATTCAAAAACGTAGTAGTATCTCACAAAGCACTTATCGAAGCTGATATTGAAGTACAGAAAAAAGAAATCATTGGTCAATTAGAAAAAGGACAAGTATTAGAAGGAGTTGTTAAAAACATTACTTCTTATGGTGTGTTTATTGACTTAGGTGGTGTAGATGGATTAATCCACATTACAGACTTATCTTGGTCAAGAATTAATCACCCAAGTGAAGTTCTTGAATTAGATCAAAAATTAAACGTTGTTATCCTTGATTTTGATGATGAAAAAACAAGAATCCAATTAGGTTTAAAACAATTAAACGCTCATCCTTGGGATGCCTTAGGAACTGAATTAAAAGTAGGTGACAAAATTAAAGGTAAAGTGGTTGTTTTAGCTGATTATGGTGCTTTTGTTGAAGTAGCTGAAGGTGTAGAAGGTTTAATCCACGTTTCAGAAATGTCTTGGTCAACGCATTTAAGAAGTGCGCAAGATTTCATGAAAATTGGTGATGTAGTTGATGCAGTTGTTTTAACACTAGATAGAGACGAAAGAAAAATGTCTTTAGGTATTAAACAAATGACACAAGATCCTTGGACAGACATTACAGCTAAATACCCAGTAGGTTCTAAACACACTGGAATCGTTAGAAACTTTACTAACTTCGGAATTTTCGTTGAATTAGAGGAAGGTATCGATGGATTAGTATATATTTCTGATTTATCTTGGACTAAGAAAATCAAACACCCATCTGAATTTGTAAACGTTGGTGAAAATTTAGACGTTATAGTATTAGAATTAGATGTTGAAGGACGTAAATTATCTTTAGGTCACAAACAAACTACTGCTAATCCATGGGATAAATATGAAGATGCATTTGCTGTTGGAACTATCCACAACGGTGCAATTTCTGAAATCGTTGACAAAGGGGCTACAGTAGAATTTGGTGACGATATCGTTGCGTTTATTCCTACACGTCACTTAGAAAAAGAAGACGGTAAAAAATTGAAAAAAGGAGATACTGCAGACTTTAAAGTTATTGAATTCAACAAAGAATTCAAAAGAGTAGTAGCTTCTCATACAGCTACCTTCAGAGAAGAAGAAGAGAAAATCGCTAAGACAGTAACTGAAAATACTTCAGCTCCTGCTCAAGTTTCTACATTAGGAGACAACAACGATATTCTTGCTGAATTAAAAGCTAAAATGGAAAAAGGAGGTAAATAATAATTTCCCTTTTGTCCCACTGAACTCGTTTCAGTAACTATAAAATTAATCCCGAAAGAAATTTCGGGATTTTTTATTGTGTATTATATTTGTTTATCGTAATATTGCAATATAATAATTTATAAAATATGGGCGCATCTAAATCAGAATCATTTTCAGTAGCACAAAACGAGATTGCAAACTTATTCAAAGCTTTGTCACATCCGGCGCGAATTGCAATTGTAGATTATTTACTTTCGGTAGACTCTTGTATTTGTGGCGATATTGTAAACGAATTGCCGTTAGCACAACCCACTATTTCGCAACACTTGAAGGAATTAAAAAATGCTAATATCATTAAAGGAACCATAGAAGGAACGGCCATTTGCTATTGCATTAATCCAGAAACGATTGATATAATTGAAAATCATTTTAGTATGATTCGGCATAAATTAAAGAGTAAATGTTGTTAAAAGTCAAATACTAAAAGTCAAATAAATTCTCTTTTTTAAAATCTAAATTACAACTTCATCATGAAACTCTCAGAAATAAAAAATCAGCTAAAAAATCTTTCTCAAATAGCATTTCAATTACCAAATGGTGATTTAGTGCCGAATCATTTCCATGTAACAGAAGTTGGGAAAATTACTAAACATTTCATCGATTGCGGGGGAGTTGTTCGTATAGAAGAGGTAGTAAACTTCCAACTTTGGGAGGCCAATGATTACGACCATAAATTACATCCAGAAAAATTGATTCAAATTATCGAATTATCTGAGCAAAAACTTCATATTACAGATTTAGAAATCGAGGTCGAATATCAAATGAAGGAAACTGTCGGAAAATTCAGTTTAGATTTTGACGGAACGAACTTTCAACTAAAGTCAAAATTAACCGATTGTTTAGCTAAAGACAATTGTGGTATTCCGCCAGAAAAAATGAAAGTCAAAATAGGGGATTGGAAACCGAAAGAAGCTTCATGTTCACCATATTCGGGTTGTTGTTAAATTTTAATCTATAAGTAGCTAATCACTAATTACTTTTCACTATTCACTAAATATTTATGTTAGAAAATATATCAAAAAATATCGAATCCATTACTAAAATTGTAGTTTCCGAAGAACGAAAGGAAATTTTAAACCCTTTGATAGATTACATTCAAAATAAAGTCAATACAAATGAAGAAATTCGATTGAACTTCATTTGTACCCACAATTCTAGAAGAAGTCACTTAACTCAAATTTGGGCACAAACGATGGCATTTCATTTCGGAATTAAAAATGTTTTTTGCTATTCTGGTGGAACAGAAGCCACAGCGATGTTTCCAAAAGTCGCTGAAACCTTAACGAATCAAGGTTTTGAAATTCAAAAAATTTCAGATTCAGAAAATCCAGTTTACGCAATAAAATTTGATGAAAATCAACATCCTATTATTGGTTTTTCTAAATCGTATTTCGATGATTTTAATCCGAAAAGCAACTTTGGAGCCATCATGACGTGTAATAATGCCGACGAAGGTTGTCCGATGGTTTTTGGTTCGGAAGCGCGTTTTCCCATTAAATACGACGACCCAAAAGCCTTTGATGGTACCGAAGTTATGAACGAAAAATATGCAGAACGTAGCTTACAAATTGCAAGCGAACTCTATTTTGTATTTTCCCAAATCAAATAAACACATGAAAAAACGATTAGGATTTTTAGACCGATTTTTAACGCTTTGGATTTTCTTAGCGATGTTGATAGGAGTAGGAATAGGGTATTTTATTCCCAATTCAGCCGAATTTATCAATTCTTTTTCTTCGGGAACTACTAATATTCCCTTGGCTATTGGTTTGATTTTAATGATGTATCCGCCGTTGACCAAAATTGATTTTTCAAAAGTGCCTCAAATGTTTGAAAAGCCGAAGTTGTTATCAGCTTCGTTTTTCATTACTTGGATTGTTGGTCCTTTTTTAATGTTTTTATTGGCAACTTTCTTTCTTAAAGATTATCCCGAATATATGACAGGTTTAATCATTATTGGTCTGGCACCTTGCATCGCCATGGTCATTGTTTGGAACGAACTCGCCGAAGGAAACCGGGAATTAACTGCTGGTTTAATTGGAATAAATAGTTTGTTGCAAGTATTTTTCTTCAGTTTGTATGCCTATTTTTATTTGGAAGTTATGTTGCCTTTATTCGGAATAAAAGGGTTAGAATTAAACATTACCATTGCAGAAATCGCATCAACAGTTGGTATTTATCTCGGAATTCCATTTGCATTGGCAGTGGTGAGTCGGTATATGATTAAAAAGTATTTGGGCGATAAATTCTTCAACCAACAATTTATTCCGTTTGTTTCGCCCATCACCTTGATCGCTTTGTTGTTCACCATTGTGGTGATGTTCAGTTTGAAAGGCGAAATGATTGTGGATTTACCACTCGATGTATTGAAAATCGCCTTACCCTTAGTCTTTTTCTTTACGATTATGTTTTTCTTGATGTTTTTTGTAGCCAAAAAAATCGGAGCCAATTATCGCGATGCTGTTGCTTTATCGTTTACAGCTTCTGGAAACAATTTTGAGTTAGCCATTGCGGTTTCAATTGGTGTTTTCGGCATCAATAGCGGACAAGCTTTTGCTGGCGTAATAGGACCTTTAGTCGAAGTTCCTACTTTGATTATCTTAGTAAACGTAGCCTTTTGGTTAAAGAAAAAGTTTTATAAATAATTTTTTTAGAAGCGAAAGGCTTGGGCTTTTTTGGTTTCCATGTTCCCGCTATCCATTACAATCTTTTTCAAAAGGCAAAGGTTTTTGTAACCTTTGCCGTTTGAAAAAGGATTTCCATTCCCATCGGGGCTAAACAGCAAGCTTGGTTTTGTTCTTGTAATTTTATATTTTCAAAACCCAATTGGATTCCAAAACAGGTTAGGATTCCAAGTAATTGATGTATAGAAATAGTATAAAAAAATAATACCATCAAAAAAATTGATGGTATTATTAAAAAAATCACTTGAGCTATATTATTTCAAATCAAAACGATCTAAATTCATTATTTTTACCCAAGTTTTTACAAAATCATGAACAAATTTTTCTTTATTATCATCTTGTGCATATACTTCGGCATACGATCTTAAAATAGAATTTGATCCAAAAATCAAATCTACTCTAGTTGCAGTCCATTTTGTAGCACCCGATTTTTTGTCAACAATATTGTATAAATTGTCACCAACTGGTTTCCAACTATAATTTATATCGGTTAAATTTACAAAGAAATCATTGGTCAAAACACCTTCATTGTTAGTGAAAACACCATGTTTTGTTCCGCCGAAGTTGGTGCCTAAAACACGCATTCCTCCAACTAAAACCGTCATTTCGGCAGCAGTTAATCCTAATAATTGAGCTTTGTCTAGCATTAATTCTTCAGGTTGCACTACATATTTAGCTTTCATAAAGTTTCTAAACGCATCATTTGTAGGTTCTAAAACTGCAAACGATTCGGCATCAGTCATTTCTTGTGTAGCATCACCTCTTCCAGCGTGGAATGGAACGGTTACATCAAATCCACCTTCTTGAGCTGCTTTTTCAACAGCTGCACTTCCGCCTAAAACAATTAAATCAGCAAGACTAACTTTTTTATCTAAACCAGCTTGAATTTCCATAAGTTTATTCAATACTTTTTGAAGTCTTTCTGGTTCGTTTGCAACCCAATTTTTTTGTGGGGTTAAGCTAATTCTAGCGCCATTTGCACCACCTCTAAAATCTGAACCTCTAAATGTTCTTGCACTATCCCAAGCCGTGTTAATGAGTTCCGCTCTAGTTAATCCACAATTTAATAATTTTGCTTTTAATTCTTCTGTTTCAGTAGCAGACAACGAATAGGCAACTTTTGGAATTGGGTCTTGCCAAATTAAATCTTCAGTAGGAGCATCTGCACCTAAATATCTTTCTTTTGGACCTAAATCTCTGTGGGTTAGTTTGAACCAAGCTCTTGCAAAAACATCAGAAAAATAAGCAGGATCTTTATGAAAACGTTCCGAAATTTCTCTGTAAGCAGGATCCATTTTCATTGCCATATCGGCATCGGTCATAATTGGATTTCTTCTCACTGAAGGGTTGTGAGCGTCAACAGGCATATCTTCTTCTTTGATGTTGATAGGTTCCCATTGCCATGCTCCAGCTGGACTTTTCTTTAATTCCCAATCGTATTTTAATAACAAATCGAAGTATTCATTATCCCATCTTGTTGGGTTTGTAGTCCAAGAACCTTCTAAACCACTGGTTACAGTATCTCCAGCGTTTCCATTTCCTTTAGGATTTTTCCAGCCAAAGCCTTGTTCTTCGATTTCTCCAGCTTCTGGTTCTCTTCCTAATACTGATGCGTCGCCATTTCCATGTGCTTTTCCTACGGTATGACCTCCTGCTGTTAATGCAACGGTTTCTTCGTCGTTCATTGCCATTCTTTCAAAGGTTACACGAACGTCATGTGCTGTTTTTAATGGGTCTGGTTTTCCATCAACGCCTTCTGGGTTTACATAGATTAACCCCATCATCACGGCTGCAAGTGGATTTTCTAGGTTTCTTTCACCAGAATATCTTGTACCTTCGCCGCCCGATGCTGCTAACCATTCTTTTTCTGCACCCCAATAAATATCTTTTTCTGGATGCCAAATATCTTCACGTCCACCAGCAAATCCAAACGTTTTTAATCCCATAGATTCATAAGCCATGTTTCCAGCTAAAATCATTAAATCTGCCCAAGAAATTTTGTTGCCATATTGCTTTTTGATAGGCCATAATAGTCTTCTGGCTTTGTCTAAATTTCCGTTGTCTGGCCAACTGTTTAATGGTGCAAAACGAAGATTTCCTGTTCCAGAACCACCACGACCATCAGAAATTCGGTACGTTCCAGCTGAATGCCATGCCATACGAATAAACAATCCGCCATAGTGACCCCAATCTGCTGGCCACCAATCTTGACTATCGGTCATTAATTTTTTCAAATCAGATTTAAGTGCTTCTAAATCTAGTTTTTTAAACTCTTCGGCATAATTAAAAGCTGCTCCAAGCGGATTAGTTTTTGTGTCATGTTGATGAAGAATGTCTAAGTTTAGTGATTTTGGCCACCAATCTTGGTTTTTTACACCATCGCTCAAACCTTTTTGGTTTTGATGAAATGGACATTTGCTAATGTCGTTTGAATTTTCCATTACTGTATTTACAATTTTAAATTTATGTTCTGTATTCGGTTTAATTTATCAAAAATACGAATAAAAAAACCACAACTATAGTTAAGTCATGGTTAATTTTTATTTGAATATAGATTTTGTTTATATTAGAGGAATGCTAATTTTTGTTTGTACTTATTAATAAAATCCTATATTTGTTTTTCATAATTTTTTCACACTAATACCCAATTAAATATGAATTTTTCAAATTTATTCAGAAGAAAAACAGTTGAAGATATTTTAAAACAAGTAGCTAAAAATGAAGCCGATGGACACCATTCATTAGGAAAGCATTTGACTGCTAGAGATTTAACTGCTTTTGGTATTGCTGCGATTATTGGTGCAGGAATTTTTAGTACGATTGGAAAAGCGAGTGCTGATGGAGGCCCCGCGGTAATCTTTCTATTTATATTTACTGCCATTGCGTGTAGTTTTGCTGCTTTTGCTTATGCCGAATTTGCTTCAATGGTGCCGGTTTCAGGAAGTGCTTATACCTATTCTTATGTCGCTTTTGGTGAAATCATTGCTTGGATAATTGGTTGGGCTTTAATTATGGAATATGCCATTGGTAATATAACTGTTGCCATTTCCTGGAGTGATTACTTTACGGGTTTGCTCGAAAGCGGCGGCTTGCATTTGCCCCAATGGATTCAAATGGATTATTTAACGGCATCTAAAGGATTTGAAGAAGCTACGGCTTTGATGAATGGTGGTAAAACTTTTGAAAATTTATCCGAATCGTTACAATCGGCCTATACAGCATGGACATCAGCGCCTACTATTGGAAGTTTTCATTTGGTTGCCGATTTACCCGCTTTATTAATCATTGTAATCATTACATGGTTAGTATATCGCGGCATGAAAGAATCAAGAAACGCTAGTAACTTAATGGTCGTGGTGAAACTGTGTATCATTTTGTTAGTTATCGCTGTAGGAATATTTTATGTAGATACGGCCAATTGGGATCCGTTTGCACCAAATGGAGTAGGAGGAATATTAAAAGGTGTGTCGGCTGTTTTCTTTGCTTATATAGGCTTTGATGCCATTTCTACTACTGCTGAAGAATGTAAAGATCCACAGCGCGATTTACCAAAAGGAATGATGTGGGCAATTATTATTTGTACGATTCTATATGTTGTCATAGCTTTAGTTTTAACCGGTATGGTCAATTATGCCGATTTAAATGTAGGCGATCCGTTAGCTTTTGTTTTTGAAAAACTCGATTTAAAATGGATGTCTGGTATTGTTGCTGTGAGTGCTGTAGTAGCTATGGCTAGTGTTTTATTGGTTTTTCAAATGGGACAACCACGTATCTGGATGAGTATGAGTCGTGATGGTTTATTGCCAAAAAGATTTTCAAAAGTACATCCAATATATAAGACACCTTCTTTTGCAACTATTGTAACCGGTTTTGTAGTTGCGGTTCCGGCTTTGTTTTTAAATTTAACTATGGTTACCGATTTATGTAGTATTGGAACCTTGTTTGCCTTTGTATTAGTATGTGCAGGTGTTTTGGTCTTGCAAAATAGAACGGATATTCCTAGAGGAAAATTTAAAACACCCTATTTGAATTCAAAATATGTTTTTCCGTTCTTACTATTTTTAGGAATTTCTATTGCTTTTACTGTAAATAAGTCTGCAACTATGGGTTTTATTACCAATGAAAAACAAATTAACGATGCAGCAACAATTGTAACTTCTCTTGAAGAAACGCAAACTAAAGCAGTTTTATCATTTTTACAAGAGAAAGGTTTTGTAAAAGAAACTAACGCCGATTTAGAAGAAGTGTTGAGTTCAATATCGGAAGATGAAGTAAGGTATAAAAATGTTGTTGATGCAATGCCAATCGATGATAGCTTAAAATATGAAAGTGGTTTTGCTCTTTTCAAACACAAAATTCCTATGTGGATTTTCTTAATTTCATTAGTGTTTTTTGCTGTATGGTCTTGGCGACAAAATTTATCTTTAATTCCGTTGCTTGGTTTGGTAAGTTGTTTATACATGATGGCCGAATTAAGTGTGTGGAATTGGATTTACTTCACCATTTGGTTACTCATCGGATTAATTATCTATTTTAGTTTTAGCCGAAAAAATAGTAAGCTGAATTTGAAAAACAAATAAAACAAAAAAGCCCTCAAATTAGTACTTGAGGGCTTTTTTTATTGGATATGTTTTAAACTATGTTTAATTCTTTCATGCATTCGCGCATCATTTGATAGGTGCGTTCAATATCATTATCAAGTCCTATTGAAAAACGAATCAAACCATCGGTTAAACCCATTTCTGCCTGTTCTTCTAATGGAATTTCAGATGAAGTAGAAGTTCCGGGCGCGCTAAATAAGGTTTTATAAAATCCTAAACTAACCGCTAGATAGCCTAAATTACGTTCCTGCATCAATTCCATCAAGGCATTGGCTTTATCTAAAGTACCAACATCAATAGTCATCATGCCACCAAAACCATATTCTGGATTGATCATCGATTTATAAATGACATGACTTGGGTGACTTGCTAATCCTGGATACACCGTTTTAATGCCATCTGCTTCAAATTTGTTAGCCAAATACGTTGCATTATAGCTGTGTTGTTTCATTCTAATGTGCAATGTTCTCATATTTTTCATTACCGAAGCCGAACGTAAACTATCCATTGTTGGACCTAATAACATACTTGCACCATCATTTACATTTTTTAAACTGTTGATGAATTCTTGCGACGCACAAACCACACCGCCCACCGTATCGCTACTTCCGTTGATGTATTTAGTTAATGAATGAATTACAATATCTGCGCCTAATTTTGCAGGCGCTACCGATAAAGGCGAAAAGGTATTGTCAACAACTAATTTTAAATTATGTTTTTTAGCAAGCTTTGCTAGTGAAACAATATCAGCAACTTCTAACAATGGATTACTTACGGTTTCGCAATATAAAACTTTTGTATTGGGTGTAATCGCAGCTTCTACAAGGTCTAATTTAGTAATATCAACAAAGGTTGTTTGAATTCCCATTCTAGGCACGAAATTCTTCAAAAAGGCATACGTTCCGCCATAAATGGTGCGACTTGAAACAATATGATCTCCGTTTCCGCATAATTGTAATAAAGTAGGAGTAATGGCGCCCATTCCAGAAGCAGCCACATTTGCCGATTCGGTGCCTTCCATCGCTGCTATGGCCTTATCCAAATATAAATTACTCGGAGAAGAATGTCTAGAATACAAATAACAACCTTCTGCATTTCCTTCAAAAGTGTCAAACATTGTTTTTGCAGAAAGAAAAGTGTAAGTAGAACTATCAGATATTGAAGGGTTTACGCCGCCAAATTCGCCAAAATATTGTAAATCTTGAATTCGGTCCGCTGGATTGAATTTTTCCATAACTTTGAGGTTTAGTTTTTGAATAGATTTCAAATTTCTGAAAACATAATTATATTTTCAATAGATTTCATTAAAATTAGTTTTTTATTCATTAAATTTTTAATTTTGTAGTTTATAAAACTATAATATCCCAATATTTAACCCAAAAACAATAATTTTTAATCTAAAATATTTCCCTATGGACGCAATTGACAAAAAACTTTTAGGATTACTTCAAGAAGACACAAAAAAAACAACGAAAGAATTATCTTTGATTTTAAATCTTTCGGTGACAGCAGTTTATGAACGAATCAAAAAACTGGAACGTGAAGGTGTTATTCGTAATTATGTAGCTCTTTTGAATAGAAATAAAATTGAAAAGGCTTTTGTGGTTTTTTGTCATATAAAGTTAATTCAGCATACAAAAGATGTGATACATACTTTTGAAAATGAGGTAGTTCGATTAGATGAAGTTTCAGAGTGTTTTCATGTGAGTGGTGATTATGATTATATACTAAAGGTGAGTGTTAAAGACATGGAAGAATATCGCGAATTTATGGTAACTAAACTTACAGGTTTGCAACACATAGGTAGTACGCACAGTTCGTTTATGATAGGTGAAGTTAAAAATACTACCGCCTTTGTTTTATAAAAAAAACTCTAATAATTTACCAATTTATCTATAACTATTTAATTCAAAAAGCCGTACTTTTGTACCCGAATGTAAGTCAAACAACAAACTTTATATAAAATCATGAGTCAATTTGATGTAACCATTATAGGTTCTGGACCTGGAGGATATGTTTCGGCAATCCGTTGTGCCCAATTAGGTTTTAAAACTGCCATTATTGAAAAATATGCAACTCTTGGAGGAACATGCTTAAATGTGGGATGTATTCCTTCAAAAGCCCTTTTAGCTTCTTCGCATCATTATGAAGAATTACAACACTTTGCCGATCACGGAATTGAAGTTTCGGGAGAAGTTAAAGTGAATTTAGAGAAAATGATTGCTCGTAAACAAGCGGTTGTGGATCAAACTTCGGGTGGGGTTAAATTCTTAATGGATAAGAACAACATTACCGTTTTTAATGGATTAGGTTCGTTTGAAAGCGCTACTTCTGTAAAAGTAACAAAAGCAGATGGTTCTTCGGAAATCATCGAATCAAAAAACATCATAATTGCTACAGGTTCTAAACCATCTAGCTTACCATTTATCAAATTAGATAAAGACAGAATCATCACTTCTACTGAAGCGTTAAAACTGAAAGAAGTTCCAAAACACTTAGTAATTATTGGTGGTGGGGTTATCGGAATTGAATTAGGACAAGTATATTTACGTTTAGGAGCGCAAGTTTCTGTAGTAGAATTTATGGATCGAATCATTCCAGGAATGGATGCTTCTTTATCAAAAGAATTGACTAAAGTATTGAAAAAACAAGGTATGAAATTTTATACGTCTCACAAAGTTCAATCGGTAGATAGAGCAGGGGATGTAGTTACCGTTAAAGCTGAAAATGCTAAAGGAGAAATCATTACATTAGAAGGAGATTATGCATTAGTTTCTGTGGGTCGTCGTCCTTATACTGATGGATTGAACGCTGAAAAAGCAGGTGTAAAAGTTACCGATAGAGGTCAAATTGAAGTAAACGATCATTTACAAACTTCGGCTGCTAATATTTATGCAATTGGTGATGTAGTTCGTGGAGCGATGTTAGCGCACAAAGCGGAAGAAGAAGGTGTAATGGTTGCTGAAATTTTAGCAGGACAAAAACCTCATATCGATTATAATTTAATTCCGGGTGTTGTATACACTTGGCCAGAAGTGGCTGCTGTAGGAAAAACAGAAGAGCAATTGAAAGCCGAAGGTATCGAATTTAAATCGGGTAGTTTTCCATTTAAAGCTTTAGGAAGAGCAAGAGCAGGTGGTGACACTGATGGATTTGTAAAAATCTTAGCCGATGCAAAAACGGACGAAGTTTTAGGTGTTCATATGATTGGTGCTAGGTGTGCCGATCTAATTGCCGAAGCAGTTACTGCAATGGAATTCAGAGCAAGTGCAGAAGATATTTCAAGAATGTCTCATGCGCATCCAACATTTGCTGAAGCCATTAAAGAAGCCGCTTTAGCCGCAACTGAAAACAGAGCATTACACGTGTAAATCAAATTTTGTCATCCTGAACTTGTCGAAGGATAAAAATCTCAAATTCCATTTTCAAAGGAGTTTGAGATTTTTTTTATTGTGAAAAATTTTCATTAATTTTTGTTGTATTTTTGGACAAATATTAATGCATTGAGAACAACTGGTACAAAAGATATTTCATCCTTTCCAAATTTTAAAACGCAATTACTGCATTGGGCTAACCAATTTCGGGAAGTCGTTTTTTTAGATTCAAATGCCTATCATCAAAAGTATTCGAGTTATGATACAGTTTTAGCCGTTAATGCCTTTACCTCAATTAAAACCGATTATGAAAATGCGTTTCAAGATTTGTATCAGTACCAAAGTCAAACGAAAGATTGGTTGTTTGGTTATTTGTCCTACGATTTAAAAAACGATACCGAAGAGTTACATTCCAATAATTTCGACGGATTAGCCTTTCCCGATTTGTTTTTCTTTCAACCTAAAAAGTTGTTTTTAATTAAAGGAAATCAAGTTGAAATGCAGTATTTACGAATGTGCGATGACGAAATTGAAGCTGATTTCAAAGAAATTTTATCTATTGCATCCATCATCCATCATCCATCATCCATCAAAATTCACCAACGCATCTCAAAAGAAAATTATCTTTTAAAAGTTTCCAAAATGCTCGAACACATTCAGCGTGGCGATATCTATGAAGCTAATTTTTGTATGGAATTCTATGCCGAAAATGCTCAAATTGATCCTTTAGAAATTTATCATAAATTAAATACTATTTCTGAACCACCTTTTGCCGTGTATTTCAAGAATCAGTATCATTATTTACTTTCAGCATCACCCGAACGTTATTTGCTTAAAGACGGAACAAAAGTCATTTCCCAACCCATAAAAGGGACTGCCAAGCGAAGTGAAGATTCGATTTTGGACGAACAATTGAAATCTAATTTAGTTCAAAACGAAAAAGAGCGTTCGGAAAACATCATGATTGTTGATTTAGTTCGAAACGATTTATCGCACACCGCTACAAAAGGAAGTGTTCAAGTAGAAGAATTGTGCCAAATTTATTCGTTCAAACAATTGCACCAAATGATTTCTACAATTGTTTCCGAAGTAGAAAACACGACTTCACCAGTTGAAATCATCCGAACGACTTTTCCAATGGGAAGTATGACAGGTGCCCCAAAAATTTCGGCCATGCAAATCATTGAAGAATTGGAAGAAACTAAACGTGGATTGTACAGTGGGGCAGTGGGGTATTTCACACCAAATGGTGATTTCGACTTTAATGTGGTCATTCGAAGCATTTTGTATAATGCAAAAAATGAGTATCTTTCGTTTTCTGTAGGAAGTGCTATAACTTCTCAAGCTATTCCAGAACAAGAATATGAAGAATGTTTATTAAAGGCAAAAGCCATGTTTGAGGTTTTACGATAGGGAAAAGTAATAAGGGATTAGGGAAAAGTAAAATCAATAGATATGAAAAGTTATAGAGATTTAATAGTTTGGCAAAAATCGATGAGTTGGGTTACGATGGTTTATACTCTTTCCTCAAAAATTCCTGAAAGTGAAAAGTTTGGATTAATTTCGCAAATAAGAAGAAGTTCTGTCTCTATTCCTTCAAATATAGCTGAAGGTTATGGCAGAAATTATAAAAAAGATTATTCACGATTTTTGCAGATTTCAAGAGGCTCTTTGTTTGAATGTCAAACCCAAATTGAAATTGCAATAAATTTAGGTTTTATTTCAAGAGAAGATTGTAAAGAAATCAATGATTTTTCTACTGAAATAGAAAAAATGCTAAATTCACTTATAAATAAATTATCAGATAACTAATCCCTTTTCCCTTTTTACTAATTACTTTTGAGAATGCTTATAAAATTCCAAAATCATATCGAACAAAATTTTCTCCAACTAAAAGACAAGAAATTGCTTTTAGCGGTTAGTGGTGGAATTGATAGTATGGTTTTAATTCATCTATGTGCCCAACTCAAGTTGAATTTTGAAGTAGTGCATTGCAATTTTATGTTAAGAGGTGCCGAAAGTGATGCAGAAACACAATTTATAGAATCATTCTGCAATTCAAATGGTATTCCAATTCACACGAAGTATTTTGACACAAATACAATAGCAACCAATACTAAAGAATCTATTCAAATTACCGCTAGAAATCTTCGTTATCAATGGTTTCAAGAAATTATTTCACTTGGATTTGATTATGTTTTAACGGCACACCATTTAGATGATTCACTTGAAACGGTTTTGATTAATTTTTCAAGAGGAACTGGGTTAGAAGGATTAACGGGAATTCCGGCTCAAAATGGAAATGTTATTCGTCCGCTATTGCCTTTTTCAAGATTGGAAATTGAACATTTTGCAGCAGAAAATCAAATTAAATGGCGAGAAGATTCCAGCAATGCTTCAGATAAATATCTTCGAAATAAAATACGACATTCGATTATTCCTTTATTTAAAGAATTGAATGCTGGGTTTTTAGATTCGTTTCAAAATACTTTAAATCATTTACAACAAGCAGAAAGTTTGGTTGATGATGCTGCAAAATTAGTTTATGATAAAGTAGTTAAGGAGGAAGAAAATCAACTCGAAATAAATTTAACTCAATTACTAAAATTACAAAATTACCAAGCCTATTTGTACCAATGGCTAAAAGAATATGGGTTTTCGGCTTGGAATGATATTTATGATTTAGTCGAAGCGCAATCTGGAAAACAGGTTTTTTCTGAAACGCATGTATTGTTGAAAGACCGAGAGAAATTAATCCTTTCCGAAAGAAAATACAACAACAAAGAAGAAGTTTACACAATTGAATCGATGACTTCTAAAGTTAATATTCCCTTAAATCTTGAATTGTGTAAGGTGGTTAACCATTTAGAATCCGATTCAAATTGTATATTTGTAAATGAAGATGCACTAAAATTTCCACTCACGATTAGAAAATGGCAAGAAGGCGATTATTTTTATCCCGCTGGAATGAATGGAAAAAAGAAATTGAGTAAGTATTTTAAAGACGAAAAATATTCACTTTTAGATAAAGAAAATCAATGGTTATTATGTGCAGAAGATCAAATTGTTTGGATCATTGGTAAACGCGCAGACAATCGATTCATTGCAAATGAAACAACAAAAAATCCTATAAAAATTGAAATAAACTAATGAAAAAATTCACCTACATTTTATTATTAATAACCTTTTTTGCTCAAGGACAAATTTTAAATCCTGTAAAATGGAAGAGTAAAGTAGTTCAAAAATCAGCCAACGAATTTGAATTGGTTATGGAAGCTACCATCGAAAATGAGTGGCATATGTATTCGCAATATACTCCAGATGGAGGCGCACTTCCAACGGTTTTTAACTTTAAAAATGCCAAAGGAAATTATACTTTAGTAGGCAAAACAAAAGAGAGTGCATACAAGAAAGTATTCAACGATATTTTTGAAGTGAATGAATATTATTTTGCTAAAACTGCTCAGTTTAAACAAGTAATTAAAGTTACTAATACCAAATTCAAAGAAGTAAAAGTTTATGTTGAATACCAAGCTTGTAAAGAGCAATGTATTCAGCAAGACAACACATTTACATTTCAATTACCTGAAATCAAAATAATGGAAGTTCAAGCCATTTCAACTGCTGTAATCGCATCTGATTCAACTACTCAAACTGTTGATTCGGTAAGTGCTGTTCAATCGTCGAATGCATCTGAAAATAAAACAGCACAAAATAATGAAGCACCAGTTGAAGAGAAAAAAGGACTATGGTCAATTTTCTTTTTGGCGTTTATTGGCGGTTTTGCTGCTTTGCTAACACCATGTGTATTTCCAATGATTCCAATGACAGTTAGTTATTTTACAAAACAAAGTAAAACTAAAGCTCAAGGAAAACGTAATGCCATTTTTTATGGGGTTTCAATCATATTAATTTATGTAATTTTAGGTTCACTAGTAACCGGAATATTTGGCGCCGATTCATTAAATGCGTTATCTACAAATGTGTGGTTTAATCTAATTTTCTTCGGACTTTTAGTATTTTTTGCAGCTTCATTTTTGGGTGCATTTGAAATTGTTTTACCTAATTCTTGGGCTAATAAAGTAGATCAACAAGCTGATAGAGGTGGATTTATAGGTATTTTATTTATGGCATTGGCTTTAGCAATTGTTTCTTTTTCTTGTACGGGTCCAATTGTAGGAACATTATTAGTGGAAGCGGCTTCAAAAGGCGGATTAGCACCAATAATTGGAATGCTTGGTTTTTCATCGGCGTTAGCGTTACCTTTTATGTTGTTTGCAATGTTTCCAGGATGGATGAACACCTTACCAAAATCTGGCGGATGGTTGAATACGGTTAAAGTATCACTTGGTTTCTTAGAATTGGCTTTAGCTTTTAAATTTTTATCAAATGCCGATTTAGTAGTTCAAGCCCATTTATTAGAGCGTGAAGTATTCTTAGGAATTTGGATTGCTATTTTTGGAACTTGGGCTGTATATCTGTTCGGAAAATTGACATTGCCACACGACAGTCCTTTGACGCACTTATCTATTGGAAGATTGTTTATGGCAATTTTTGTAACCATTTTTACGATTTATTTAATCCCTGGACTTTGGGGCGCACCCTTAAAAATTATTTCTGGATTTCCACCGCCAATGACTTATAGCGAAAGTCCGAGTGGAATTGGAACTTCTTCATCAAATACTACTACAGCTATTGATTTACCTGAACACGCACATTCAGGACCACACGGAATTATTGCTTTTCATGATTATGAAGATGGAGTAGCGTATGCCAAAAAAGTAGGAAAACCTATTTTATTAGATTTTACAGGTCATGCTTGTGTGAATTGTCGAAAAATGGAAGATTTTGTTTGGTCGAAACCTGAAATTTTATATCTATTAAAAGATAAAGTAGTTTTAATTTCATTGTATGTCGATGACAAGCGCGAGTTGCCAAAAGAAGCACAATATGTATCGAAAGAAACGGGTAAAGAAATCGTAACCATTGGTAACAAATGGAGCGATTATCAAATTACTAGATACAAGAATAATGCACAACCGTATTATGTGATTTTGAATTCGGAAGGTGAAGATATTTCCAACCCTATAGGCTACACACCCGATGCAACTGAATACAAAAAATGGTTAGATGAAGGCATTTCAAAATTCAAAAAATAAATTAAATCCCGAGAAATCGGGATTTTTTTTAATCTTCACTCTCTAATGTAAAAATAGCTTCTACATTTTTTTCAAAGTATTTTGCTAATTTTAATGCTAATACAGTTGATGGAACATATTTACCTTTCTCCATAGCATTTATAGTTTGTCTGCTCACGGAAATTTCTTTTGCTAGTTCTTCCTGGGATATGTTTTTTATTGCTCTTAAAACTTTTAAATTATTTGTCATCTTGATTGGATTTATTTAATTTATAAATCATAAAATGAAATCTCACAATAAAAAATAGAATAGAAGAGATCATAAAGAAAATCATTACGTTGAAATATATTATCCCAAAAACAAATAATGTAGTTATTAT